>DASQGF010000078.1:0-11107 GCA_035632755.1 Terriglobales bacterium
ACCTTGACGCCGATCCGTCCCCTCTCGGATCGATTGAGCGTCTGGCGAGAGCTGACGGGAAATATCATTGAGCCGTTCGTCGGCGACGTAACCGACTATGACTTCCTGTCCGCGGTGGTCCAGGAATTCGAGCCGGAAGCCATGGTGCATTTCGCCGAGCAACGGTCCGCGCCCTACTCGATGATCGACCGCAAACATGCGGTTTTTACTCAGGTCAACAACGTCGTCGGCACCTTGAACCTGCTTTTCGCGCTGCGTGAACTCCAACCCGACTGCCACCTCATCAAGCTCGGGACCATGGGCGAATACGGCACTCCCAACATCGACATCGAAGAGGGCTATATCACCATCGAACACAACGGCCGCAAGGACGTGCTGCCCTTCCCCAAGCAGGCCGGTTCCTTCTATCACCTGTCGAAGGTGCACGACAGCCACAACATGATGTTCGCCTGTAAGATTTGGGGATTGCGCGCCACCGATCTGAATCAGGGCGTCGTGTATGGAACCATGACCGATGAAACTGCAATGGACGAGGCCTTGATCAACCGTTTCGACTACGATGAGGTCTTCGGCACGGTTCTCAACCGCTTCTGCGCCCAGGCAGCGATCGGGCACCCACTCACCGTGTACGGGAAGGGCGGGCAAACCCGCGGCTTCCTCGATATCCGCGACACCGTGCGCTGTGTTGAGATCGCTTGCCTCAATCCCCCCGCCCGCGGGGAATGCCGCGTCTTCAACCAGTTCACGGAACAGTTTTCCGTGCTGGGGCTGGCGCAGATGGTGCAGTCAGCCGGGGCCAAGCTGGGCCTGGTCGTGGAGATCGATCGTCTGCCCGATCCGCGAGTGGAGGCCGAAGAACATTATTACAATGCCAAACATTCCAAACTGATCGATCTCGGTTTGCAGCCTCACTACTTGTCGGAGTCGCTGTTGGATTCGCTGATGAACATCGCCATTCAGTACCGAGATCGCATCGACACCTCACTGATACTTCCGAGGGTCAACTGGCGCTATCCCGGCAGCCATCGTTATCCATTGGCGGAGACGGCGTCCCTTGCTTCGGTCGAAGCAGTGAATAAGGCGGACAACCTCTGCGAGAAAGAACCGGTGCAGGTTTCAAAGCGCGCCGGGTGAAGACCCGCGCGGGGTGAGATCCCCGGGTCGGGAGTTACCTCTCGGCTGGACTTGGGGTCACCGGGACCAGCATCCCATCCCGGATGAAGTATTCCGCATCGCGCCAGCGCACGCTCTTGCGCCCGAAGCTGATCAGCCAGATCAGGAATGCGCAGGCGTCCCAGATAGGAACCAGCGGCATCTTCTTCCACAGGCTATTCTGCTTCAGGCCCCGGATGCCGATCAGCCAAACCATGGCCATCCGGAGCACAGCGTAGCCACCGAGATAGCTCAACGCCACCGCCCCGGAAGGATGAGTCGCAACTGCCGCCAGCGACCAGGCGAGCCCCTGAGTAAAGACCAGGCCCAAGTGCCCCCAGGGGCGCATGTGCCGCATCACTACAATCCAGCGCAAGCGCTTGTGGAAGAGATCGCGTAGGGAGTGATAGTCGGGCACTGTCAAGACCGAATAGGGCAAGAGTCTTACTTCGTAGCCCTGCTCCGCGATCAAGCGGCCCACCAGAAGATCGTCCGCCGGACGGTTCTCGAGCGCCGCGTAGCCGCCGAACCCAGCCAAGCGCGTGCGTGAGGTGGCAATCGTGGGCCCGAGCGCGAATTTCACCCCATCCAACTGCCGGGCAACCAGGATGCCGGCATAGAAGTCCGACACCATCCCGACCGACTGCAGGCTGTGAATGAACGTGGTCTCGTCGGCCGGCACATAGAAGCACGTGACGGCGCCCACTCTGGGGTCCTCAAGAGGAGCGACCACGGTACGGAGATAGTCCGGCTCGACCCGCACATCGCTGTCGCTGATGACCAGTAGCTCGTGCTGGGCTTCGGCGACCAAGCGTGCCAGCTTCGCGACTTTGTCGTTCACCGCATTGCGGCCCGATCCGAAAAGCACCCGGATGCGGCGTTCAGGGAAATTGCGGCACAGCTTTTCGATCACGGTAAGGACGGGATCGTTGGCGCCATCGACGCAGAAAACAATCTCGTAGTCGGGGTAGTCCTGCCGGCAGAAGCTGGCGAAATTTTCGTAGGCGTCCGGGTCAAGCCCACGGATGGGCTTCAGAATGCTGATCCCCTGAGTGAACTTGAGGTCCGCCGCATTTTGGCTCACCGAACCCCGGAAGTATCTCCATGAACTATAGAGGGCAATCAGATAGTAGATAAACGGGATGGCAGCGACGGCAAGGAATAGATAGTCGGCGATTCTCCAAATCATCAGCAGTCCCTGCCTGGATTTCGGGTCGAGTGTACCTGGGGCAACCACCTCTTCAATTCTGCAAGAGCATAGCAGAATCGTCCGTTTGGGCCTTAATCTCGTGCAGCGCAATGCGGGTCGAGGTTGCGAGTACGCGTCCTTGAGGAGCAGAATCTGACGTTGGGAGTCGTTCAGAGAGAAGGCATGCCTTCACGCACCCGAAAACCCAAGAAACTCACGAGGCGCACTGTCTCGCCTGGACAGGCCGCCGAACCCAGCGCGTTGCCTCAAGCCGTCGAGCGGTTGTGGCCGGAGCTGGAGTGGATCGAGGACCGCGACCTGCGCGAAAAAGTGGCCTCCACCTGGGTGCGCGCCTTCGAACTGAGCCCACTCAAGCCCGATGATCTCAACCGCATCCCGTTCACGCTGCTCGTGCCCAACTGCCGGGCGACGTTCATGGAGCACAAGCGGTGCGTGGTGCACATCGCGCGCCGGTCGGCGGAGTCGATGCAAGAGTTCCTGGGCCGAGGCCTCGAGATTGATCTTGACACTGTGATCGCGGGCGCGATCCTGGCCGATGTCGGCAAGCTGCTGGAGTACGAAGTGGTGGACGGCAAGGTGCGCCAGAGCCAGCGCGGCGAGTTCCTGCGCCATCCCTTCACCGGCGTGGCGCTCGCCATGGAGTGCGGCGTGCCCGAAGCAGTTTGCCACATCATCGCCGCCCACGCCGCCGAAGGCGACTTGGTGAAGCGGACCACGGAAGCGATCATCGTGCATCACGCCGACTTCATGAGCTATCTGCCGTTCCGAAAGTGACATGAGCACAGTCACCACTGCCATGGCCCAATGGGCCGCCAATCTGAGATTCGACCAACTCTCCTCCGACGCCGTCTATCAGGCCAAGCGCTTCCTGCTCGATTCGCTGGGCTGCGCTCTGGGCGGATACCAGCAGCATGACGTGAAGATCGCGCTGGCCGTGCTCGACGAAACCGCCGGCCGCGGCCGATGCACCGTGATCGGTACAGGCAAGCGAATCGATGCGGTCTCGGCCTCGCTGGCCAACGCGCTGATGATCCGATGCATGGACTACAATGACATCTACTGGAAGCAGGATCCATCGCATCCTTCCGACATCTTTCCCGCCGCGCTGGCGTGCGGCGAGCGGGCGAACGCCGACGGGCGCGAACTGATCGTCGGACTGGTGCTGGGTCACGAGTTCGAGTGCCGCTTCTGTGAGGCCGCGTTCCCCGGCATCCGCGAGCGGGGCTGGCATCACGCCACGCTGACTGCGTTCGTATCGCCGATTGTAGCCGGCCGCATGCTGCACCTTTCCTGGGAGCAGATTCAGCACGCCATCGGCATCTCCGCCAGCCGCCAGGCCACACTCGGCGCCGTCACCGCCGGCAAGCTCACCATGATGAAGAACACGGCTGATCCCATGGCGACCCAGAGCGGTGTACTGGCCGCGCTGCTCGCCGAGAAAGGCTACACCGGCCCTGAGCACGTGGTGAACGGCAAGGAGGGCCTGACGCATTGCTTCGGCCCGGAGTGGAAGCTGAATGTGCTGACCGACGGGCTAGGCGAATCCTGGCGCATCACCCAGTGTGGGATGAAGGCCTTCCCCACCGAAGCGCTAACCCACACGCCCATCTCCGCCGTGCTCGACCTAGTGAAGGAAAACGAGCTACGCGCGGAGAAGGTCGAGAAGGTCCACATTCGTTCGCTCGCCCGCGCCGCCGACATTCTCTCCGACCCTTCGAAGTACGACCCGCGCAGCAAGGAAACCGCCGACCACTCGCTGCCTTACGTAATTGCCGCCGCCCTGGTGGACCGCCAAGTCACGCCCGCGCAGTTCACCATAGAGAAGATCATGGACGAGAAGATCCGGGCGCAGTTGCGGAAGGTCGAGGTGGTCGGCGATCCCGAGATCGAGAAGGTTTTCCCCGCGCTGCAGCGGGTGATTGTGACCATCCGCACCACCGACGGGCGCGAGTTCACCAAGCAACTGGATTATCCTAAGGGCGACCCACGGAATCCGCTCGGCGACTACGAGATCGAGGAGAAATTCGACGCACTGGCCGCGCCGGTGATGTCGCGCGCCGCCCGCAAGCGGGCGAAAGAAGTAGTGTGGAAGCTGGACGAGCTGGGTTCGGTGAGTGAGCTGATGAAATTGCTGAAGGCAAAGCGGGCCGTCTCGGCGGCTGGAGCGGTTTCGGAGTAGATGTAGCCTGTGAAGGGGCACGCCTTCAGGCGTGCCGCAAAGTGCAACTAGAGAGTCCGGCTTTAGCCGCCGAGGGACGCAGCCTCAGGGCCTAAAGGCCGATTCAGTCGTGCCACATATCGGCACGGCTGAAGCCGTGCCCTTTCACCGGTTACAGCAACACAAGAACTTTTGTAGTGCGCGGGCGTCTCGCCCGCACAACTGGCAACTGACAACTGGCAAATACTCATGTCCCAGACCGTCGTTGAAAAACTCGCGCAGGCCCACCTCGCTGAAGGGCCCAACCGTCCGCTGCGCGCGGGCGACTTCGTCTCCATCCGCCCCACGCACGTCATGACCCACGACAACACCTCGGCGGTCATGAAGAAGTTCCAGGCCATCGGCGCCAAGCGTGTCCGCGATCCCCGGCAACTGGTCTTCGCCCTCGACCACGACATCCAGAACCTCTCCGACGACAACCAGAAGAAGTACCGCTCCATCGAAGCCTTCGCCCGCGAGCACGGCGTGGACTTCTATCCTGCCGGCTCCGGCATCGGGCACCAGATCATGGTGGAGCGCGGATACGTCCTGCCCGGCAGCTTCGTCGTGGCCTCCGACTCGCATTCCAATATGTATGGCGCGTTGGGCGCGGTGGGCACGCCGGTGGTCCGCACCGATGCCGCCGCCATCTGGGCCACGGGCGAGTTCTGGTGGCAGATCCCGCGAACAGTTAAAGTAATACTTGAAGGTGGGCTGCGGGCGGGCGCGAGCGGCAAGGACGTGATCATCGCCCTCTGCGGCCTCTACAACCAGGAAGAGGTACTGAACGCCGCCGTGGAGTTCAGCGGACCGGGCGTGGCGTCGCTTTCCATGGAAGCGCGGCTGACCATCGCCAACATGACCACCGAATGGGGCGCGCTGGTGGGCTGGTTCCCCGCTGACGCGGCCACCTTGGAATGGCTGCGCGGGCGACGGACGCAATTGGGCGCGGATGGTGAGAAACGGCTGCCGGAAAGAGAATTGGCACGCCTGGAAAAAGCTCCGCCGTCACCCGATCCCGACGCTCACTACGCCGCCCGCATCGTGCTCGACCTGAGCGCGGTCACGCCACACATCTCCGGGCCGGACACGGTGCAGGTGATGTCCTCGCTGGCGGAACTGCAGAACAAGCAGGTTAAGATAGACAAAGCCTACCTGGTGTCGTGCGTGAACTCGCGCATCGAGGACCTGGAGGCGGCGGCAGCCGTGCTGCGGGGCAGGAAGGTTGCTTCCACGGTGAAGTTCTATCTCGCGCCGGCGAGCCGCTGGGTGCAGGAAGAGGCCGAGCGCCGCGGAATCTGGAAGACGATCCTCGACTCGGGCGCCATCCCGCTTCCGGCGGGCTGCGGTCCGTGCATCGGCCTGGGAACAGGATTGCTCGAGCCCGGCGAGGTCGGCATTTCGGCCACCAACCGCAATTTCAAAGGACGCATGGGCTCGCGCGAAGCGCAATGCTATCTTGCCAGCCCCGCCGTGGTCGCCGCGTCGGCGGTCGCAGGCTACATTTGCGGACCGGAAGCCACAACTTCTTCTGATGTCATCCCGAGCGAGCGGCCCGGGGTTGGCCGCGAGTCGAGGGACCTGCATTTAGAACGTCATTTTGAAGACCTATCGGCCGGCGCCGGGATCGAAGCCGAAAAGGTCAGCATCCTTCCCGGCTTTCCTGCGCGTGTGCGTGGACGCCTGGTGTTCATCCCCAAAGACAACCTCAACACCGACGCCATCTATCCCGGCACTTACACCTATCGCGAGGACATGACGCCCGAGATGATGGCGCGCGTGGTGATGGAGAACTATGATCCCCAGTTCGCGGCCAGCACCCGCGCAGGTGACGTGCTGGTGAGCGGCTTCAATTTCGGCACCGGCTCCAGCCGCGAGCAGGCAGTAACGGCGCTCAAGGCCAAGGGAATTCCGCTGGTGATTGCTGGAAGCTTCTCGCAAACGTATCTGCGCAATGCATTCAATAATGGCTTCCTGTGCATCGAGGTGCCGGAACTGGTGAAACGCCTGCGCGAGCGGCTCACAGCCGGGGAGAAGACCATCATCCCGGGCGACGAGATCGATATCGACTTCACCGCCAGCACCGTCACATGGGGCAGTGACGTGTTCCACTTCCCCGCCCTGGGCAGCGTGCCACAATCACTGGTTATCGCGGGCGGGGTGGAGAGGCTCGTCGCCAGGAGGTTAGGGATTCATGCCTAAACACACGGTCATCGCCATGCCCGGCGACGGGATCGGCAACCAGGTTCTGCCCGAGGCCATCCGCGTGCTCGAGGCCGTCGGCTTCGAGGCCAGCTACATTCACGGCGACATTGGCTGGGAGTTCTGGAAAAGCGAAGGCAATGCCCTGCCTGACCGCACGGTCGAGCTGCTGGCGCGCCACAAGCTGGGCCTGTTCGGGGCTATCACCTCTAAGCCAAAAAAGGACGCGGACGCCGAAGTGAGCCCGGCGCTGCGCGGCAAGGGCTGCACCTATTACAGCCCGATCGTCACCATGCGCCAGCGCTTCAACCTCGATATTTGTGTGCGGCCGTCCGTCGTGTTTCCTGGCAATCCGCTGAACTTCATCCGCAAAAAACCCGGTGGGGGCTTTGAAGAGCCGCAGGTCAATGTCGTGGTCTTCCGGCAGAACACGGAAGGGCTTTACTGCGGCGTCGAGTGGACCAATCCGCCGCAGCCGGTGCGCGACGCGCTGGCCACGCACGCGAAGTTCAAGCCGTTCGCGAAGGTTAAAGGGGAGGACCTCGCCATCTCCGTCCGCATCATCACGCGCCCGGCGGCCGAGCGCATCTGCCGCGCCGCCTTCCAGTGGGCGCGCAAGTACGGCTACAAGAACGTGACCATCTGCGAAAAGCCGAACGTGTTGCGCGAGACTTCCGGCATGATGGAAGAGGTTGCCAAACTGGTGGCGAAGGAGTTCCCCGGGATCCCGCTGTGGTCCACCAACATCGATGCCCAGACCATGTGGCTGACCAAGAACCCGGAAGACTATGGCGTGATCATTGCCTCGAACCTTTTCGGGGATGTAATCTCGGACGCCTTTGCCGGCCTTGTCGGCGGCCTCGGATTCGCCGCCTCGGGCAACATCGGCGATGAGGTTGCGGTCTTCGAGCCCACGCACGGCTCGACGCCGAAATATGCCGAACTCGATCCGCCCATCGTCAACCCCATAGCCATGATTCTCTCGGCTGCCATGCTGCTGGACCACGTGGGGGAGAACGAAAAAGCGGATCGCGTGCGCGCGGCCATCGCCGCCGTCGTCGGCGAAGGCAAGGTGCGGACCTACGATATGATGCGCATCCCGGGCGGTCCCAAGGCAATCGCGCAGGGTGCCGCGAGCACCAGTCAGATGACGGATGCAATTCTGGCGAAACTGCAATCGGTCGGCATGCGCGACAAAGTCGATGTTGCGAATTAGACAGCCGCGTAGCGCGGTTGAGATTAGCCCGGCGCGTCAGCTCCGGGTACGCCAAAGAACGGGACGTGAGTCCCTGAGGGACGACTGAAGCGGTGGCAAGTACCACGAACCTCAAGACGCGCTTCGAAGCTGGTCGCGCCGGACCCGACGTCCGCTCCGACCTGCGCGTCACCTTTGAGCCGCGCCCTGCCGGCGGCGTCGAGGTCGAACTCCAGTCTCGCGTCGCCCCCTACTACGGCGACAACATCCGCGCTCAGGCCCAAGAGGTGTTGGCGGAACTCGGCGTCCATCATGCCCGCATCGCCATTCAGGATGAAGGGGCACTGCCTTTCGTGATTGCCGCCCGCATCGAAGCTGCTGTCCGGCGCGCAGGGCTCGGACAAGGACGCCGTGCGCTGCCGCAACCGGTCCCATTGCCGCCGCCTTCTTCTCGCGACCGCCTGCGCCGCTCGCGGCTTTACCTTCCCGGCAGCGAGCCGAAATATTTCATTAACGCCGGACTGCACGCGCCCGACGCCATCATCCTCGACCTGGAAGACGCGGTCCATCCCGCTGAAAAAGACACAGCCCGCATCCTCGTGCGCAACGCTCTGCGCGCGGTGGATTTTGCCGCTGTCGAGCGCATGGTGCGGATAAACCAGCTCCCACTCGGCTACGAGGATTTGGACGAAGTCGTCCCTGAGGCGCCCGACGTGGTGCTCATCCCTAAGGTCGAGCATGCGGAGCAGGTGCTGGCGGTGGGAGAACGAGTTGTGCAGATCGCGGCGCGCTGCGAAATCGAGCGGCCAATCTGGCTGATGTCTATCATGGAATCGGCCCTGGGAATCGAGAATGCGTTCGCCATCGCCAGCGCCAGCGAGCGCATGGTCGCCATGAGTATCGGGCTCGAGGATTACACCGCCGACCTCGGGGTGGTGAAGAGCGCCGACGGCCGCGAGTCGCTCTACGCGCGCACGCGCCTGGTGAACGCTGCGCACGCCGCGCACATACAGGCCAGCGACTCCGTGTACAGTGACGTCGGCGACATGGAGGGCCTCGGCCGCTGGGCGGAGTCGGCGCGCGCGCTGGGGTTCGAGGGCATGGGCTGCGTGCACCCGCTGCAAATACCGGTGATCCACCAGGCGTTCGCGCCCTCGCCCGCCGAGATCGAAAAGGCACTGAAGGTCGTAGCTGCGTTCGAGGAAGCGCAGCAGCGCGGACTGGGCGTGGTTTCCTTGGGTTCGAAGATGATCGACCCGCCCGTGGTGCTGCGCGCGCTCAAGCTGGTGGAACGCGCGCGCCAGATGGGGTTGCTGCCAGCGACCGAACCCAGTACCGCCAACAGTCTGGACACAACGTAGCCCCTCACTGCAGTGCGAATGAAAAACGGTCTCGAACTCGTCACTAACGCCGCCGGGCGTGCCGTTCCTACTGAGGTTAATGGCCGGAAGCAGGTCCCTTTTCTCGGCGTTGGCAAGCACCAACCGGAGGGACGCAAGGCCGCGCCGCCTATCCGCGCGGCGCGTGACTATCCGGCTAACGGCGACAAGCGTGTGGCAGACCTCGAGACCGCATTACGCCAATGCGGCCTGCGCGACGGCATGACCATCTCCAACCACCATCACCTGCGCGATGGCGACGCGGTCGCGCTCATGGCACTCGAGACTGCGGCGCGCATGCGCGTCCGCGACCTGATGTGGTTTCCCAGCGCGTCGTTTCCGGCACAGGCGGCAGTGATCGAGCTGATGGAAGCGGGCGTGGTCCATCACATCGAGGGCTCGATGAACGGCCCGCTGGGCGACTACTGTTCGCAGGGCAAGATGCGCGGCCTGGGCGTGCTGCGCTCGCACGGCGGACGCTGGCAGGCGATCCAGGACGGCGAGGTGCACATCGATATCGCCGTCATCGCTGCGCCTACGGCCGATGCTTTCGGCAACGCTACCGGCTCGCTGGGCAAGTCGGCGTGCGGTTCACTGGGGTTCGCGCTGGCTGACTCGATGTATGCCGACCGCGTCATCGTGGTCACCGACAACCTGGTTCCCTTCCCCTGCGTCCCCTGGCAGATCCAGGGCAACAACGTGGACTACGTGGTCGAGGTCCCCTCGATCGGGGACCCGGCCAAGATCGTCTCCGGCACGACGCAAATCACCCGCAGCCCCGACCGGCTGAAGATCGCCGAATACGTCGCGCGCTTCATTCGCGACGCCGGCATCATGCGCGACGGCTTCTCGTTCCAGGCAGGCGCCGGGGGCATCGCGCTGGCTTTCGTGGATCATTTGCGCCGCATGATGAAGGACGCCGGCGTGAAGGCGCGTTTCGTGCGCGGCGGCTCAACCCGTTACCTGGTCGAACTTCTCCGCGAAGGCCTGACCGACTACATTCTCGACGGCCAGACATTCGACCTTGCCGGCGTGGAATCCATGGCCCGCGATCCCCGCCACATCGCCACCTCGCCCTTCACCTCGTACAACTACAACGGGAAGGGATTCTTCAACCAGATGGTGGACGCGGTAGTGCTGGGCGCGACCGAGGTGGATATCAACTTCAACGCCAACGTCGTCACCCACTCCGACGGGCGGCTGCTGCATGGCATCGGGGGCTGGCAGAATTGCCTGTTCGCGGGATGCACCATCCTGGCGGTGCCGTCGTTCCGCGACCGCATCCCGGTGATCGTCGACGAGGTCACCACCCTGACCGGCCCGGGGGAGATGATCGATGTCGTGGCCACCGAACGCGGGATCGCCATCAACCCGCAGCGTCAAGACCTGCTCGATCGAGTGAAGGGCTCGCAGCTTCCCATCCGGCGAATCGAGGACATCCAGCGGGAAGTCGAGAGGATCTGCGGCGGAAAACCCCAGCGTCCGCGCCTGCTCCAAAATCCCGTAGCGGTAGTCAAGTGGGTGGACGGGACCGTGCTGGACACCGTATGGCAAGCGGTGAGCGATGGTATGTGAGAACTCGCTCACACCTGTGGCCGGAAAGGCCGCTTCCGGCTTAGCCCGTCAGCGGCCAGGGGTCGGCTGCGCAGGGCTCACTCGCAATCCGGGGGCATGGCGGATATGGCCGATTCCGAATTGCAGGGCTGCTTCTTCCGTGCCGGCTTCATGGTGGCCGACGTCTGCCGCAATATCCATAGCCCTTCGTTGTTGGT
>DASQGF010000079.1:0-21421 GCA_035632755.1 Terriglobales bacterium
TAGACGGCGAAGCGCGCCCCCGTCAGCTTGGCGGCGCGTTCCAGGTCGAGGATGCCCAGCGCCTCTCCCAGCTCCCAGTGCGGTTTGGGCGCGAAGTCGAATTTCGGAGGCTTGCCCCAGCGCCGGACTTCTTGGTTGTCCTCCGCCATGCTGCCGACCGGCACGCTGGCGTGCGGCACGTTGGGGATCCCGACCAGCAGCCCGCGCAACTCTGTGTCGAGCTGTTCCGCAACCTTTTCCTGCTGCTGGATCTGCTCGCGCAGGCTCTTGGTCTCTTCGATCAGCGCGGTCGCGTCCTGCTTGTTCTTCTTGAGCTGCGCGATCTGCTCCGAGGCGCGGTTGCGCTTTGCCTTCAGGTTCTCGGCCTCGGTGATGGCTTTGCGACGGCGCGCGTCGAGGTCTGAGAAGCGGCCGATGATCTCGCCGGGGGCGAGTCCCCGCTGCCGCATCTCCTGTTCGATCCGAGGAAGGTTGTCGCGAACGAATGCCAGCTCGAGCATAGAAACAGCTAATCTACCGGAAAGTGCGGTGGAAGAAAAATCTCAACGCTCGGCCGGGAGTGGATGACGAAAGTGGTATAACGACCCATGCCTATGCCGGAACCCGCCGCTTCTCAAGAGGAGTGCGCCGAGGCCCACCCACCTGCGGACCCGGTCGTCTCGGCTTTGTGGCAAGCGATCAGGTTCGTTTTTCATCTTGGTTGCGTTTACTTGGTAGCTCTTTACGGTACAGCGTGGTTAACCGCACGATTCCGGGTATGGGTACTCCCTCTCTTCGATCACGAACCAGTAAGCAGCTTCCAGTTTTTTTACTCGCACTTACTGGTATTCAATTTTGTGTCCGCATCCATCGCAGCCCTAGCGTATTCAAGGTATCGGCATCGGGTTGCGTGCTATGTCTGGATTGTTCCTGCCGCCATTTTGGCGTACAAATTCCTCACCTTTGGAATCGTCATTTCCCATAGCGTTTTTGGAACTTCCGTCCAAAAAGCAGGCGTGTACGAATCGGCCTTCCACCACTATTTCGGTGGGGCATTTTCAATTCCGGAGTATTACAGCTACAGAGAACTGTTCGCAATCGCAGCCTCAAATCCAGACATGCAGCGCGGTGTTGACCAGTACCACTTTACCGCGCCATTCTATGCTGGCGCCGCTTACAGCATGGCAACATACATCGCCATCCGACTGAGGCTGCCTTCAATTGTCGACCTGTTTCGTCGGCTGCGGCGGGACTGAACGTCAGCGCTCGCCGTACCACGCCTTGTCGTACACTAAATCCGCCCATGAAACTCCCCCTGCAACGCACCTGCGCCCTGCTGGTTCTGCTGTGCTTGCTTCCCTCGCTGGCGTCGGCCACCGCCTACGACGGCCGGCCAAAGCTCATCGTCGTCATTGTCATTGACCAGTTCCGCGGCGACTACCCGGAGCGGTATCGCAACCGCTTCGTCGAGAACGGCTTCCGGCTCTTTCTCGATCGCGGGGCGGCGTTCGTCAACTGCAACTTCGATTACGCCAACACCAACACCGCTCCCGGGCACGCTACGCTCTTCACCGGCGCCTACCCCGACGGACACGGCATCGGCGGCAATTCGTGGTGGGACCCGGAGCGCCAGCGCGTGGTCACCTCGGTGAGCGATGCCGCGACCAAGCTGGTTGGCGCTGCCGGTGACGGCGCATCGCCGCGCAATCTCCGCGCCGACACCCTGGGTGACGAACTCAAGCTCGCGACCGGCAGCCGCTCGCGCGTCTTTTCCATCTCGCTGAAAGACCGCTCTGCCATTCTGCCCGGTGGATACTCCGCCGATGCGGCCTACTGGATCGACCACCAGACCGGCGCCTGGATCACTTCGTCTTACTACATGAACGAGCTCCCAGCCTGGGTCCAGAAGCTCAACCAGGAAAAGCCCGCGGAGAAGTACTGGAACCGCGAATGGAAGGACGCCTCGGGCAAGGTTCTGCGGACCACCACCCCGCAATCCGGCAAGGGCTTTTACGACATCGTGGGCGCAACCGCATTCGCCGACGACTACCAGTTCGACTTCGCCCGCGAGTTGATCATGCAAGAGAAGCTGGGTACCGGGCCCAACACCGACCTGCTCGCCATCGGCCTTTCCGCCAACGACATCCTCGGACACCAGGTCGGCCCGGATGCGCCCGAGATGCAGGCCATGGCGCTGGCGCTCGACCGCCAGCTCGCCGACTTCACCGTGTTCCTCGGCCGCCAGATCGGACTCGCCAGCGTATGGATGGTGCTGAGCGCGGACCACGGCATGGCGCCGCTGCCGGCACACGCGTCGAAACTGCGCCTGCCCGCCGCCAACTTCGATACCCAGGCGCTGCGCGCTCGCATCAACAAAGCGCTTGCAACGCGCTTTGGTCCGGGCGAATACATCAAGTACATTGAGTGGCCGATCGCGTATCTTTCCGAGGTGGCCTTTGCGAAGACCGATCTCAAGCAAGCCGACGCCGAGCGTGCCGTCGCGGCCGCACTGATGAAAGAGCCGCACGTGCACGGCGCCTATACTCGCACCCAGATCGAGCGGGGCGAGCTCCCGCCCGGCGCCACGGGCCGCAGGTACGCGCACAGCTACTCGCCCAACGGCGGCTGGTACGTGATCGCAGTCCCCGCGCCCTTCGCTGTCGCCACGCCCACCGGCGGCGATCACGGCGCGCCCTACACCTACGACACGCACGTGCCGCTCTACTTCTACGGTCTCGCCTTCCGTCCGGGCATTTACCGCACGCACTGCGAGCCGGTGGACATGGCCGTGACTCTGGCTTCGCTCTTGGGGATCAACGCGCCCAGCGCCGCAACCGGCCGCGTGCTGACTGAAGCCCTAGCGGCGATGAAGGAGGCTGCGCCGTGAGCCCGCCGCCCACCGTGCCCGATCTGCGGGTGAACATCTCCGGCATCGAGCTGAAGAACCCGGTTATCGCCGCCAGCGGCACCCTGGGCTACGGGGTGGAGTTTGAGGACATCGTCAGCCTCGACAAGCTGGGCGCGCTGGTGGTCAAAGGGCTCTCGCGCGAGCCCATGCCCGGCAATCCCCCGCCGCGCGTCTACGAGACCGCCGCCGGCATGCTGAACGCCATCGGGCTGCAGAACATCGGCGCGCGCGAGTTCGTCTCGGACAAGCTCCCCCGCCTGCGCCGCCACAAGGACGTGGCCATCTTCGCCAACGTCTTTGGCTCGACCATCGCGGATTACGTCGAAGTCATCAAGATCCTGAATGACGGCGAAGGTATCGCCGCGTACGAACTCAACGTTTCCTGTCCGAACACCGATGCGGGCGGAATCGCGTTTGGGAGCGACCCTGGAGTCTTGCAGGAACTGGTGTTCGCAGCCACGCGCAAGGCGGAGCGGCCGGTAATCGTGAAGCTCTCGCCCAACGTGACCAGCATTCCGCAGATGGCGCTGGCAGCCGAGCATGCCGGCGCCGACGCCATCTCGCTGGTCAACACCTTTGTGGCCATGGCCATCGACGCCGAGACCCGCAAGCCGCGCATCGCCAACGTCACCGCCGGGCTCTCCGGACCAGCCATCAAACCCATCGCGCTGCGGATGGTGTACGAGGCGGCGCGCGCGGTTACGATCCCCGTCATCGGCATCGGTGGCATCACCACGGCTACGGACGTGGTCGAATACATGCTCGCGGGCGCTACCGCCGTCCAGATCGGCACCGCCAGCTTCTGGGACCCGGTGGCGACCGAGAACATCGTGCAAGCGTTCACCAACTGGTTGATCGAGCACCGCATCGAGAAGGTCACAGAGCTGATCGGCGGCCTGCAGGTCTAGGCATGCACTCAGTCAGAGTCGCAGGTTCAGGGTGGCTGTGGCTGATTCAGTAGAGCCGGAGGTAGCCGGCTAGTTCCAAAGCACCGACCGATCAATACTCTGGATGGTAGGCCGTCCGAGCAGCCCCATGGCCATTTCGAGTTCGTTACGCAGGATCCCGACCACACGCTTCACGCCCTCATCTCCGGCCAGGGCGAGACCATACAGATACGGCCGCGCAATCAGAACCGCATTGGCTCCGAGCGCCAGTGCCTTCACCACATCAGTTCCGCGGCGTATCCCACCATCGACCAACAACGGGATGCGTCCCGCCACTCTTTCCGCAACTTGCGGCAACGCGTCCACCGTCGCCGGTACAGTGTCCAGATTGCGCGCGCCGTGATTCGACACGATAACTCCCGCGACTCCTTCCTGCACGGCGCGCTCCGCGTCGTCAGGATTCAGCACTCCTTTAAGCAACACCGGCATTTTGACGATTGAGCTCAGCCAACCGATGTCCCGCCAGGTCAGAGCTGGTTCCGTCCAGTCGGGAAAAACATGCGATCCAGCCGTGCCGCTCGTCTTTCCGGGCAGGGGCAGGTGGGGCCGGCTGAGGCCAGGCGCCAGTTCATATCTCGCCCGTGCCTGCCGGTTGCGTGCGCCAAATGTCGGTGTATCCACAGTTACGCACAGCGCCTTGCAGCCGGCCGCTGCCGCGCGCTGAACTACATCACGCGTGAATTCACGATCGCGCTGGACATAAAGCTGAAACCACAAGGGCGCGCTGGCGTGCCGGGCGACGTCTTCCACGCAAGTGTTGGTGAACGAGCTGAGCACGAAGATCGTGTTCGAGTTGCCCGCGCCGCGCGCCGTCGCTGCTTCACCCTCGGGATGGATCATGCGGTGATCGGCAGCAGGCGCCAATAGGATTGGATGCGCCAGTTCCTGGCCGAAGAGCGTGGTGCACGTGTCGATCTTCGACACGTCGACCAGCACTCTCGGTCGCAGGCGCAGGCGATCATACGCCTCGTGATTCCAACGCAGGGTGATCTCGTCCGCAACCCCGCTGTAGTACTCCCAGACCATGTGAGAAATGCGGCGCTGTGCCGCTCCCTCGAAGTCGAACAAGCTGACGAGTTCGGAGATGTCGCCGGTTCTAGCTGGTTCCGCCGCAGTCACCGTATTCGCCCGATCCTGCGCCGCAAGCGGGCCTGGGCTCGCGCCCGCCTCACCACAACTTTCCAACGCCAGGTTGTCCTTTTTCATGAGATCTCCCGTACCTCGAAACAGTTTGCAACAGCGATATCGCTTCGTCTTGAGACAATCCACTTTGTACGTAAGCCTTGGTTCCCCCGTCGAAATAGGTCACGATGAAATCAATCTCTTGCAGTTCCTTCGCCTGCAGCTGGCTGAAAGGGAACGGCAGGATTGAGGCACCCCCTGTTGTTGCGGAGCGGAACGGTGCCGGATCCTTAACAAAATCCTGGAACTCCAACGTGCTGTTGGGCCTGCAGTAAATGGCCTTGATCCAACCCTCGCCGCCCCGTACCCACACGGTTCCATTGATCGAGTTCGCTCCCAAATAGCGGGAAGATGTGGTCCAGAACATAGCAGCCGCTTCGGCGGCCTCGGTGTCGCCAATTCGTATCGCCCACATTGGCCAAGTGATACCGTTAGCTGCGGTGCTGCCGATCTGTTGCAGAGCAATTATTTGTTGCCAGCGAGCGAGCAAGGCACTTGCCTTGGGGACCAACCCAGGCGCCGGGGCCGACTGCTGTGGCCTCTGCGCCGACTGCTGTCCCTGGCCGCAGGCCAAGGCGGTCCACAACATCAGCGAAACCAGGACCGCAAGCATTGAGATCCGCATCGGTTTCATAGATTCCTCCACCGCGAGCCGTGCAAGGCTGGACGCCCCCCTCTGCTGACTGGCTTCGGTTGCGCGAAACGCACGTTAGCTGTTCGGAACAATCATGTACACTCACTAGTCGGTATACATTCGAGGATGCCGCTTATGCCCAGGCACGGCCAAGAAACCCGGCGGAAAATCATCGACACCGCCTACGAAGTTTTCTACAAGGGAGGTTTTGCGCGTGGTGGCGTGGATGCCATTGCCGAAGCTGCCGGCATCACCAAGCGCACGTTGTACTACCACTTCGACAGCAAGGATGCACTCCTGGCCGCCGTGCTCGACGCCCAGCATGAACTGGTACTCTCGCGGATCCAGCGCTGGGCGAGGCAAGCACACGGCGATCCGGCAAAGGTAGTAGAGATCCTGTTCGCCGAGTTCAAGGCTTGGGCCAAACGGCCCGGCTGGCGGGGATCGGGGTTCACCCGAGCGACCATGGAACTAGCCGACATGCCCGGGCATCCGGCACGGGCAGCGGCACACCGGCATAAGGCTGCCGTCGAGGACTGGCTTGCCGAGCAGTTCGCACAAGGTGGTGTCCGAGGCCCGCGGGACCTTGCGCGGCAGATCGTGCTTCTCATCGAAGGCTGCCACTCCCTCATCCTCATCCATGGCGACCCGAGCTATGCGGATACGGCCTGCGCCGCCGGGCGGCTTCTTGTCGAGCGCTACCGCGGCGGTAGGACGAGCAAGGGATCTCGGTTGTCAATCGCCCGATGACCCGCTCTACTTTAGCTTGAGTTCATCCGGCAGCCTATCCCTGATCTCCGGTGGCAGCCGGTCGGAGAGCTGGCGAGCGCGCGTTCTGGCCGCGTCCAGCACCACCATGGGCACGGGGGTCACGATGGCGACGATCACCCATATCAGCGCGGAGAAAGCGAACCCGGCCAGCGCGACGATCTCCAAGAGCAGCGCGTGCTGCGGAGAGTAACGGCGGATCACGATGAAGGCCAGCAGGAACAGGCCCGCCGAAATGGTGGCGAGTATGAGGAGAGAGATGTCGATACTGCGGTGGAGGCGCTGGCGGGCGCGGCAGCGGGTGCAGGCGGCGAAATGGGCCTCGTAGTCGCCGCGCATCTCCGGCGCCAGCCCGGAGATGTCGTAACGCCAGCCGGCGAGAATGTCACCCACCACGGGATCCACGCACTTTTCGTTCATGCTCCTACACCCCAGCGCGTCAAAATCGGGCGCGCCGGGGACCCCGTCTCGTGCTAAAACCGGATGGCTTCCAGCGCCTGCCACTGCGACGCGAGCATCAACCGGTTGTGCAGCAGACTGGGGCGGGGAGCCAGCGCCCTTTCCGCGGTGTCCCGCGCGATCTCCGGGTGATTGTTCTGCTCGGAAAGGTGCGCTAGAACCACGAAAGCCGCACTCCCATCATAATCGCTCGAAAAGAATTCCGCGAGGGCAGCGTTGGAAAGGTGGCCGACCCGGCTCATCACCCGCTGCTTCACCGACCAGGGATACGGCCCCACCCGCAGCATCTCCAGGTCATGGTTCGATTCCACCATCAGCACGTCGGAGTCGCGGATGTTATCGCGCACGCTGGCCGGCATGTAGCCCAGGTCGGTGACGATGGCCAGCTTCACGCCGTCCACGCGGAAGGCAAAGGCCACGGGGTCGACTGCGTCGTGTGGGATGGTAAAGGGCGTCACCTGGATGTCGCCGATGTGGAAGCTGTGGCCGGAGCTGAACAGTTCGAGGCGCTCGAGATGGGTCTGCTTCTTGCCGCACTGCCGGCCCCACGTGTCGTTGGTCGCGCCTGTCATGTACACGGGGACCTTCAGCTTGCGCGCCAGCACCGGCAGGCCAGCGATGTGGTCGGAATGCTCGTGGGAGATGAGGATCGCGGTGAGCCCATGCGGGTCTTCGCCCGCGGCCGCCATGCGCTTCAGGGTCTCGCGGCAGGAGAGGCCGACGTCCACCAGCAGGCGGGTGCGGGAACTGGCAACGAGGGCACAGTTTCCCTTGCTTCCACTCGCCAGCACCGTCAGCCGCACGGACATTGCCCGAGCATAGCGACAACGCGGGATTTGCGGGAGTAACTAGTGAGTAAATAATATCGGGAGATCGAGTCATCGGGTGATCGCCGTCATCGCCGTCATCGCCGCAATCGCCGTCATCGCCAAAATCGGAAAACCACCTGCATCAGAGTCGCGCAGCGACGACTGAGTGTAGCCCGGCAGGAAGTGCGGGGTTGGATCGGACGCGATGACCAGTCCCGTTAGGGACGATTGAACTCTCCGCCGCGATTGCGGTCACCCCGGCGATCACGGCGATCCCCTTAGTTCGCGCACCATTTTGTCGAGAAACGCTCCGAGATAAGCGCCAACAAAGGACGGCACGAACGCCAGCAGTCCGGCCAATTCTCCCCCACGCCGCGTCACAAGGTGACCGAGCGGAAGGAAGGCGCCGAACAGCAATCCCCATCGCCAGGCACGCCGCGGTCCGAGATAGCCGACGATCATCGAAACGAGAAGAATCGCGATGAGCGAGGTGGAAGTGTCGCGCAGCATCAAGTCGAGCGCGGACGTACCCGCAGCCAGAACTACTGCAACCACCCAAATTCGGGTTGCTCTTGCGATCTCCGTGTCTCGGTGCCTCCGTGGCGATCAATACTGATAAAAACCGCGGCCCGTCTTCCTTCCCAGCCATCCCGCATCCACCATCTTGATCAGCAGCGGACAGGGACGATATTTGGGATCGCCGAGGCCATCCTGCAGTACGCGCATGATGTCCAGGCAAACATCCAGCCCGATGAAGTCGGCCAGTGTCAGCGGGCCCATGGGATGCGCCATGCCCAACTTGAAGACTTCGTCCACCGCCTCGGCCGTAGCCACGCCCTCCATCACCGCATACATGGCCTCGTTCAGCAGAGGCATGAGCACGCGGTTGGAGACAAATCCCGGCGAGTCGTTCACCTCCACCGGCGTTTTGTCCAGCTTCTTGGCCAGATCGAACACGGCCTGGAAGGTCTCTTGCGAGGTCGCCAGCCCCCGGATCACCTCCACGAGCTTCATCATGGGCACGGGATTGAAGAAGTGCATGCCGATCACCTGCTGTGGACGCTTGGTGACCGCAGCCAGCTTGGTGATCGAGATCGAGGACGTGTTCGACGCCAGGATCACTTCGGGATGGCAAAGCCGGTCGATCTCCTGGAACAGCTCAGTCTTGATCTTGAGCTGCTCGGTCGCAGCCTCGACCACAAAGTCACAGGTGGCCAGCGGGGCACGGCCCACCACCGGGGTGATGCGCTTGAGCGCCGCGTCGCGCTCCTCGGAGATGAGCTTAGCCTTGGCCACCTCGCGATCCAGGTTCTTGCTGATGGCGCTCATGGCGCGGTCGAGGAAGGTCTGCTCGACGTCCACCAGCACCACGTTGTAGCCGCTCTTGGCGCAGACGTGGGCGATGCCGTTGCCCATCGTGCCCGCACCCACTACGCCTATAGTTTTGATCTCCATGATTGCCTCCGCAGTCCCAGGATGATTTTGAAAAAAGGAGAAAAACGCGGCCAGTGTAGCAGAAGGGAGAAAGGGAAGCAGTGGTTAGCCGCGCCGTCGATCACGGCGATTCCGGCGATGGCGGCGATCCCGGCGATTCTCTATCCGCCGATCCGCACCAACAGGCAGGTGATGTTGTCGTCGCCGCCGGCGGCGCGGGCGGCCACGACCAGCGCATCGCAGGTCTTCTCCAGGCTGGGCGCCGAGGCGGTAATCTCGCGCAGCTGCTGCTCCTTCACCAGCTTGGTCAAGCCGTCGGTGGCGAGCAGAAAGATGTCGCCGGGGGAGATTTCGACATCCTGCACGTCCGGCTCGGCGCAGTCCTCAGAGCCCAGCGCGCGGGTGATGATGTTCTGTATGGAGGAGCGCTCGGCCTCTTCCACGGTCATCAGGCCGCGCCGCACCTGCTCCATGACCAACGAGTGGTCAGCGGTGAGCAGCCGGATCTGGGCGTCGCGCAGCAGGTAGACGCGGCTGTCTCCGACGTGGGCGATCGACGCCTTGCCTTTTCGCACAAGCAGCGCCACGATGGTAGACCCCATGCCCTGACGTCCCGGGTGCTCCAGGGCCTCGTGGAAGATGCGGATGCCGGCCGCCTGCACGGCGCTGGCGAGCGCGTTGGCTTCCTGTGAGATGTCATCGAACTTCTCTCCGACCTGGGGGAAGTTGCCTTCCGCAGAGTAGCGACGGAAGTACTCCAGCACGGTCTCAACCGCCAGCTTGCTGGCCACCTCGCCAGCGGCCTGCCCGCCCATGCCGTCGCATACTACATAGACGCCACACGCGGTGTCGTAGCCGAAATTGTCCTCATTATTGGTGCGGACGCAGCCGACGTCGGTTCGGCCCGCCACCTGGACTGAAAGGCTCATTCATTTAGTAGTCAGGAGCCAGGAGTCGGTAGTCAGAACTGCGGGCCGCTCTTCCTGACTGCCGACTCCAGACTCCTGACTCCTCGTCCTACAGATGCTTCTTCCCCGCCACATCCAACCGCACGTCGGCACGCTTCAGAGCGTAGAGGGCGCGCTCGTAATCGGTGCTGGGATCCTGGCTTTTCAGCCGCTCCTCGGCGCGCTGCTTGGCTTCCTGCGCCCGGCGCACGTCGATCTCCTCCGGACGTTCCGCTGCTTCGGCGAGGATCGTAACCTTGGCGGGCAGGACCTCGGCGAATCCCCACGCCACCGAAAGGTACTGGGGCCGCCCCTCTTTGCGATAAATGATCTCGCCCACCGAGAGTTCGGTGATCAGCGGCGCATGCCCGGGCAGGATGCCCAGATACCCCTTCTTGCCGGGAATCTGCACCTCTTCTGCCGTGTCGCTCACCACCTGCTTCTCCGGCGTGACGATCTCGAGTTGGAAAACATCGGCCATTAGCTTTTGGCCTTTAGCTCCTAGCCTCTAACTCCCCCACCATGCAGTGCTCGTCGTATCTGGCCGACGACCGACAGCCGCCGACCGACGACGGTTCTATGCTGCCGCCGTGGCCTTCATCCTCTCCGCGCGTTCCAGCACCTCTTCGATGGTGCCGACCATATAGAATGCCTGCTCGGGAATGTCGTCATGCTTGCCCTCGATGATCTCGCGGAAGCCCTTCACCGTGTCCGCAATCTTCACGAACCGTCCCGGCGTGCCGGTAAACTGCTCGGCCACGTGGAAGGGCTGCGAGAGGAAGCGCTGGATCTTGCGTGCGCGAGCGACCGTAAGCTTGTCGTCTTCGCTCAGCTCGTCGATGCCGAGGATGGCGATGATGTCCTGCAGGTCCTTGTAGCGCTGCAGGACCCTCTTCACGCCCTGGGAAACGTCGTAGTGGTCCTGGCCGACGATGCGCGGATCGAGAATGCGCGAGGTCGAGGCCAGCGGGTCCACCGCCGGGTAGATGCCAATTTCGGTCAGCGCACGCGAGAGCACAGTGGTCGCGTCCAGGTGCGCGAACGTCGTGGCGGGCGCGGGATCGGTCAGATCGTCGGCCGGCACATAGATGGCCTGCACCGAGGTAACGGACCCTTTCTTGGTGGAGGTGATCCGCTCCTGCAGTTCGCCCATCTCCGTCGCCAGGTTCGGCTGGTAGCCCACGGCCGACGGCATGCGGCCTAGCAGCGCCGAGACTTCCGAACCCGCCTGCGTGAAGCGGAAGATGTTGTCGATGAACAACAGCGTGTCCGTGCCTTCAACGTCGCGGAAGTACTCGGCGACGGTGAGCGCCGTCAACGCCACCCGCAAACGCGCCCCCGGCGGCTCGGTCATCTGTCCGTAGATCAAAGCGGCCTTTGATTCCTCGGGCTTGCCGGGCTTGATCACGCCCGACTCCGTCATCTCCAGCCACAGGTCGTTGCCCTCGCGGGTGCGTTCACCCACGCCGGCAAACACGGAGAAGCCGCCGTGTTGCTTGGCGACGTTGTTGATGAGTTCCATGATTACGACGGTCTTGCCCACGCCGGCGCCGCCGAACAGCCCGATCTTGCCACCCTTCAGGAAGGGCTGGATGAGGTCGATGACCTTGACGCCGGTCTCGAACATCTCTGCTGTCGTGGATTGCTCGTCGAAGGCCGGCGCCAGGCGGTGGATGGGATGCCTGCCGGCGCAGCCCTCGAGCGGCCCCAGTTCGTCCACCGGCCTGCCGATGACGTTGATCACGCGGCCCAGTGTGCAGCGCCCGACGGGCACGGTGATGGGCCCGTCCTGGTCGATGGCCTTCATGCCGCGCACCATGCCCTCGGTGGGCTGCATGGCCACGCAGCGCACGCGGCCTTCGCCCAGGTGCTGCTGCACCTCGAGGATCACGTCTACGGGTTGGGGCACGTCGAAGCCTTCGCTCACCACGCGAACGGCTTCATAAATGGGAGGCAGCTCCGCCTCGGAGAACTGCACGTCCACTGCGGGACCGGCGACCTGGATGACTCTTCCAACATTCTTAGCCATAAAAAAACCGTCTCTAGTTTCTCGTTTCTCGAAAGAACCCTGCGCAGCTCGCCCCGCTTCTGTCGAGAAACCAGAAACGCGGAACGAGAAACCTCTCACACCGCTGCCGCCGCCCCGCTCACCACCTCGATGATCTCCTTGGTAATCTTCGCTTGGCGCACGCGGTTCATGGCCAAGGTCAGCGAGTCGATCATGTCGCTGGCATTGTTGGTCGCCGAATCCATGGCGGTCATGCGTGCGGCGTGCTCGGCCGCCACCGACTCCAGCAGCGCGCGGAAGATCTGTATGCCCACGTACTTCGGCAGCAGGCTGTTGAACAGTTCGCCCGCCGGCTGCTCGTAGATGTAGTCCACCTGCGCGGTGGCGAACTGCGCCGCCCGCTGGTCGATGGCGTGCGTGTCGGCTTCCTCGAGGCTCACGCCCGCGGCGCGCGCGGCTTCCGCGGCACGCTTGCGCTCCTCTTCGGTCATCGCCTGTGCCTGCAGGATCTCCGCCCGCCCGATCTCCTTGATGGGCAGGACTTGCTCCACCACCAGCCGCTGTGCGATGACCGACTTGAATTCGTTGAACGCGATGTACACCGCGTCGATCTCGCCCTTGGTATAGCGCTCGATCACGCGCTCGGCGATCTCCTGGGCGTCCTCGTAGCTGAGCTTGCCGAAGATGCCGACCTTTTCGCCCACGATCTCCACCGGCCCCACGCGCCCGTCGCCGGATGGCCCTTCCGTCAGGTAAGGGAAGCGCCGCCGCAGGAAGTCGCGGCCCTTGCGCCCGATGGTCTCGAGGTCCACGTTCTTTCCTGACTTGCCCTCCAGGAAACTCATCGTGGTCTTGAGGATGTTGGTGTTGAAAGCGCCGGCCAGGCCGCGGTCGCCGGTAACCACGAACATCTGGATGTTGTTTTCCTCGCGGCGCGCCAGCAGCGGATGCCGCGGCTCGCCGGTTTCCGGATCGTAGATCTCGGCGCGCGTCACCAGCGATTGCAACACGTTGGTCAGCATGCGCGCGTAGGGCCGCGCCGCCAGCGCCCGCTCCTGCGCCCGCCGCAAGCGCGCCGCCGAAACCATCTTCATGGCCTTGGTGATCTGCCGCGTGTTGCGCACGCTGCGGATCCGTCGCCGGATGTCGAGGATGTTGGCCATTAGCTCTTAGCCATTAGCTCTTAGCTGTTAGCTCTTAGCTTCAAAACCTACACACGCCGGCTTTGAAGGGGAGCGGCTTCAGCCGCGCCGCATCATTCCTTCAACTTGTCATCCCGAGCACGCCGCGAGGATATGCAGTTCGTAAGGACCGCAAAAAAAATGCAGGTCCCTCGCGTCGCGCTCCCTCCGTTCCGTCGGTCGCCCTAGCTCGGGATGACAATCCATAAAATCACCGCTTTCGGCACGGCTAAAGCCGTGCCCTCCCAAACATCTGACTCCTAACTACCGACTACTGACTACTTCTTTCTTCTCCGCCATGAACCGCTCCTTGAACTCCGCGATCAGCTTCTTCATGCCGGCCTTGAGCTGGTCGTCGAGGACCTTCTTCTTCATGATCTCGTCCAGCAGGCCGGGATTCATGGTGTCGGCATATTCGTAGAGGCCTTTCTCGAAGCTGCGGATCTCCTCCACCGTCAGGTCATCGACGAACCCGTTGGTCCCGGCAAAGATCATCAGGATCTGCTTGGAGAATGACAGCGGCGAATACTGGTTTTGCTTGAGCAGTTCGGTCAGGCGCTGGCCGCGGGCGAGCTGCGCCTGCGTGGCCTTGTCGAGGTCGCTGCCGAACTGCGCGAAGGCCGCCAGCTCGCGGTACTGCGCCAGCTCCAGCTTCAGCGTGCCCGCCACCTGCCGCATGGCCTTGATTTGTGCATTGCCGCCCACGCGGCTCACCGACAAACCCACGTTCACCGCCGGCCGGATGCCGCTGTTGAACAGGTCGGTCTCGAGGTAGATCTGGCCATCGGTGATGGAAATGACGTTGGTGGGGATGTACGCAGAAACGTCGCCCGCCTGGGTCTCGATGATGGGCAGCGCGGTCAGCGATCCGCCGCCCTTGGCGTCGCTCATCTTCGAAGCGCGTTCCAGCAGGCGCGAGTGCAGATAGAAGACGTCGCCGGGATATGCCTCGCGTCCTGGAGGCCTCCTAAGCAGCAGCGAGATCTCGCGATAAGACGCCGCATGCTTGGAGAGGTCGTCGTAGACGCACAGCGCGTGCCGCCCGGTGTCGCGGAAAAATTCGCCGATGGCGCACGCCGAGTAGGGCGCGATGTACTGCATGGGCGCGGGCTCTGAGGCCGACGCCGCCACCACGATGGTGTAGTCCATGGCGCCGTTGTCGGTGAGGATCTTCACCACCTGCGCGATCGACGACCGCTTCTGGCCGATGGCGTTGTAAATGCAAATCAGGTCGTTGCCCTTGTTGTTGATGATGGTGTCGATCACAACGGCGGTCTTGCCGGTCTGGCGGTCGCCAATGATCAGCTCGCGCTGCCCGCGGCCGATGGGGATCATGCTGTCGATCGCCTTCAGGCCCGTGGCCATGGGCTCGCGCACCGGCTGGCGGTCGATGACGCCCGGCGCGATGCGCTCGATGTGGTAGAACTTGTCGGTCGAGATGGGACCCTTGTCGTCGATGGGCTGCCCGAGCGCGTTCACCACGCGCCCGACCATCGCTTCGCCCACGGGCACGCTCATGATGCGCCCGGTCCGCCGCACCTCGTCGCCTTCCTTGATCTCGGTGTACTCGCCCAGCAGCACGGCGCCCACCTGGTCTTCTTCCAGGTTCATGGCAATGCCCGACACGTCGTGCGGGAACTCGATCAGCTCGCCCGCCATGACCTTGTCCAGCCCGTAGATGCGCGCGATGCCGTCGCCCAGGCTGATGACCGTCCCGACTTCGTCCACCGCGATCTTGGATTCATAGTTCTCAATCTGCTCGCGGATGATTTTTGTGATCTCGTCTGCTTTGATGCCTGCCATAAGTTCCTTCGAAAATTTCCACGTCAGCAATTAGCAATTAGCACTTGGCCCGGCACCAGAACGGAATGGGCTAAGTGCTAATTGCCAACTGCTAAATGCTCCCGCTGCTCAACTCCTGCTTCAGCTTCTCCAACTGGCCGCGGATCGAGCCATCGTAGATCGTGCTTCCGACTTTCACTACCGCACCGCCGAGCACCTTGGCGTCGGTCGTATACCGGGCGCGGACCTTCTTGCCGGTGACTTCACCAACGCGCGCCTCGAGGACCCGCTTCTCCGCGTCGCTCAGTTCGCGCGCGCTGGTGACCTCGGCGTCGGCCAGCCCCAGGCGCTCGTTCAGGTCGAGCTCGAACTGGCGCGCGATCTCCGGCAGCGCCGCCACGCGGCGGTGGTCGATCAGCACCGCGACGAAGTTCCGCAGCATGCGCGAGCCGCCGATGTGGGTGATGATGCGGTCCAGCACCGCGTGCTTCTGCCGCGCTTCGACCGATGGATTCTCCCACACCGTGCGCAGATCCGGCACCGACTCCACGATCCTGACGAACGACCACAGTTCGTCTTCCACCGTGCGGGGATCGAGCTTTTTCTCGATCACCACGTCGGCGAAGGCACGCGCGTATCGGCTGAAGACGGACATGCTCTATTTGCCGTTCTTTCCCAGTTGATCGACGAAGGCCCGCACCAGCTCCTGGTCGGTTGAGACGTTCACCTGGATGCGTTTCCCCGCCAGCGCCACCGCCAGCTCGCTCACGTAGGCGCGCAGCTCGGTGCGCGCCAGGCGGGTGGCGGCGACGATCTCCTGCTCGGCCGCTTGCACGATCTTGCGCTTGTCTTCCTCGGCGGCGGTGTGGATGCGCGCTTCTTCTTTCCGCGCCTCGGCCTCCGCCGCCGCGGCCATGGCGGCGATCTCGGTATCCAGTTTCGCCAACCGGCTCTCGATGTCGCTCAACCGGCGCTGCGCTTCCTCGCTGGCCTTGCGGGCTTCCGCGATCCCTTCCTGGATACTTTCCGTGCGCGCGCGGAACGCGGCCGGCACCTTCGACTTCATCATCAGCACCAGCAGTACCGCGATGATGACGAAGTTGAGAACAACAAACACCCAGTAAGCCGCGAAGGGTGTCAGACCCGTGGCATGGGCCAGCCAGCGCACCGTCGCCGAATGCTTGAACTCGGCGGTCTCATCCTCCCCCGCAGCTTCACGCGATTCCTCGGCCAGTTCAGCTCCCAGCCCCTCGTCCCGGCCAGCCGACGCCCCCTCTTCCGCATGCGCCGGCTTCTTCTGTTCCGATTTCTGCGGCTGCTCTGGCTGGGCGGATTGTGATGAATGCTGCTGGCTCCACGCCGTTCCAGCAAAGAGGGCAATAAGAACCAACATCAGCAAGGGTCGTGGGGGGGAACGCCGAGTCATGACGGTCGGCCACCTGCAACGGGGATACCTGCTGCCACGGCCGGCTTAAGGACGATGCGGATGATCTGGCTGGCCAGCGTTTCGCTTTCGGCCGCGAGCGTCACTTTGGCGCCCTCGACGTCCTGCTCGAGGGAAGCCCGTGCCGCTTTGACGCGCGCCTCGGCTGCCGCTCGAGCTTCGGCCGCCGCCGTAGCGCGAGCCTGCAACAACTGATGCCGGCGCGCTTCCTGCTTCTTGAAAATGGAAAGGCGTGCGTCGCGCAGGCGCTGCTCGTACTCGGCGGTGCGCGCCTCCGCCGCAGCGATGTCCGCATTGGCCTTCTCCACTGCGCCTTGGGTACGCGCCCGCCGCTCGTCCAGCACCGCTACCAGCGGCTTGTGCACGATCAGCTTGTAGGCGAAGAACAGCATGACGAACACCACCACGGTGGGGATGGCCGCGAGCAGTAATTCGCCTAGCTGCCGAAGGATCTCTTCCATGGAATCGTTAGACCAGCCTAGAAAACGGAAAGTTTACGATGGCGTCAAACCCATCAAGCTACCATCCTGGGCAGGTTGTGTCAACGCGAGAGGTGCAGGATTGGCGCGAGTTTTCATGGGGTTAGCCGGGATAAGGAGCGGCCATTGCTCCGCTCTGGTCGGTCAGACGATGTACCCCCGCCCGACTTGACTTTTTCGGCAACAGGATTAGCATATAAGTATCACCTCCGATCCGAGTCAGGATCCAATGGGCTGGAGGCCAAGGAAAAGTCACCGCTTCTTGGCACCCGGCCCATTTGCTTTTACCCCAGTACTCGCTAGTCGCGCACAAATGATCTCACCTTCCTCAACACCGATTCGGGAACTTGGGCGTCCAGGTCCACGAAGCCGTCCCGGTACGCGCGTGCAAACACGCGGGCGCTGCCTTCCAGCAACGACAATGCCTTTCCTTCCCGTTGTGGAACGCGTAATCGCACGCGGCTGAGCGGATCTTCCTGCAATGCTTCGTCGATTCGCTCAAGCAGGGTGGAGATTCCCGTTCCCTTGACGGCTGACACATGTACCGTCCTAGCGTCATCCTCCAGCGCGTCCCGTCGCACGGCCGGCAGCAGGTCAATCTTGTTCATCACCCGCAGCCGCGGTTTGTCCTGCGCTTCCAGTTCACGCAGCACCTTCTCCACTTGCGCATCCTGCTCGGCCACGACCGGGCTGGTCACGTCCGAAACCTCCAGCAGCAGGGCCGCGCGCTGCACTTCCTCCAGCGTGGCGCGGAACGAGGTCACCAGCGTGTGTGGCAGGTTGCGGATGAATCCCACTGTGTCCGACAGCAGCATCTTACGCCGCGAAGGCAATTGCACGCCACGGATCGTGGGATCGAGTGTAGCGAACAAGCGTGGCGATTCCAGCACGCTCGCCCGCGTCAGCGCGTTGAACAGCGTCGATTTTCCGGCATTGGTGTAGCCCACCAGTGCGACCGTCGCCACCGGCACCGACTCTCGGCGCTGCCGCTGTTGGGCGCGAGTGCGGCGCACGTTCTCCACCTGTTGCTGGATGCTCCGTATGCGCCGGGCGATCTTGCGGCGGTCGGTCTCGAGCTGGGTCTCACCGGGACCGCGGGTGCCGATCGGTCCGCGCCCGCCGGCCGCCGTGCCGGCGATCTGCGACATCTCGATACCGCGTCCGGTCAGCCGTGGCAGCAGGTATTCAAGCTGCGCCAGCTCCACCTGCAACTGCCCTTCGCGGGTACGGGCGTGGCGCGCGAAGATATCGAGGATGAGCTGGGTGCGGTCAATCACCCGCACGTTGACCGCGTCTTCGACGTTGCGCTGCTGGGAAGGCGAGAGGTCGTGGTCGAAGATAACCAGGTCGGCGCCCGCCGAGGCCGCCGCGCCGGCGATCTCCTCCAGCTTGCCGCGTCCGATCAGCGTGGCCGGGTCCGGCTTCTCCCGGGACTGGATGAATTCTCCTGCTACGTCGGCCCCGGCGCTGGTGGCCAGCTCGCGCAGTTCGGCCATGGATTCCTGGGCGCTGAAGTCCGAGGACGCGTCTTCGCCTGCGCGCGCTCCGGCGCTATCGCGCGCCATGCGCGAGACACTCACGGGTTGCACATGTTTCCCGGGTTTGCGTCGCGGCCGGTAGTCGAGGCCGACGAGGAACGCACGCTCATTGCGATCGGAGGAAGCAGGCATTTCCCTGCCGCCTGGAGCGGACCGGTTTTCGCGGGAACTGCGGATCGTCTATCCCTCCGTGCCGGAAGGAGTGGCCGTCGCTCCGGACGCCACCTGCGGCGCGGAGGCGGCCGGTTTGGCTTCGATGTGCGCCGGACGTTCCAGGGCGTGCGCGGGCCGCGGCGTGACCACGGTGGAGATGGCGTGCTTGAAGATCAGTTGCTCCTGGTTGTTGGTCTCCAGCACCACCGAATACTTGTCGAAGGAGCGGATGCGCCCTGTCAGCTTCACCCCGCTCAGAAGATAGATGGTGATAGTCGCCTTTTCTTTTCGCGCGTTGTTGAGGAAGGAGTCTTGAATATTCTGTGCCGGCTTATCCATCGCCGATCTCCCCTGAACCACGATATCTGGATCACCGCCCCAAAAAAACGCGCAAACTCCGCAGGGCGGACCCATTGGTACGATACGGCTGGGCCCAGTGTTTTGCAACCCGGCGACCGGCTGACTCCCGACTCCTGCTTTGTTGACAGCCGTCTGCCTGCATGAAACCATGCCCTCCGCTCAAGGAGATATGATGCTTGCCAGCTTCGCCATCCTCAATATCCCTTTCCACCCGCCTACGGACTTCGGCAGCAACTACGAGATTCTTCTGCGCTGGATCCACTTTGTGGCCGCCATTACCTGGGTCGGCCTGCTTTATTTCTTCAACCTGGTGAACATGCCGCTGCAGAAGCAGATGGACACCTCAACCAAGGCCAAGGTGAACCCCACGCTGCTGTCGCTGGCGCTGTGGTGGTTTCGCTGGGGCGCAGTGGTAACCGTGCTGGCTGGGATCGCCTTTTGGTCTCGGATTACCGTCCTCGATGCCCGCAACCACGGCTATAGCGCGAGCAGCGTCTTCGGCAGTTTCTTCCTGGTGTGGACGGTTGCCTTCGTCATCGAGCAGGGAGTGCTCATGGCCGGCAAAGGCGCTCTGAATAGGGGAGTGGTGCTGGCGGTCATCTTTGCGGTCGTTCTCTTCGCCGCCGCCGTGATCTTCCTCGAGTGGAATTCGCAGGTGGAGAACAACCGGGTGCTCTCCATCGGCGTGGGCGGCGGGCTGGGATGGTTCATGCTGCTGAACGTGTGGGGCATCGTCTGGCGCGCCAACAAGCGCCTCATCGCCTGGACTCGGGAGACCGCCGCCGCCGGTCCCATGCCCGACAAGCTCGCCCGTATGATGCGCCAGGCCTTCATCGCTTCGCGTGCCAACTTCTTCATCTCGTTCCCCATGCTGTTCTTCATGGGCGCCGCCAGCCACTATCCGCTGTTCGGACGCTAGGATGCCCCTCGCCGGTGGCGCAGTCATGTCAGAATGACAGTGGTGGACGACGCCAGGTTCCAGCACGGCATCGAGCTCTTCAACGCCGGCAGCTTCTTCGATGCCCACGAGGCGCTGGAAGACGTGTGGCGCGAATGCCACGGGAGGAAGAAGCTTTTCCTGCAAGCATTGATCCAGGCTGCCGTCGGCCTGCACCACTACTCGACCGGGAACATCGCGGGAGCGCGCTCGCTGCTGTCACGCGCCAGCCGCAAACTGGCGGACTACCCCAGCGCGTACTGCGGGATCGCGCTTGACGGCTTGCGCCTATCACTCGAGGAATGGAAAGCGTCGCTTGCGGGCAGCACTGCGCCACCGGCGCCGCCGCGCCTGGAGGCCAGTGCTACAATCTCGCCTTCCGTGAAGCAATCCGCCGTCAAAGCTCCCGCGGTTCGTGAAGTGCCGCTGCTGGATCTCAGGCGGCAGTATGCCGGGATCCGCAGCGAGATCGAGCAGGCGCTCCAGCGCGTCTCGGAGTCGCAGCAGTTCATCCTGAGCGACGAGGTGGCGGGGTTCGAACGCGAGGCTGCCGCCTATCTGGGTGCGGCTTTCGTGGTGGGCTGCGCTTCCGGCACCGACGCCTTGTGGCTGGCGCTGGTGGCCGCTGGCGTCGCGCCCGGGGACGAAGTCATCACCAGCGCGTTCAGCTTCTTTTCTTCCGCCGCCGCCATTGTGCGTGCGGGCGCGCGTCCCGTGCTGATGGACATCGATTCGCGCACGCTGAACCTCGATCCCGCACTGGTGGAGCAGCGGCTCACCCGCTCGCGTCCTGCCAGGTTGCGCGCGCTGCTCCCCGTGCACCTCTACGGGCAGTGCGCCGACATGGACGCATTCGAGCCCATCGCCGCCGAGCACAAGCTGGCGGTCGTCGAAGACGCTGCTCAGGCCTTCGGCGCGTTGTGGCGCGGACGGAGGGCGGGGACCCTGGGCACGGCGGCTGCTTTCAGCTTTTATCCCACCAAGAACCTCGGAGCCTTTGGTGACGCCGGCTGCGTGGCGACCACCGACTCAGAGATAGCCGCGCGCATACGAAGCCTGCGCAACCTCGGCACCCGCGAGCGCTACCTTCACGACGAGATCGGCGCCAACAGCCGTCTCGACGCCCTGCAGGCGGCGGTGCTGCGGGTGAAGCTCCAGCACCTGGAGCGCTGGAACGCGCAGCGCCGCGAGCGGGCCGCCGAGTACGACCGCTTGTTCGCGCGCGCCGGGCTGGTCGCAGGGCGCTCGGCGTCGCCAGGTCCCGTTCGCCTGCTCGAAACCGCGCCCCAGGCTCACCATATATTCCATCAGTACGTCATCCGCGCCAGCCGCCGCGACGAGTTGCGAGCGTTCCTGGCATCACGCCGCATCGGCACCCAGGTGTACTATCCCCTGCCGCTGCACCTTCAGAAATGTTTCTCTTACCTGGGATACCGCGAAGGCGACCTGCCGGAATCGGAGCGCGCCTCGCG
>DASQGF010000080.1:0-23646 GCA_035632755.1 Terriglobales bacterium
CGAGAAGCTGGCACAGAAGGGTGGCATCACCACCGAGCAGCCGAAATAAGAATCATCCTCCTCAGACAGGGAGCCTCTCCGCAAGGAGAGGCTCTTCTGTCTTAACCCATCAGGGTCGCGCGTCACCACAGCTCGGTTGACCGTCACAGCGCGACAGTGCTGCCCTTCGAGTAGAATTGCCTGTTTCGCAGCGCTGTCATTATGTTCAAGAAGATCCTCATCGCCAACCGGGGAGAGATCGCGGTGCGCGTGATTCGCGGCTGCCGCGAGATGGGTATCTCGCCGGTGGCGGTCTATTCCGACGTGGACCGGGCAGCGCTGCACGTGCGCAAGGCCGACGAGGCCTACCACATCGGCCCGGCCACGGCCAGCGAGTCCTACCTGAACATCCCCAAGCTGCTTGAAGTGGCCCGCAAATCGGGAGCGGAGGCAGTGCATCCCGGATACGGGTTCCTGTCTGAAAATCCCGGCTTTAACCGCGCCTGCCGCGAGGCGGGGATCAAGTTCATCGGCCCGACCCCGGAAGCCATGGAGCTGATGGGCTCCAAGACCCGCGCCCGGCAGACCATGGAGAAGGCCGGTGTGCCCTTCGTCCCGGGGACGACCAAGGGCCTGGACTCGCTAGAGCATGCGCGGGAAGTCGCGGCCAGGATCGGCTACCCCGTCATGCTCAAGGCGGCAGGCGGCGGAGGCGGCAAGGGCATGCGCGCGGTGCGTTCGGCCGACCAACTGGCATCGGCGCTCGAGCAGGCTAAGAGCGAGGCCATGCGCTCTTTCAGGGACGACGAGGTGTACATCGAGAAGCTGATCGAGAACCCGCGCCACATCGAGGTGCAGATCCTGGGCGACGAACACGGCAACCTGGTGTATCTGGGCGAGCGCGAGTGCTCGGTGCAGCGGCGTCATCAGAAGGTGCTGGAGGAGTCGCCGTCGTCGTTCGTCGATCCCGACATGCGGCGGCGCATGGGCGAGACTGCGGTGCGCGTGGGCAAGGCGGCCGCGTATTCCAACGCCGGTACCGTCGAATTCCTGGTGGATGAGCAGAAGAACTTCTACTTCCTGGAGGTCAATGCGCGCTTGCAGGTGGAGCACCCGGTGACGGAGTTCGTCACCGGCCTGGACCTGGTGCACCTGCAGATCCGCATCGCCGCCGGCGAGAAGCTGCCCGTCCGGCAGGAAGACATCACCCTGCGCGGCCATGCCATCGAGTGCCGCGTCTATGCCGAGGACCCGGACAACAACTATTTCCCCAGCCCGGGGACGATCACGCGCCTGCTGCAGCCTTCGGGCCCGGGCATCCGGCGCGACAGCGGCGTGTACGAAGGCTGGACTGTGCCCATCGACTACGACCCGCTGCTGGCCAAGGTGATCGGCTACGCCCCCACGCGGCGCGAGGCCATCGCGCGCCTGGACCGGGCGATGTACGAATACTTCGCCGGCGGCATCAAGACCAATATTTCGCTGTTCCGGCGCATCCTGCGCGATCCCGACTTCATCGCGGGCAAAGTCAACACCGGCTATCTCGATCGCCTGCTGGAGCGCAGCAAGAAAGAGCAGCACGGGGGGCGCGACGGGGACCGCAAGATCGCCGCTGTAGCTGCCGTCCTGTTCACGCAGATGGAGAATGGGGTTGCGGCTCCGGCCGAGACGGCGCGGCCTGCGGCCGGGGTGAGCGCGAACGGCGCTGTCGTGGCAAACTGGAAGCGGGCTGCGCGCGTCGACGCCCTGCGCGCCAAGTGAGATGACCTACGAAGTCACCATCGACGGCAAGATGCACCGCGTGGAACTGACCCGCGGCCCGGGCGCGAAGCCGCAATGCCGCCTGGACGGCCGCGAACTGAACGTGGATGCCGTCGAAGCCGGCCGCGACGTGCTTTCCATCGTGATCGACGGCCGCGCCTGGGAGGTCAAGCGCGAGCGCGTGGGCAGCGACATGCACCTGATGATCGCGGGCGAGCGCTATGCGGCCGAGGTCCGCGATCCGCGCTCCTTCCGGGCTCGCCAGGCTGCCGGCGCCGGACTGGAAGGCCCCAAGAAGCTGGTCTCGCCCATGCCGGGCAAAGTAGTGCGTGTGCTGGTTGCTCCCGGGGCGGAGGTCGAGGCCGGGCAGGGCGTGGTCGTGGTGGAAGCCATGAAGATGCAGAACGAGATCAAATCGCCGAAGAAGGGGAAGGTCAGCAAGATCGTCGCCGTGGAAGGGGCCACGGTCAACGCCGGCGAAGCGCTGGCGATCGTCGAATAACACAAAACGCCACGAATCTGCACGATTATCACGGATTCGATCTTCTAGTCCGTGTTAATCCGTGAACATCCGTGGCGTTCTTATTTCCCGGCGTTTTTCAGGACCTGCTGCGCGTAGTAGTTCTCGATACGCGCCTCGTCGCGCACCACCTCGTAATACGCAGCTTTGAGCAACTGTTCGCGACGGCCGCGGAGCTGCTCCCGGATGGTCTGCTGCACGCGCGGATCGTTGAGTTCGCGCTGTCCGGCAGGTTCGCGGGCCAGCAGCTTCACGATGCGGTAACCCACCACCTGCCTGCTGGCCGGGTCCATCACCGGGATCACCGCGCTGCTCTGCCCGGCCTTGAGCTTGGCAACGATCTCCCGGGCGGTGGGGTCGCTCTTGATGGCCGACTCGGGGATGAATCCCATGTCGCCCCCATTGCCCGCCGTGGAGGGGTCCTCGGAATAGTTCATGGCCACAGTGGCGAAGTCCTCGCCCGATTCCAGCCGGTTCTCGACCATCTGGATCTTCTTGCGCGCGTCGCCCTCATTCAACGCCTTGTTCTTGAGGTTGCTGGACTCGGGATTGGGCGCGGTGGTGACCACGATCTGCGACAGATGGTAGCGCGGCTCGACCAGATTGAAGTCCGCCTTGTGGGCGTTATAGTAATTGGCGATGTCGGCGTCGGAGATGGTGATCTTCGACGTGATCTCCTTGTTGATGACCTTCTCGATGGTGATGTTGCGGCGGAACTCACGCTTGAGGTCGTCCACCGTGAGGTTGCGCTCCTTGAGCCGCTGCTGGAATTGCTCCTGCGTGTAAGGCGCCTTCACTTCGTTGACCTTGCCGTCCACTTCCTCCTCGGTGGCCAGCAGGCCGAGCTTCTCCGCTTTTTGCAGCATGATCTCGTCGTCGATGAGCTGCTTCAGGATGGCGAGACGCAGGCTGGTGGCCTCCTCGGTGCTGGGCTGTTGCGGCGCCTGAGAAATCTGATTGCGGTAGTACTTCTCGACATCGGCGCGCAGGATTTTCTTGCCGTTGACTTTGGCCATGGCGTCCTCGGAGCTCTCCTTGGATCTGCACCCGGCCAGAGATACTGCCGCGAGCAATGCGATGAGGTAGAAAGCCAGCGTCCGCGGACGATTGTGATTCAACAACACGCCTCCCTCAAGGGAATCGGAGAAAGCAGAACTGTATCGAAGGCCGCCGCGCGCATATGTCATTTCGCTGGCGCCGGAGCCGCAGCGGGAGCAGTCCCGGCGGCCATGGCCGGCAGCTCCGCGTTCCGCAGAGCGGCCTGAATCTCCTGACGCAGCTCCGGCTCGGTCAGGGCACCGGACAGCTTGTCGCCGTTGATAAACAGCGTGGGCGTGGAGCTGACGCCGAGAGACTCCGCCTCCTTCACCGAGGCGTTGAGCGGCGTATCCGGCTGCGACTTCAGGCAGGACTGAAGGATGTTTCCGTCCAGCTTGCGCTTCTTGCCGGCGTCCAAAGCGGCAGCGTCGAGGCGCGCGAAAGCTGCGTTCAGGTCGCGCCCGGGCCCGCTGATCTCCTTCTGGTTGGCATGCACGTAATCGGAGAAATCCCAGTAGGCATCGTTGCTCTGCTCCGCCAGACAATTGGAGTCGATGGCCGCGCGCTTGGCCCAGGGATGAATCTCGAACAGGGGATAGTCCTTGAAGACAACGCGCAGCCGGTCGGCGTATTCCTTCATGCTGTTGGCAAACAGCGTCTGGTACATCGTGGCGCAATAAGGACACTGAAAATCGTCATAGACGATGATGGTGACCTTGGGCGAGGCCGCGCCGCGCCAGGGCCGGCCGCTGACATTGATCCTCTTCATCAGCTCCGTCTGCTCGCGCCGCAGCGCAGCGTCCTGGGCCAGGCTGCTGGCATAGCCTTCGGGGGTGATGTCGATGTTGGTAAGACGCAGCAGCTTCTTGCCGTCCTTGGACAGCAGAAAATCAAAAGTGTTCTTCTGCCCTCCACCCTCGAACGTGATGGGCAGAGTATCATAGCCGGCGAATTCGCTGGCCTTGGGCGTGCCCAGCGTTACGGAGACGGCGTCGGGCAGCTTGAAATGAGAGCGTACCTGGCGTTCGATGCGCTGGTTCGCCTCCGGAGAAAGCGACTGGGCCGAGCATCCCAGACAGAACAGCACCACCAGCCACACCGGGCGCTTGAGAAAACCCACGAACACCACCTGGTTGAAGGGAATCAACGAAGTATTATCTCACAGCGGAGCGGCCCAAATATTGATCCAGCGCGTGATCGGGTCATCGGGTGACTTGGCAAGAACAAAGCCATGTGAGGCTCTCCGAGCCGGTAAGCACGCAAAGCCCTACCGGGTTCCCGTGCGCAGGGATGGCAGCATGGCGTTCATCGAGCCCGAGCGGAAGCCCTCCAGGTCGAGAGTCACGTAGGTGAAGCCGAATGCCTTGAAGATGCGGGCGAACTCGGCCGCCATGGCGGGCGTCAAGGCGCGCGGCATCTCCTCGGGTGCGATCTCCAGGCGCACCATCTCTCCGTGGTGCCGGACGCGAAACTGGCGGAATCCGAGCCCGCGCAGGGCATCCTCGCCGTGCTCGACCACCGCCAGCACTTCGGGGGTGGCTGCCCGCCCGTACTCAACGCGTGACGACAGGCACGCCGACGCGGGCTTGTCCCACACCCGCAGGCCGGCGGCGCGCGCCAGCTCGCGCACCTCCGCCTTGCTCAGCCCGGCTTCGAGCAGGGGCGCCGTGACCCCGTGGCGGCGGGCAGCCTCCTGCCCGGGACGGAAGTCGCCCTGATCGTCGAGGTTGACGCCGTACACCAACGCGTCAAACCCCCGCGCCGCGCGCATCTGCTCCATCACCGCGAACAGCTCGTCCTTGCAGTAGAAGCAGCGCGCCCCGTCGTTGCTCACGTACTCCGGGCGATCGAATTCGGCGGTATGAACGACTTCCAACGGAATGTTCTGTTCCCGCGCGAATGCCACCGCGTCGTTGAATTGGGTGCGGGCCAGAGAAGGGGAATCAGCCAGAACTGCCAGCATGGCGTCGCCCAGCGCCTGGTGCGCAGCCCAGGCGAGGAAGCCGGAGTCCACTCCGCCCGAATAGGCCACCAGCAGCCGCCCCAGCGAGCACAGCCGCCGATTGAGGGCAGCGCGTTTGGCGGACAAATCCACGGCCCTATGGTAGCACTCAGCAGTCAGCATTCAGCCCGGGGACCGGCATAGCCGCCGGTTTGCCTGACTTCTGAGTGCTGACCGCTGAGTGCTCCTTAGTAGATGCGTTCCTGCCGTTTCAAATTGCCAAACGCGCCGATGTTGGCCAACGTGAACGCAAAGCGGAACTGGTTCTCGTTGCGGACCGAGCCCAGCGCGTAGCGGCGATACTCGAAGCTCACACCACAACAGTCCCAGTTGTAGCTGGTCTGGACCGCGGCATACTGCAGGAAATGGAAATTGGCGTCGAAGCCGATGGTGGTGGCGGCGTTGATGCCGCGCTTGCTGAGATTGCCGTAGCCGAGGGTTACGCGGAACTGGTTGAAGCGCTCGGGACCCGGAGTGGGGTTTGAGAAGAAGTCGTGGAAGTAGGTATGTGTGCCGCCGAGAAAAAAGTTCCCCAGACGGTAGTTGGCGAACACGGTGCTGCCGTTGACGCGGCTGGCTACGGTGTCGTAGTCGAGCTGCCAGCCGAACTCGGTCTGATTGCTGGGGTGGACCAGAATCCGGGAGACGATTGGCGTGAAACGCCGCGGCGAGGTGAGAAAGGCGATGCCAGTGAACTGGTCGGTGGTAGTTAACACGTTGCGTTTGTTGTTGTTCGTCACCGCGCCGCCGAAATCGGGATCGAAGAAGTACTTCTGCTTCAGCTCCCAGGAAACCAGTTCGCGGGCGCCGCGAGCGCCGCATGAATCGGCCGTACCTCCTGCCGGTGCAGCGTTGGACGTGGCTGCGACCGCAGCTCCGGCGGCGGGCGCCTGCTCGCCGCAGCGGGGCTTCCCCGCGGGCTTGATGTAGAGGCGCTGTACCACCGCGTACTCCAGCTCATTGGTGTCGGAAAGGATGTCGCGGGAATCGAAACGGATGATGTCCGCGAAGTTGTCCACGCCGCCGACGAAGCGGTACACGAGCCGCGGTTCGATGGTGTGCTTGAGCTTGTGCCTGAAGACCGGGCGGTCGAAGATGCGGACCAGAGAAGGTGGACGCAACTCGAAGGACGCTTCCGCGGCATTGCGATTAACGTCCTCCTGGATGGGGACGCCCAGGCCGCCATTGGGCATTAGGCGCTGTGTATAGTAGGTCTCGCGCAGGCCGATCTCGGGGCGCAGCGTCCAGCCGTCCAGCAGAAGCGGCAAAGAGGCGCGGGGGTTCACGTCGAAGCGCCCCACAAGGTCGTTGGTCAGGAAGCCAGGCTCCTTGCGGGACACGCCTTCCACCGCGCTGTCGAACGACCAGTACACCGGCGTGCGGCCTATCCGCCGATCGACGCTCGAAACCTCGAAGCTGGGAACGTGAAGGATGGTAACCACGTCCCCCGGCATTGTGCTCTGAAAGTTCTGATAGCGGCTCGCCAGGAAGTTGAAGCCAAATCCATCCAGATTCTTGGAAAGGAAGGCGAGGGATTTAACCTCGGAATCCACGGCTTGGGTGAAGGTCTGTTCCCACGCAAGGCGAAAGAGGTAGGAGCTGAGGTACTCGGCCGAGAGCACGCCACGAAAGCCATACGGAAACTTGGCTTGGCCGTCGATTCCTGCGTCCTCGCCGCCCTGGTCCACGTGCTCGGGGCCGAAGCCACGGTCGAGTACGCCGAAGTAGCGGGCGCTCAGGTAGGAATCCTCGCTGGGCCGGAAGCGCCACGATCCGTGCTGCGCCCAGCCGCGAGAGGAGTAATATTCGGCGCCCAGGGTCGCATCCATGCTGCGATCAATGGCCCAGTAGTACCCATCGCCCAAAATGAAGCCTTTGCTCGACGACGTCCCGGTGTTGGGCAGCAGGAATCCACTCTGGCGGCCGAGTTGCTCGACGGGTTGGTCGGCGTAGGGAAGGTAGAACACCGGCACCTTCTCGACGCGGAAGGTAGAGTTATACGCCCGGGCTTTGCCGCCGAGGTCTACGACGATGCGCTCGCCGTTGAGCGTCCACTTGGGCCGCGGCAGCTCGCAGGAGGTCACCGTGCCGTGATGCACCACGTAAACCTCGGGCGCGACCTTGTCGACCACCTTGCCGGTAAAGGTGAAGGGATTGGTGGAGGTCAGGACGACGTTGCGTCCGTGGAAACGCACCCCGCTGGTCCCGATCACGTCGTAGAAGGTGCCGGTCTCGGTGCGCACGTTGTACCGGCCATGGGAGGCGACGATGTGCTCGTCATGCGGTCCGCCGTCGAGCGTCAGGTGGCCGCTGGCGGCCACCTCGCCGGTGGCGTCGTCGTAGGTGGCCTCGTCGGCGCGCAATACCAGCTTGCGATAGTTGACTTCCACGTCGCCACGGAGCTTGTAAACGTCGCCCGACTTCTCCTGCTCGCGCGCCTGGATAATGACCTCTTCGCGAGCCCGCGAGGGAGGGAGGGTTGGCGAAGCCTGCGGCGGTGGGCTGGCCGGTGCGGAACCGGGCTGCGCCGCCGGAAGCAACTGGCTAGTAACTACGGAAGGCGCCAGAAGCAGGTGACAAATGAATGCAGCCGTGATACCAAATCGGTTGCGGCGGAACATGGGAGAGGCTCGAACTTAGCATGCGAGCCGCTCCCCGCGCAATCCGTGTTCCGGCGCGCTCTGGCCGGCTCACAACCCGTTCATGGCCTGCCCCATCTGCGGTGAACGCTGCACGTGTCCGCGGGAGCGCGAAGTCTCGACCCGCGCCACCCTCCTCGATCCCGAATCTGCGAGTGACCTCCCGCAGCCGTTGCTTTACGCGCAGGATGAGGTGTGGCGGCAGGAGGTGGCGTCGCGGGTGGACGCATTCTGTGCCCGGCGGGGCCGCAAACGCGCGCCGCGGACAGCGTCGCTGAGCCTGGATTTCGAGCGCGCTGCCCGCGCCACGGTAGCGGCGCACTATGCCATCCCGGAGCCGCAAGTCGATCCCTCGCCTGCGCCGCCGGAACCCGAGGCCAGCAACATCATCGAATTCCCGCGGCCGCCCGAGCCTCCTCCAGAACTGGAGCCGATACCTTACGTCGAGGAGTTGGCCGAGCCCATCATCGAAAGGCCGCGCATCCTCGACGCGGAAGAGCCCTCGGGGCTGTTGTTCGGGGGTGAGAGCCGGCCCGCCATCACGTTGGAATCCGCACCCCCGCCCGCACCCGAGGAGGACGCCGGTCCGGTCGGGGAGAGCGCGTCACTCATTCGCAGGATCTTCGCGGCGGCGCTGGACGGTTTGCTGATCGCCACCGCCATGGCGGTGTTCGCAACCATCTTCCTGCACATCGCAGGCACGTTGCCGCGCTCGCGCACGGCATTGCTGATGGCCGTGGCGCTGCCGGTGGTTTGGTGGGCGCTGTACCAATACCTTTTCCTGGTTCATGCGGCGGCGACACCCGGCATGCGGCTAGCGGGGCTGTGCGTCCGCACCTTTGACAACCTGCCCGCGCAACGCAGCCTGCGTCGCTGGCGCGCCATCGCCATGATGGTCTCCGGCATGGCGCTGGGCCTGGGATTCCTCTGGGCCTCGATCGACGAGTACGGCCTGTGCTGGCACGACCGCATCACCCGTACCGTCCTGCGCCGCAGTTAGCATCCATGGGTTTTTTCACCGCAAATTCACCAACGAAGTTCTGCAGCTCACATCTAATCATCGTTCCAGTTGTCATCCGTAGTTTTAGCGCGCAAGGAGAAATAATGAACTACAAGATCGTTCCTATGGCAGCGCGCAAGAAGATCGCGCTGGTGGCGCACGACAACAAGAAGCAGGACCTGTTCGACTGGGCGAAGTTCAACCGCGACCTGCTGGCGGAGCACGTACTGTACGCGACCGGGACCACGGGAAGCGTGCTGGAACAGGAACTCGATCTCCACATCCACAAGCTCGAGAGCGGGCCGCTGGGCGGCGACCAGCAGATCGGCGCCAGGATCTCGGCCAACGAGATCGATTTTGTCATCTTCTTCTGGGACCCGCTGGAATCGCTGCCGCACGATCCCGACATCAAGGCGTTGTTGCGCATCGCCGTGGTGTGGAACATCCCGGTGGCGTGCAACCGCGCTTCGGCGGATTTCATGTTCTCCTCTCCCCTGATGTCGGGCACCTATCAGCGCCTCATCCCCGACTACTCCGCCTATCGTTCGCGTCTGGAGGCCGCGGCCGCCCGCTAGGAGAAGACGCCACCGATCATCACGGATCGGAATCTTTATCCGCGAAGATCCGTGCAAATCCGTGGCGTTGTCCGGAAACCTAGTTGGGCTTGGGGCCAGGACTGGGCGGCTGCGATTGGCGCGCGCGCAATTCCCGTTGCAGCAGCTCGAGCAGCTCGGGGCGGCGGCCGCTCTTCAGTTCCTGCTGCAATTCATCCAGGGCCAGCGCCAGCACGTCGTAGTGGTGGATGGCGGCGAAGTGCGGGTCGTGGGTGATGTCCAGCCAGAGCTTGTGCAACAACTCGATGTCCTCGGGACGCAGGCGCGGCTCGTGCGGGCCCAGGGGGTAGCTGTGGATGGCGCCGTCGGGCGAAACCACTTCCAGCGTGAGTCGTGGCCGCGGCTCCGGCAATTGCTCCCAGGCATCACCCGTATACTTCCCTTGTTCATCGGCAGTCAGCTTGTTGGAGAGCCCGGTGACGACCTTGGCGGAGTCCAGGTGCGCGGCCGTGACCACGATGCTTTGGAAGACGTTCTTGCCGGGCACCACCAGCAGCGATACCGGCTTGCCCTCCTTTTCCGCCGTGGCCACAACTTTGGTGAACAGTTTCTGCTCGTAGTCGTCGAAGACATCTTTGGCTTCGTAGTAGCGATTGCCGCTGAAGGCCGGCCCCTGGTAAAGGCGCGCCGTCATCACGACGACGTCCTGCTTGGCGGTGTCGGTGCGTGCGAGGGCACTGCGCAGGTAGTAGAGATTGTTGGGGTCGCGGACGGTGACCAGCACGTTGCCGGGGCGCACGCGCAACGCCCCCGAACTCAGATCGGGCTCGCCGGAAACCCGGAACTGCTCGATGTTCTCCTTCCTACCGCGCCTCTCCTTCGCCGTGTGGTGCTCGGAAACCGTGAAGATGAGGAAGAACGCGAGGCTGAAGGAAACGCCGGCGACGGTGGCTGTGGGCTTGGTCAGCAGGTTGGTGATGGCCGTCAGGAACAGCACGACGGTGATGGCTAACAGCCCCAGGGGAATTTCCTTGCCGCCCAGTGACAGGTTCCCGGGGACCTTCCACTCGCGGTTCTCCGGCTCGGTATAGCGCAGCACGAGTACGGCCAGGGCTTTGAAGCCGAAACTCCAGATCACGCCGAAGGCATACAGCGCGGCCAGGAAGTACACATTCCCGCGGCTGACCACGATGGTGATGATCTGCAGCACGACAATCAGATTGATCAGCCGGTAGGTGGTGCCGTAGCGCCGGTGCGGGCGCTGGAACCAGGAGGTCAGCACGCCGTCCTCGCTCACGCGGTTTAGCACCCCGTTGGCGCCTACAATGGCGGTGTTCACCGCGCCGGAGAGGATGAGCGCCCCTACCAACACGACGAAGTAGTGGAACACCAGCCTGGGCAGCAAGGGCCCGACCACATACATCGAGAGACCGCCGATGAGGTTGGGAAAAAATTGCGCGCGGGCATCATCGGGAATGATCATCACCGCGAAGAACGACACCAGCGAGGTGAACAGCAGGCTGTAAATGAAGATCACCAGCCCGGCGCGCTCCAGGTTCTTCAGCTTGGGATGCTCGATCTCACGGTTCACCTGCGCCAGGGTTTCTTCACCGCTCATGGCCAATACCGAGTGGCCGAATCCCACGAACAGGGCGACAAGGGTGATGGAAGTCGCCCAGTTGCGCGGCAGCCAGCCTAGCGACTCATGGTCCCACTTCATGTTCTGGAAGCTGGGCAACGGCGGCAGGTGGGCATGGATCTTAAAAATCGTGACCAAACACCAGACGATCAGGATGACCACCATCACGGTCGTGACCCGCATGATGAACATCGCCTTCTCGCTGCTTTCGTGGATGCCCTGCAGGTTCTTCCACCAGAAGTACAGCACAACGAGCACGGCGCAGCCGGCGGCGAAATAGTTCTGGTTGAACGTGATGGGATGGCCCAGGTACCTGGCTATCTCGTCGACGAATCCGGCGAGGTATTGGCCGGCGGAAACGGCGCTGATCGGCCCCGTCAATACGTAATCGAACAGCAGTGCCGAGACCGAGAGCTTGGCCAGGGTGGAGCCCATGGCCTCCTTCACCACGCGGTACACGCCGCCGCGCACGAACATGCTGCTGGACTCGATGTACACGGCGCGCACCGCGTAGCTGAACAGCATGACCGCCAGAATGAACCAGGGCGCGCTTTTGCCGATGACGTTCTCGGCATCGCCGCCGACGTAGTAGGCGGAGGATGCCAGATCGGCGAGCACGATCGCCGCCGCCCGCCAGAAGGAGATGAACGTCAGCATCACCGTGGTGGCGACGAACACCTGTACCGCAGGACGTTTCAAGCCGTCGAGCGCGGAAGTTGAGGTCGAGGACATACCTGGGCGCGGATTCTGGATTTTACCCTGACGGTGCGGATTGAGTCATTGGTCCGTTGAGTCATTGGAAGATCGCCGCAATCGGATGTTGCTTTTGGATTGGATCCTGCTCTTACAATGAATCAATGCGCCAATGACTCAATGGGTCAATCTCAGGCGCTAGAGGAGACAAACGTGATCATCCTGTGGGCGATCGTGACGGGAGTCGCGGTGGGGATTTTGTCCGGGCTGGTCGGCATCGCTGGCGGCGCGATTTTGGTTCCCATCCTGTATTACGGCTTCAAGATGAACCAGCACGTGGCCCAGGGCACAACCCTAGCGGTGCTGCTGCCTCCCACCGGGTTGCTCGCCTTTCTGAAATACCACAAGGCCGGCAACGCCGACCTGAAGATCGGCCTGCTGATTGCGCTCGGGCTCTTTCTCGGCGGCTACTTCGGCGGCACGTGGGCACAGAAGATGCCCGACCTGGTGCTGCGCCGGATCTTTGCTGTGATACTGGTCGCTACTGCGGTCAAGATGTTTTTCCAGAAGTGACGGAGTGGGCTGCGGCACTACTTTGACTCGGCCCGGTGGAGGCGCCGGCCTTCACCTGGATTATTGACAATGGCGGGATCACGTGTCAGGGCACGGCTTCAGCCGTGCCGTCAGAAACGTTTGTTGTATTGTCATTCCGAGCCCGCCCGAGCGAGCTTTGCGAGTGAAGGCGAGGCGAGGAATCTTGGTGTTGTCCAAACACAACCCCAAGGTCCCTCGACTCGCGCTCCGCTCGCAAGCTCGCATCACGCTTCGCTCGGTATGACAAATTCTTGAAGTAACCGTGACGGCACGAGTGAACTCGTGCCCTGACACGTGATCTGGCATGAAGTATGTTTTGGAATCTGAAGCCCCCTCCACTTCAGATCGACGTCGTTTTACCCCCGGATCAACGCAGTATCTGTTCCAGCGCGAGCTTGAGCTCGGGGTGGCGGAAGCGGTACCCGCTGGCCAGGAGTTTGCCGCAATCCACCCGCTGGCTGCTCAAGAGCAGCGCTTCGCCCATCTCGCCGAACACCAGCCGGACCATGAATGCCGGCAGCGGAAAGATGGTCGGCCGGTGCAGCGCTTCGCCCAGAGCGCGCGTGAATTGGGCATTTGTCACCGGGCTGGGCGCGACGGTGTTCACGGGTCCACGCAGCGAGTCGGCCGCCAGAGTGTGCTGAATGACGCCGACGATGTCGTCGAGCGTGATCCAACTCATCCACTGCCGTCCGCTGCCGATGCGCCCACCGGCGCCCATGCGGAACGGGGGCAGCATCCGGGCCAGCGCGCCGCCTCGCGGGCTTAGAACGACACCGAACCTGAGCGAGACCACGCGAACGCCGGCCCGGGCTGCGGACTCGGTGGCCGCTTCCCACTGGTTGGCGACCTCGGCGAGTAAGTCGGAGCCCGGTGCGCTCTCCTCGCGCAACACTTCATCGGCGCGATCGCCATAAATCCCAATCGCCGAGGCGCACACCAGCACCCTTGCCGGCGGGTCGGTTCGTGCCAGAGCCGTGGCGAGCGCGGTCGTCCCCAGCACTCTGCTGTCGCGGATGCGCGCTTTCTTCGCCGCCGTCCAGCGCCCGGCGATGCTCTCGCCGGCGAGATGGACCACGGCGTCGAGGCCTTCGAGCGCTTTGGCTTGGAGGCCGCCGGCGGGATCCCATCGAATCTCATTCGCCGCCGGATCACGCCGTACCAGCCGAACCACTGAGTGCCCGCTGCTCTCCAGGGTCGGCGCCAGCGCCGAGCCGATCAACCCCGACGCACCGCTGACCAGAACCCGCATCGCCGAGATTGTACTCCTGGGCTGCGGATTCATTGACGCTTGCGTGAGGTGGTTTTCGCGTGGCGTGAGAATGTTTCTAAGTCCTTTTTGTTCCAGCCACATCCAAACTCGATAGGGGGTAACTCTCCCAGACCGGTCTGGCCTTTCGGGCATGCGCGGTTGTTGCAACCCGCGGTTATAATCAACTATGGCGAGTCCCCGCCACGGGATGTCAGAATCGAGTTCCCAGGCCGATTCCAGGCCTGCGTGTAGTTCCTCCAACTCGGGCGCTCCTCACAAAGGGCTGGCATGGCGACGCTGAAGCAGCAATTCGCGACCAATGTCCTCACGGTCACGAAGTTCCGTGACCTGCTGAAGACCGTCCGCGCCAACCGGCCGAATGACGACCTGGAGATCATCCGTCGTGCCTACGACCTTTCGCAGAAGTATCACGCCGGGCAGAACCGGGCATCGGGCGAGCCCTACCTCAGCCATCCGCTGGAGGTGGCCCTGGTGCTGGCGGACATGAAGCTGGACTCGACTTCGATCGCTGCCGGCCTGCTGCACGATTTGGTCGAAGACACTTCGGTCACCGTCGTGGACATCCGCAAGGAATTCGGCGAGCAGGTAGCGCGTATCGTCGAAGGCGTCACCAAGATCTCGAAGATCGACTTCGCCACCCGCGAGGAGCGCCAGGCGGAGAACGTCCGCAAGATGGTGCTGGCCATGGTGGACGACATTCGCGTGGTGCTCATCAAGCTGGCCGACCGGCTGCACAACATGCGGACGCTCAAGGCGCTTCCGCCGGAACGCCAGGAGCGCATCGCCCGCGAGACCCTAGAGATCTACGCCCCCATCGCTCACCGGCTGGGCATGGGCAAGGTGCGCGGCGAGCTGGAAGACCTGGCATTCCAATACGTGGACCCGATCGCCTACCAGCAGGTGCACGAGGCGGTGGAGGCGCGGCGCAAGAAAGGCGAGCAGTTTTTGGAGCAGATCGAAGGCGTGCTGCGGGAGAAGCTGGCGGAGAACGGCATCGAAGCCCGGGTGGAAAGCCGCATCAAGCGGCTCTACAGCGTGTGGCAGAAGCTGCAGCGGCAGCGCATCGCCCCCGACCAGGTTTACGACATGCTGGCCATCCGCATCATCACCAAGTCGGTGAAGGACTGTTACGGCGCCCTGGGCGCCATTCATAATTTCTGGCGGCCGGTGCCGGGGCGCATCAAGGACTTCATCGCTATGCCGCGGCCCAACCTATACCAGTCGCTGCATACCACGGTCATCGCCGAGAACGGCACGCCCTTCGAAGTGCAGATCCGCACCGAGGAGATGCACAAGATGGCCGAGGAAGGCATCGCCGCCCATTGGAAATACAAGGACGGCTCGCCGGTCACGGCCAAGGACGAAGAGCGGCTGGCCTGGCTGCGGCAGGTGGTGGAGTGGCAGCGCGACGTCTCCGATCCCAACGAGTTCCTCTCCACACTGAAGGGCGACCTCTATCCGGAAGAGGTCTATACCTTCACCCCCAAGGGCAAGGTGGTGATCCTGCCGCGCGAGTCAACGCCTGTGGACTTCGCCTACACCATCCACACTGAGGTCGGGCACACCTGCACCGGCGCCAAGGTCAACGGACGCATCGTGCCGCTGCGGTACAAGCTGCGCAACGGCGACATCGTGGAGATCCTGACCCAGCCCGGGCACACCCCCAGCCGGGACTGGCTGACCTTCGTGAACGCCCCCCGCGCGCGGCAGAAGATCCGGCACTGGCTCAATGTCCATCAGCGCGAGCGCGCCCTCGAGATCGGCCACAAGCTGATCGAGAAGGAAGCCCGCAAGTACCGCGTCTCGCTCAAGGGCATTTCCGACGAGGCCTACCAGCGCGTGGCCCAGGAATACGGCGTCACCCGGGCCGACGACCTCATCGCCGGCATCGGCTTCGGCAAGTTCTCGGCGCGGCAGGTGCTGGGCAAGCTCTCGCCGTCCGAGACCGCGGCTCCCCCCGAAGAAGAGAAGTCCGGTTTCGGCAGCGTGGTGCGCCGGGTGTTCGGCGGCGATGCCGGGACGCTCAAGGTCAAAGGCCACGACGATCTGCTCACCTACCGCGCGCGATGTTGTAATCCCATCCGTGGAGAAGAAATCGTGGGATACGTCACGCGCGGCAAGGGCGTGGCAGTGCACGCCAGGAACTGTCCCAATGTCGTCAACCTGCTGTACGACGTGGAACGGCGGATCGCGGTGGAGTGGGGTAAGGAAGCCAAGGACGGTGGCAGCGGCGCCTACCCGGTTAAGCTGACCGTGTTCTGCGACGACCGCGCCGGCATGCTCAAGCAGATCACCACCGTAATCAGCGACGACAACACCAACATCCGCAACATCGAAGCCCGCACCGGCGACGGCCACGCCACCATCGACCTGGTCATCGACATCACCGACCTGAAGCACCTGCAGCGCATCGTCGGCGGTATCCGCAAGCTGGCCGGTATCCGCGACGTGCAGCGCGTGCAAAAACTTTAAGACTTTAACCACAGAGGACACAGAGGTACACGGAGGGTATTGAATCATTGCGTCATTGAGCCATTGGGTCATTGAAACCCCAAAATTGAGTAGATGATCTGCAGGAGTCTTGGTGTCAATGGCTCAATGACCCGATGATTCAATGACCCAATTCCTCTGTGTCCTCTGTGGTTGATTGATTTTTTCTTGGAGGAGGAAACATGCGCGAAGTCATCGCGACCCAGGACGCGCCGCAGGCCATCGGCCCTTATTCGCAGGCCATCAAGGCAGCAGGGCTGGTGTTCTGTTCGGGGCAGATCGCGCTCGACCCGGCGTCGGGTACGGTCGTGGCCGGCGATGTCGCTCAACAGACCGAGCGCGTGCTGCGCAATCTCGCTGCCGTGCTGGCCGCCGCCGGCAGCGGACTCGACCGCGTGGTCAAGACCACAGTCTTCCTGAAGAATATGAGCGATTTCGCGGCCATGAACGAGGTTTACGGCCGCCATTTCAAGACGGCGCCGCCGGCGCGCTCCACTGTCGAGGCCACCCGGCTCCCCAAGGACGTGCTGGTGGAGATCGACGTGATCGCTCTGGCGTGAACTTCATTTCGTCACGGATTAATGCGGATGAACGCGGATTTGAATGAAGGATTGAATCATTGATTCATTGGGTCAATTGAGCCTGAGCCATTGTTCCCGGACTTGCGAATGCGAGGAGTGTTCTGGCCTTTCAATGAATCAATGACCCAATGGCTCAATTGCCTTGGTCCGATGCGGCTTTTGATCCGCGTCGAAATCCGTGGTGAGAGGTTAGGCCTTTACGACTTTCCCGCTGCGAATACAGGAGGTGCAAACCCGCAGCTTGCGGGTGCTGCCGTTGACGCGGGCGCGCACCGGGCGCAGATTCACGTTCCAGCGCCGCTTGGTCACGTTGTGGGCGTGACTGATGTTGTTGCCCGATTGCGGCCCTTTGCCGCACACATCACAAACTCGTGCCATGACTGCTCCCGTCGTTTCTTTGCTATTCGTGCAAAGCATTCATTTTACAGGACCCGTAGCAGTCCCGGCAAACGACGACCGGTATTGCGCCGGTTCCGTTGTCGAGCGTACTAATAGGGCGCTCACAGGGAGGCTGGCAGATGCCCAAGAAAGCGGAACTGGAGCGGCCTTTCTGGGGGTGGTGCGAGTGTGAATGCCCATCGTGTGAGATCGGCGCTCACCATTTCTGCCCCGACACCGTACTCTGCCGTATGCCGAAGACGTATCAGAAGGATGAGATGAGCCGGAAGAAAGCGAAGCGTGAGATGAAGCGAAAACCCTAGTGGCCGCTTCTTTTCTTGAGCTGCTTCTGGGCGGACTGGCGGAACTGAAACTGGAATTCCTCGGCGGAGTAGCACCCCTTCTGTATCAGCAGAGTGTTCATCGCATACACCGTGGCGCGGAAGGCCTCATCCGCGGTCATGGACTCCACGGCCTCTTTATAGCCGATCAGGCTTTTCCCGATCGGGATCCGTTCGTCGCGTTCCTGGATTTTGGGTACTCTCGCCGTTGCCATTACCGTTCTCCACGCCCGCTATTTTGTGATTGTCCACCACATAAGCCAGAAGTCAAAGCCTAAATTGCGAGTCCGCCGGTATGCGATACTGAAAGCATGCCTCCCGGCGTGGATCCGAAGTCGGTGAACGTGAACGTCACCACCGGCACGGGGATGGACATCGAATGGAGGGATGGCCATCGCTCCAGCTACTCGTTCCAGTACCTGCGCGACGCTTGTCCCTGCGCCCTGTGCAACGAAGAGCGGAACAAGAGCGGGCGCAAGCCGGGCCAGGCTCCAGGACAGGCCCCGGGCGCGCTGCCCATGTTCAAGCCGGTGGTGCGGGCCACCCAGGCGGAAGCGGTCGGCCGGTACGCCATCCGCTTCACTTGGAACGACGGCCACCAGCACGGCATCTTTGCCTGGGATTATTTGCGGGAGATTTGTCCGTGTGCGGAGTGTAAGGCGGCGCGAGCCGCGGCCGAAATGACAAAATGAAAACCGCAGAGACGGAGAGGACGGCGAAAATTCGGTGGGTTTTCATCTGTAGAGACGCCGCATGCTGCGTCTCTACAAAGCCAAGAGCTAAAAGCCAAGAGCCAACAGGGCAAAACCAAGATTCCTCGCTCCGCCCGGAATGACAGAAGGACGATTCTTCTACTGAAGTGCAGAGCTTTCTCGACCAACTGAATCCGCAGCAGCGCCTGGCCGTCGAGACCACCGAGGGCCCGCTGCTAATCCTCGCGGGCGCGGGCAGCGGCAAGACGCGGGTCATTACCTACCGCATCGCCCACCTGATCGAGACCATCGGCGTCTCGCCGGACGCCATCCTGGCTGTCACCTTCACCAACAAAGCGGCGGCCGAGATGGCCAAGCGCGTGGAAAAGCTGGTCGGCGGGTCGCTGCTGCGGCAGCCCTTGATCTCGACCTTTCACTCTTTCTGCGTGCGGGTGCTGCGCCGCGACATCGAGGCGCTCAAAGACGGTTTCCGCCGCGACTTCGTCATCTACGACGAGTCCGACCAGCAACTGGTAGTGAAGGCGGCGATGAGACGCTTGGGGCTCGACGACAAACAGATGAAGCCCAGCGCCGTGCTGGCGCGCATCTCGTGGGCCAAGAACCACATGCGCGATCCCATCGAGGTGTATCGCAGCTCGGCCGATCCCAAAGCGGAGCGCGTCGCTCACATCTACGAGATCTACCGCCAGGAGCTGCGCAAGGCCAACGCGCTTGATTTCGATGACCTGCTGCTCGAGGCCGTCCGCCTGCTGCGCGAAGCGGCGGAGGTGCGTGAGCGCTATCAGCGCCGCTTCGAGTACATCCTGGTGGACGAATACCAGGACACCAACCGCCCGCAGTACGAACTCATGCGTCTCCTGGCCGGGACGCGTCATAACCTGTGCGTGGTCGGCGACGAAGACCAGTCTATTTACTCCTGGCGCGGCGCCGATATCCGCAACATCCTGGAATTCGAGCAGGATTTCCCCGAGGCCAAGATCGTCCGCCTGGAGCAGAATTACCGCTCGACCGAGAACATCCTGGAGGCGGCGTCGGCGGTGGTCGCGAACAACGTGCGCCGCAAAGGCAAGACGCTGTGGACCTCGCGCCAGGGCGGTCCGAAGATCGGCTACTATGAGGCGCCCGACGGCGAGAACGAGGCCCTGTTCACCGCCGACATGATCAACAAGTACGTGCAGGAGGCGCTCGGCGAGGGCCGCGATGCGCGCGCCGCCGTGCTCTATCGCACCAACTCGCAGTCACGCCTGTTCGAAGAAGCCCTGCGGCGCTACGGACTCAAGTACCACGTGGTCGGTGGCTTCTCGTTCTACGAGCGGGCGGAGATCAAGGACATGATCTCCTACCTCAAGCTGCTGCATAACCCGGACGACTCCATCGCGCTCCTGCGGGCCATCAACACGCCCGCGCGCGGCATCGGCAAGACCACGGTCGAGACCCTGGAGCGGCTGGCGCTCGAGACCGGGCTGTCGCTGTGGTCGGCCCTGGGCGAGGCCGTCCAGCGGCAACTGCTGCCGGCGCGCTCGCTGGCGGCGGTTCACACCTTCCGCGACCTGATCGACGACGCACACGCCATGCTGGTCGGAACCTTCGTCGAGAAGATCAGCGCAGAGACCGCAGCCCCGACTCCAGAGGTCCCGCAGGCGGACGACGAGAGCGCCGAGGACTTCTTCGCACGCTTAGCCTTTGACCCTCCGGCCGACGACCGAGGGCCGACAGCCGACGACGAAGTTCCGGCCGACGACCGCTTTCAGCCTGCCTTGAGCGAAGCGAAGGGACCGACGACCGACGACGCTTTCCGCTCCCCCGGCGGCCCGGCCACCATCCCCGAGGTGCTGAAGTTCCTGCTTGACCGCACCGGCTACATCCGCCAACTGGAAGAGGAGGGCACGCCGGAGGCGCTGGCTCGCATCGAGAACCTCCACGAACTTGTGAACGCGGCCATGGATTCGCGTGACCGCGGTGAGACCTTGGCTGAGTTCCTGGACCACGCGGCGCTGGTCAGCGAGGCCGACGATTACGACGCGCGCGCGCAGATCACGCTCATGACCCTGCACGCCGCCAAGGGCCTGGAGTTCCCCGTCGTGTTCCTGGTCGGTCTGGAAGAAGGCCTGTTCCCGCACTCGCGCACGCTGCTTGAGCCGGACGATCAGGAAGAAGAGCGGCGCCTGTGCTACGTAGGCATGACCCGCGCGATGGACACGCTGGTGCTCACACGCGCCAGCTACCGTCGCCGCTACGGCACGGATATGCCCGAAGCCAGTGTCCCCTCACGCTTTTTGGACGAGATCCCGCCCCAATTGCTGGAGGATTTGGGTTCGCCTCGCCCCAGCCGCCACAAGGAGCGCAGGGAGTATGACTATGCCCACGAGCGCCACGAGGAGGATTACGATCAGCGACTGCGGCGCAATGGGTCCAGCGGCCGAAGGTGCAGCTCGTACTCCGGGCCGACCTACAACTCGATCGACAACATCGCCGAGTTCTTTGCGTCTCGCGGCAAGAAGTTCACGCGTCCGAAAGTCGAGCTGCCTGAGCCCACGGGCAAGCGCGGATTCCGTCCGGGACAGAAGGTTCGTCATCCCAAGTACGGCGAGGGTACCGTGTACAGGCGCGAAGGCGAGGGAGACGACGCCAAGATTACGGTACAATTTCCGGGCTTCGGTCTGAAGAAGCTGGTGGAGAAGTTCGCCCAACTGGAGCGGGCGTGAGGAGGAGTTGATGAAGCGGAGTGTAGCAATAGGGCTTGCGATCCTGTTTGTGGCGGTGACGGCGTGCGTGGCGCAGTATCCGTCGCTGGCCAACGTGCAGCGGATTTACATCGACAAGCTGGGCAACAACGATGACGCCGAGCGCTTCCGTTCGGTAGGCGCGCGCGAGCTGGAGCACGTCGGCTTCAGCACCGCCAGCAGCCCCGACGATGCTGATGCCATTCTCAAGGGCACGTTCACCTTTGCGAATTGGGGGGAGAAATCCGGTGGGCAGCTCAACTTCCGGCTGGTCAGCCGCGATGACAAGGAGATCTGGGCGGGCAGCGTCGCCGACAAAATCAAGCCCGGCCGCGATTCCATGCAATGGGTGGCGCAGGAGTTCGCGAAGCAGTTGAAGAAGCGGAAGGAACAGACGATCAAGTCGGAAAAGCGCTGATAGTTTCAAGTTTCGAGAAGAAGCCAAAAGTCAAGAGCCAAGGAGATCATGAACACCACAACCATCACCAACAAGCTGGAGCGCAAGAAACTGAAGCGGACGGCGCGCAAGAAGCGCAAGCTGGAGCATCCCTTGAAGCCGCGCGAGTACGCGCGCGGATCGCAGAAGCGCAAAGTCAAGAAGATGGCGCGCGGCCAGAGCAAACGGTAATCTGAACGTCGGGCCGGCGGGCGCGTAATGCCCCGCTGGCCCGGCCACCCGATCCTGTGCCCAGCCAACTTCTCGCCACCAAGTCTATCGACAAGCTGATCTCCGAATCGGAGGAGCCCGAGCACCGGCTGAAGAAAAGCCTGGGGCCGTGGAGCCTGACCGCGCTGGGCATCGGCGCCATCATCGGCTCCGGCATCTTCGTCCTGACCGGGACGGCGGCCGCCGGAGAGCACTTCGAGGTGCCATCGATCCTGCGGGCGCAGGTGCTGGACCTCATTCTCAACCTGGTCCAGCACGGTTCAATCGCAGGCACGCTGATGCACGGGCGCCCTCCCGCCGGCCCCGCCATCGCTATCTCCTTCCTGCTGGTGGCGGTGGCGTGCAGCTTTGCCGGGCTTTGCTATGCCGAGCTTGCCTCCATGATCCCCATCGCGGGAAGCGCCTACACCTATTCCTATGCGACGCTGGGAGAGATTTTCGCCTGGATCATCGGCTGGGACTTGATCCTGGAATACGCAGTGTCGAACGTTGCGGTAGCGGTGGGATTTGCCGGCTATCTCAAGGCGCAACTCACCGCCTTCGGCCTTGTTTTGCCCGATCACTGGTCCTCGCCGGTCTGGGCGGAAGGGAAGGGGACCGGCGCCTACTTCAACCTGCCGGCGTTCCTGGTGGTGTTCGTTCTGACGGTGCTGCTGGTTCGCGGCGTGCGTGAGTCCGCCGAGACCAACAACGTCATGGTAGCGGTGAAGATCGGAGCCATCCTGATCTTCCTGGCGGTCGGCGGGATGCTGGTACGGGCCGCGAACTGGCATCCCTTCGCTCCCTCCGGTTTCGCGGGCATCGTGACCGGCGGCTCGATCATCTTTTTCACCTACATCGGGTTCGACTCCGTCTCAACCGCCGCGGAGGAGGCGCGGCACCCGCAGAAAGACATCCCCTTCGGCATCATCGCCTCGCTGATCGTCTGCACCGTGCTGTACGTCGGGGTGGCGCTGGTGCTGCTGGGCATGATGCCGTACACGACCTTCCAATCCGGCGAAGCAGCCGACGCACCCGTCGCCTATGCCTTGAAGCACCTCGGCGCCAATCCGGTGTTCCAGGCGGTCATTATCATCGGGGCGCTGACCGGCATGGTCTCGTCCTTGCTGGTCTTCCAATACGGACAGACGCGGGTCTGGTTCGCCATGTCCCGTGACCGGCTGTTGCCACGGCTCTTCTCGGCCGTGCACCCCCGCTACAAGACGCCGCACTGGTCTACTTGGATTGCCGGGGCGGCGGTGGGCTTGCCCGCGGGCCTGGTCGACATCCCGGCGGCCGCCGATCTGGCCAACATCGGCACTTTGTTTGCATTCGTGCTGGTGTCCCTCGGCGTGATCTTTCTGCGTGGCATGCAGCCGGACCGGCCGCGCGGCTTCCGGGTGCCGATGGTCCCGGTGTTCCCGCTCATCTCCGTCGTGCTGTGTTTCGGTATGATGACCGGCCTGACCGTGATCACATGGCTCCGCTTTTTTGTCTGGTTGGCGATCGGGCTGGTGATCTACGTTTTCTACAGCCGCCGCCACAGCGAGTTCGCGAGGAATTGACTCATTGAGTCATCGGGTCATTGAGTCATTGAAATCGAAGTCCCGGTACAATGCGTTCTGGTTTTCAATGACTCAATGGCTCAATGGAACAATGACTCAATCGCCTCCCCCGTGTCCCCGGCGGTTTTAAATGGTCATGTCCGCCCGAACCACACCGACGGCCGCCACGGTATCGCCCAGCACCTTTATCCTGCGACTGCCCAAGGCGGAGCTTCATCTCCACCTGGAAGGCTCGGTGGAACCGGCGACGCTGGCCGAGATCAGTCAGCGATACGACGACAAGCTCACGCTGGATGAGGCCGAGGCGCTCTACCGCTATGCCGACTTCACCGGCTTCATGATGGCGTTCAAGGCAGTGGTCCAGCGCCTGCGTTCCCCGGAAGACTACGAGACCATCACCTATGACCTCATGAAGCGGCTGCGCAGCGAGAATGTTCTCCATGCCGAGGTGTACGTCTCCGCCGGTGTTTGCCTGTGGCGCAAGCAGGACTTCGACGCCATCTTCGATGGCCTGGAG
>DASQGF010000081.1:0-18331 GCA_035632755.1 Terriglobales bacterium
GCGCAAGTTGATCTTGCCGCGGCCGCGCAGCACAGGCACGGTCTTGCCCCCTTCGGACTCCACCACCTCGCCCGTGATCCGCGTGCCTGCGGGGATGGCGAGCGAGCCGTCGGCCGCGTTCACCGGCTGGCTGATGGTGGCCGTGAACTTGTCACCGTAGTGCGAAGTCTTGGTGGAGAGCTCGTCCTGCAAGGTGGCCTGGATCTCGGTCCCGGCGGGGACCGCTCTGCCACCGCGACGCGGCCGGTCGCCATCTTCTGGCGGACGATCGGCCAGCGGGGCGGGGTTGGCGTCTGCCGCCGCTTGCTGGTTATAGATCGGCTGGCCGTCTGCGGCGGCCGTCTGGAAACTGCTCAACGGTCCGGCTTGCCGGCCTTGTCCGAGATCGACCGCGAAGAAATATGTGGTGTCCGGCTCCAGGCCGGAGAGGTGCACGCGATGGAAGGTGGTGCCGCTGGCCGCCTCCGCGGTCTGCGCCAGGTCGCGGCGGCGGGTTCCGTAGTACAGCACGCTGGGCGCCACATCGCTGGTGGTCCAGGAGATCACCGCCGAGCGGTCGTCGGCGAATTCGATGGTCGGCCCGCGAGTGACGGTCACGCCGGGCGGCGGCTCCGGTTGCGAACTCGTGGCCTGCGCCGGCTGCTGGCGATGCAGCGGAGCGCCGCCCGCGCGCACGGTGCGGAACTGCAGCACGGGGGCAATCTCCGGGCCGGGACTATCGAGCTGAAAGAAATAGGTGGTGTCCGGCTTCAGGCCGCGCAGATCGACGCGGTGCGAGGTGGTCGCCTTCATCGACTCTGCCACCTGGTTCAGATCATTGGGATCGGTGCCGTAGAACACACGGCTCTCGGTGGGAGCGCTGGTGGTCCAGGCGACCACCGCGAACTGGTCATCCACGTAAGTGATGGTCGGGCCCGCGGTCACCTGCGCCGTCTGCATTTGCGGCTGCGACTGCGCTGCCGCCAAACATGACAACCCTAGCAAGAGCACAAAGATTGATGTCGTGGATGCGGCTATCCTCATTCCCTCACCTCGCAATGGTCTTTCCTTCAGACACTTAGATGCAGTTCAGCCGACCGGCGGCTAAGTTTCCCACGGTTGAGCTCTACAGCGGCGGCCACCGAGGTCCCTCGCTCCACCACCCCAGCAAACCAAAAGCAGGTTTGCTGGGGACCCCGGCTGCGCTCGGGATTTCGGCAGCGGGCTCCCGCTTCGCTCACGCCCGCTAAGCGCCTCAAGTTGCGACCGCGTGAGCAGTTCTGGTACAACGGCAGCGACGCATTAAATGGGAGGTGCGTATGCGGGTTAAGTCAGCAGCATTTGTCGTGGCTATCGTGTTGATGATCGCAGCCGCCGGATGCAGCAAGAAACCGGAGGAATCGTCCGCAACCGCCCCAACGGGAACCACCGGCAGTTCGGCGACTCCGGAATCGGCCAAACCGCCCTCAGTCATGGAGCGGCTGACCAGCAAACCCGTCACCCTGCCCGAAGGCACGGTGCTGACGGTGCGGCTGAATCAGACCGTCAGCTCGAAGAATAACAACGCCGGCGACAGGTTCACCGCCACGGTCGAAGCGCCGGTGGAAGTCGGCGGCAAAGTTGTGATCCCGAAAGGCTCGACCGTCACCGGGACCGTTACCGAAGCCAAGGCGCTGGGCAAGATCAAGGGTGCCGCCATCCTGCGCCTGGTGCTGGATTCAGTGACGGTCAAGGATTCCAAATATGACATCCAGACCACCGCGGTGGCCCGCAGCCTGAAGGGCAAGGGCAAACGCACGGCTGAGTTCGGCGGGGGTGGCGCCGCCGCGGGCGCGGTGATCGGAGCCTTGGCTGGCGGAGGCAAAGGGGCCGCCATCGGGGCGCTGGTAGGCGGAGGCGCGGGTTTCGCGGGCGGGGCCTTCACCGGCAACAAGGACATCGTGCTGCCGGCGGAGACCATGCTCAGCTTCAAGCTGCTCAAGCCGGTGGAGATCAAGACGTAAGCACGGACCTGGCCGATCGCCATCCCGGGCACGGGTATGATTCCCGTGCCCTCTTTCAGTCTGGCGCCACAAGGAGACCCGCGTTGCTCGCCTTCGATTCCTTCCAGGCCATCACCTTCGACTGCTACGGCACGCTCATCGACTGGGAATCCGGCATCCTGGGCGTGCTGCGGCCGCTGCTGGCGGAGCATGGCAAACGGGTGACCGACGGAGAGATCCTCGAGCTCTATGCCGAGTTGGAGCCGGCGGTCCAGGCGGCCGAGTACCGGCGGTACCGCTTCGTGCTCGAGGAAGTGATGCGCGCGGTGGGCCAGCGTTTCGGCTTCTCGGTCTCCATCGATGAGGCGCGCAGCCTGGCGGCGTCGCTCAAGCGCTGGACGCCCTTCCCCGACACCGTGGCGTCGCTCTGCGCGCTCAAGGGCAGGTACCGGCTGGGCATCATCTCCAACATCGACGATGACCTGTTCTCCGACACCACGCGGCAACTGCACGTCGCCTTCAACTGGGTGACCACCGCCGAGCAGGCCCGCGCCTACAAGCCTTCGCCCGCCATCTTCGCACTGGCGCTCAAGAAGATGGGCCTGCCGCCGGAGAAAGTGCTGCACGCCGGGCAGAGCGTTTTTCACGATGTGATCCCGGCCAGGCAGATGGGGATGTCCGCCGTGCTGGTGACGCGCCGCGGCCCGGGCGCGACCAGGCGCGTTTCCGCCGAGGCCGATCTCGAAGTCCCCGACCTGAAGACGCTGGCGGAAATGGCAGTGGGGACGGGCTCGACGACTGCGGCGGGATGAGTCAGGCCGACGGCGCGCGCCGCGCGATAGTGTAAAATCAGCATTACCCCACACCGCCGCCCGGTGGTGATGTATGTCGGGACGTGGCGCAGCCTGGTAGCGCACTCGCTTGGGGTGCGAGGGGTCGGCAGTTCAAATCTGCCCGTCCCGACCAACCAAAATTGGCCTGCAGTTTCAGCGACCTGCGGGCATACCCGTCCACCACTATTGAACTGCATGGTCGTTCTTAGTCGCCGCCAGCGGCTTCTGACGCGATCCTTGACGCCGCTTCAAGCGGGGAGCAGAATCATCGCTGTTTCGACCGGCTCCTAATCTCTCCCGCAGGAGTCACGCCCATGAAAAACCTGAAACCGATGACTCTTTTTAGCAGCTTGGCGATGCTGGTCTGCGTCTTCTCGCTCCTGCGACTAGCGGCCGATGCATGGGACCGATCTCAAGCGACCACATTCGCCACGCTTCCCCCGGGCAGCGCGCATCCCGAGGGGATCACGACCGATGAAAAGGGAAACTTCTACGTGGTCACGTGGGACTATGACCACCCGAACCACCTCGGACATCTGATCGTCTTCTCCCGCGACGGCAAGTTCCAGCGCCGGGTCGAGATTGCCGGGGCCTCAAGTCGGCTAGGCGATATCAGCTTTCAACAAGGCACTGGCAACCTGTTGGTCGTCGATTACGGCGGCAAGCAGGTGCTGAAGGTCGATCCCATGACCGGCGCGTCGTCCGTCTTCATCAGTATTCCCGGTGAGAAGGCCGCCCCCAACGGTATGACCTTCGACAAAAAAGGGAACATCTACCTCACCGACTCGTTTCAGGGGACTGTATGGAAGACGGGTCCTACTGGGGGCGTGCCGACGCCTTGGGTCAAGACCGATTTGCTGATATCTCACGGCGTTATCCCTCTTGGCGCAAACGGACTAGCGTTCGACCATGGCGAGACCGCCCTGTTCGTCGGGAACACGGGTGACAACAAGATTATTCGTGTGCCGGTGGTGAACGGCGAAGCCCGCCAACCCGAGGTATGGGTCACCAGCACCATCAATGGTCCCGATGGAATGTTTTTCGACGAGGAAGACCGATTGTGGGTGGTCGCCAATCGAGGGGATGAGGTCGTGGTTCTCGATAAGACCGGAAAAATGGTCGCGAAGCTGGGCGACTTCGAAGGTCTGGACGAGCAGGGTGCGCCGCGTGGCCTTCTCTTTCCAGCGGAAATGATAAAGATCGGCGACTACCTCTACGTCGGGAATCTGACGGTTGACGTGCGCTATTTAAGGCGCGCTCAGGAGGGAATCAGCCAGTGGGCTGCGCAGGTGAAGGTCTACAACATTGTCAAGATACGGATTCCGCCATTCCCCAAGTAAGGCGGGTCGAAGGTCGGCGAGGAAAACTCCCAAGCGAAAACTGGCCGGGATCTCTGGCAGACCCCGAGCCTTATGAGAAACCGGATTACGTAAGCCCTTCTCTGTTGGGGATTTACGCTGCCTGCTGAATCCAAGTTCGAAAATCGTCTGCTAGGGCCGACCATTACATCTGTGGCTGTGTTTTCAGCTAGTTGCGACTTAGGCGTCAGAAAAACGACCGGGGCGAATCGTTATTTCGGCGGCACAGCGGGAGCACTTTTTCCGTCCTCGGCGGCGCTTTGGAATCTAATACATGTGAACGACAAACTTGTTAAACGCTATCTTTTTGCCAGTGACTTCGACCAGACCCTCAGCTTCAACGACTCTGGTTTTGTGCTCAGCGAACTGCTGGGAATCCCGGTAGAGGAATTCAAGCGCAAGGCCAGCGGTATGGCCAAGCTGAACCTGGTTCAGCAAGGCGCTGAACTGGCCTATTTGTTGCTGCATGATCCGCAATTCCGCAGCGTTCGTCGCGAGCATCTGCTCGAAGCCGGGAAAAGAATTCCTCTCAAGCAGAATATTGAGCTGCTCTACAAAATCCTCGACGACGGCATCGACGGATACCACTTTGATTTCTACGTGCTCTCGGCGGCGCCGGTGGAGATCGTGCAGTCCGCACTCGCGGGCATTGTTCCTGCGGACCACATCTTCGGGACCGAGTTCAAGTACAACGCCGAGGGCGAGATCGAGACCATCGCTCGCGCCACGGCTGGGTACGGCAAGGTCGCACGTCTCGACCAACTGCAAGCCGATCTGCAGATCGGCCCGGACCACATTATTTACGCTGGTGATGGGAGCTCCGATCTCCATGCCATGCTGCACGTGAACGGATGCGATGGGCTGACCATCGCTGTCTCTGAGAGGCGGAACGTTACGCAGGTTGCGAAGCGCACGGTACTGAGCTCGAACGCGCTCGCCATGCTGGTCCCCATCCTGGAGAAGGTGGTGGGCTGGCAGCAACCCCAGATTCGCGAATTCTTCGAGTCGCACGGGTTCCTCGTCCAGGAGTGGGCCAAGGTCCGGACAGACTGGTTAACGCTCCGCCCCGCCGCAACCGAAATAGGATTGGCGGAAAGCACAACGGTCTGAGGAACCATGACCATGCTCAACTCCATAGGATGGGTGGCAACCGCGGTGTTCGCCAGTTCCTACTTTGTCCGCCAGGCAACAACCCTGCGAAAGATTCAAGCCGGAGCGGCTCTCCTCTGGGTCGCTTACGGTTTCCTCATCGGCGCCATGCCGGTGGTGGTTGCGAATGTGATCGTAGCAGCGGCTGCTGTCTATTCTTCGTTCACGGCTCAGCGCAGAGCGCGATTGTCTCAACGGGAATCCGAACCGATGGCTGAGCCGATGCCGAGCACCAAATCCTGAATGGGCACCGGGACCGGGGGATACTCGGAGCCGCTCAGGCCTTCAGTTTCTCCGCGAACGCCTTGCGGAACTTGTCCAGTTTGGGTGCGATGATGAACCGGCAGTACGGCTGCTCGGAATTCTCGTTAAAGTAGTTCTGGTGATAGCCCTCGGCAATGTAGAACTTCGTGGCCGGCTCGACCGCCGTGACGATGGGAGCAGAGAACTCGCGCGCCGCCGTCAACTCGGCGGTCACCTGCTCGGCTTCGCGGCGTTGCTCGTCCGAGTTATAAAAGATGGCGGAGCGGTACTGCGTCCCCACGTCGTTCCCCTGCCGGTTGAGGGTAGTGGGATCGTGGATGGCAAAGAACACCTCGAGCAGGTCGCGATAGCTAATCTGGGCCGGGTCGAAGCTCACGCGCACGACCTCGGCATGACCGGTGGTCCCGGTGCAGACCTGCTTGTAGGTGGGATCCTCCACCCGGCCTCCCATGTAGCCGGATTCCACCGACTTGACGCCCGGCAGGCGCTGGAACACCGCCTCCAGGCACCAGAAACATCCTCCACCGAAGACTGCGGTTTCTAGGTTTGGCATGTGGGTTGGATGCATCGCAGGCGAATAAGTTCCATTTCGCCCGTGTAGAACCCTCAGGGGCCAAAGCCCAGAATCCTGGGACATTCTTTCCCCCCGCCTGAAGGCGGGGGCTTCCACCCGACGCCCGCGCCTGGCGGCCACTCATAAGAGTTGTCGGGAAGGCAGAATCCCCGGCTTTCACTTCTGCAGCCGGCGCCCGAAGCGCTGCGCGACCACTTGCAGACTCTTGCTTAGGTCCACCGACGCCCTCAGCGGCGTCTGCCGGCCAGGATAGGTGTAACGCAGGTCAAGGAACCGCACCCGATAGGCAACGTCACGCTCCTCCAGGGCCTCGGTGAGGGTGAGCGGATACTTCGCCCAATCCAGGTACACGCGCCCGAGGTACGACTTCTTCGCCGCCTCCAGCACCGGGGTTTCCTCCGGCTTGTAGTAGGTGCGCGCGCGGTCCTGGGGATCGACTTCACCGCGCAGAGAATCCACCGGCAAGGTCTGGTAGAAATCCCTGGTCTCAACCACCCCGTGCCACACGAAGGGGTTCCAGGGATAAGGGAAAGCGGAAACGCGCAGCGGGTCCTGGCTTTGGTAGATGCGGGCCTCCAGTGCAGAAACGGCGCGTCGATGATAGAAGTCGCGCACCCCCCACATCAGCACGACAGCGGCCAGGGCCACGATCGCGCCCACGCGTCCACGGAACCGCGGCTGGCGCGCGCCTATCTCTTCGTGGATCAACCCGAACAGCGAGGGCAGGGTCAGCCCCAGAATCAGAACGCCCAACATAAACGGCTCGATGATCGAGACCGTGTCCCACTCGTACCACTTGTAGGAGAGCGGTTCGAACATGCGTATGCCGTACGCGGTGGTGTAGTCGAGCAGGATGTGGCTGAGCGGCCCCAGCAGCGCGATGCCGTAAAGCACTCCCCAGCGCACGGGCAGGAGCCTTCGTCTCCGCACTTCGGGCGTCTCAGGATCGAGGCGCCACTTCCGGAAAAGCCGGTGCCAGGCCCACACCACCAGCAGGGTAAGCGCGGCCATGACCGGCACGCCAACGAAGGAGTGCGTCCACCCGCGGTGATGCTGCAAGGCGGAGACCGGACCGCGGAAAGCGTAAAAGACGTCGATGTCGGAGGCTTCCGCCGCCAGCACCAGCGTGGCGGTCGCCAGGCCCGTCTTGCGGTTCAAGCCGGCGCGGCTCATGCAGGCGCCAGTCAGCAGATGTGTGATCGGCTCCAAATCGTCGGGGAAACTGGACGCAGTTTAACATCGCTTCGGCACCAGAAGCGTCAGCGCCCGCGGCACGGTGCTGAAGCGAACCGGCAAGCCGCCGAGAAGCTCCCCATCCGCTTCGGCGTAGATGTTGCTCGCGGACACGCCGGGGATCGGCCGGCAGACGGCCTCGCGCGCACACACCAGGTCCACGCCCGGCGTCTTCCAGCGCTGCTGGAGCAGGGCGCGCAACAGATACAGGCAATAGGACACGCGGCTCGCCGTCCGGAACAGAACGAGCTGGAGATCATCGCTTTCCAGCGCCGCATCGGGTGCGAGCCAGCGCAGGATCCCTCCGAACTGGCGCAGGCGCACGGCCATGATCTGCGTCACACCCACCCGGTGGGCTTCGCCCTGGCGATCGCTCCACTCGACTTCGAAGCGCTGAAAGCGATGGGTCAGGAAAAGGTGAAGGGCCTCGCCGTAGTAGGCGGCCATGCCCTGCCGCTGCTTGGCGGCGATGTTCATCTGGTAGAGCATGCGGGCATCCACACCCGCGCCCGCGATCACGATGAAGTAGCGCGCGCTCGCACTGCCGGTCGCGCGCTGCGGGCATTCGACCTTGCCGAGTGCGATCCTTCGTGGCTCGCTCGCGAGAATTGCCCGGGCGGCACGCACGGGATTCCGCGAAAGCCCAAGCTCGTTGGCGAGCGAATTGCCCGTGCCCAGTGGGATGACGCCCAGAGGCGTATCGGTGCCGGCCAGCCCCTGGACCACCTCGTGGATGGTGCCGTCGCCGCCGCAGGCCAGCACCGTGTCGTAGCCTTCGGCGACGGCCTCTCGCGCCTGCTCGCCGGCCGAGCCGGGGGCACGCGTCGCCACCGGGTGGGCGTCAATGCCGGACGCGCGCAGCACCTGCGCCGCGGCTTCTACGTCGGCGCGGCGACGCTCGCGGCGCTTGCCGGCTATGGGGTTGTAGAGCAGGACGACCTTGCGCATGCCGAGTTAAACATAACGGATTGGCAAGGGCAGCGCAGGTAGGATTCGAGGATCGTAGAACAAAACTGTAGAGACGCAGCATGCTGCGTCTCTACATGCGGTATCAGAGGTAGTTCCTACGGTTTCTTCGCTTCCGTTTTGGCTGCGCCGGCGCGTGTGTACTTGATGGTCATCATGCGCTTCATCTCGCCGCCCGACGGCCCGCCGTCCATGGCAAAGGTGAAGGAATCGGGCGTGATGTCGGTCCAGGTCTCCTTCATCGCCATCTTCTGGCCCATCATCTCGCTTTCATCGGTTCCCACCAGGTTGTTGCCTTCCCACTTGGCGACACCTTTGCCGGGCTCGCAGCCTGCGGGAGTCATGGAGTCGCACCAGACGCCCTTGTAGCCGCCGGCTTTGGCATCCCACCACAGGACGCCATGCCCAGCGAAGCTTCCCATCCCACTGGAAGACTTGTAATCCTGGACCACCGACAGGCCCCCCGGTCCGTTCTTGAACATTGCTGTCCCCTTGCCGGTAGCGCCCTTCGGCGCCCAGGGACTGGGCTCGTGCTTCTCGGTCGTGTTCCAAGTGCCCACCACCATCTTGCTGAGTTTTTGCATTTCCGGCGAGGGCTTGGTCATGGGCATGCTCATCTGCCCGCCAGCCTTCTTCTCCATGGGTTTGCCCATCTCCTTGCCGGAACTCTTGGGTTTGTCTTGCGCTGCGGCTAGCGTGCACAGCCCCAGCACCAGACACATTGCGATCTTCTTCATGCTGCCTCCCTTGTTGTTTCACACCTCTGTGTGAGAGCGTGAGAACTATAGACGAATCGGATACGGCGTCAACCCCCGGCGCCAGGAAGTGAACCCGGCTGTCCGCCGTCTATAATTCTGCCGATGCCCACAGCCGCGCAGGACGTGCAGCGCAAGATCGAGGCGTTGCGCGAGAAGATCCGCCATCACGAATACCTCTACTACGTCCTCGATCAGCCCGAGATCTCCGACGCCGAGTTCGACCTGCTGATGCGCCAACTCAAGCAGCTCGAAGCCGAGCACCCTGGCCTGGTCACGCCGGACTCGCCCACGCAGCGCGTCGGCGGCAAGCCGCGCGAGGGCTTCGTCAAGGTGCCGCACTCCAGCCCCCTGCTCTCGCTCGACAACGCTTACAACGAGCAGGAGCTGCGCGACTGGGAGCGGCGGGTGCGCGAACTCTCCGGCCACGAACAGATCGAATACGTCTGCGAACTCAAGCTTGACGGCCTCTCCATGGCCCTGCGCTACGCCCGCGACGAACACGGCAAGTCGAAGATCGTCCTCGGCATCACGCGCGGCGACGGCTCGGTGGGTGAGGATGTGACGCCCAACGTGAAGACCATCCGCTCCGTCCCGCTCTCCATCCCAGCGGCCACGCTGAAGAAGGCCGGCCTGCCACAGGAATTCGAAGTGCGGGGCGAGGTGGTGATGCCCCTCAAGGCCTTCGAGCGCATGAACGAGGAGCGCGAGCGCCAGGGGCTCTCGAAGTTCGCCAACCCGCGCAACGCCGGGGCCGGCGCAGTGCGCGTGCTAGATCCCAACATCACCGCCCAACGACGGCTCGACTTTTATTCTTATTTCCTCCTGGTGGACGGCCGCACCTTCCTCGACCGCCAGGCCGAGGCGCTCGAAGCTCTGCGCACCGCCGGGTTCAAGGTGAATCCCAACTGGCGCCTTGCGAAGAATATCGAGGACGTCTGGCGCTTCATCAACTCCTGGGAGCAGAAGCGCGACAGCCTGGGCTATGAGATCGACGGCGTGGTCATCAAGGTGAACGAGACGCGGCTGTGGCGCGAGCTGGGCTTCACCGGCAAAGCGCCGCGCTGGGCCATCGCCTACAAGTACGCGGCGCGCTCCGGCGTCACCCGGATCGAGGACATCCACGTCCAGGTTGGGCGCACGGGCAAGCTGACGCCGGTGGCGCACCTCAAGCCCGTCCCCATCGGCGGCACCACGGTCAGCCGCGCCACGCTCCACAATATGGACGAGATCGAGCGCCTGGGCGTGCGTATCGGCGACTGGGTCACGGTGGAGCGCGGCGGCGATGTCATTCCCAAGGTGGTATCGGTGGTCGAGGATAAAGACCACCCGCGCGGTACGCGGCACTTCCACATGCCGGAGCGCTGCCCGGAATGCGGCGGCCACGTGGTGCGCGTGGAAGGCGAGGCTGACCATCGCTGCGTGAATGCCAACTGTCCGGCCAAGCTGCGCGAGTCCATCCTGCACTTTGCATCGCGCTCGGTGATGAACATCGAGGGGATGGGCGACGCGCTGGTCAACCAACTCTGCGACCGTGGGCTGGTCAGGAACGTCGCCGACATCTACCGCCTCACCAAGGAGCAGCTCATGGACCTGGAGCGCATGGGCGACAAGTCGGCGCAGAACGTGCTCGACGAGATTGAGGCCTCGAAGAAGCTGCCGCTCGAGCGCGTGATTTACGGATTGGGCATCCGCTTCGTGGGCGAGCGCACCGCCCAGTTCCTCGCCGAACACTTCGGCTCCATGGACGACCTTATCGAAGCGGCCACTTTGAAGGACGAAGCCGCCAGCATCGCTAGGTTGGAAGAGGTTGAGGAGGTCGGGCCGCGCATCGCCCAGAGCATCCGCGAATTCTTCGAGGAGCCGCGCAACCGCAAGCTGGTGGAAGACCTGCGTAAGGCCGGTCTCACTTTCAAGGGCAAGAAGAAAGAGCGTGGGACCAAGCTTGCCGGCCAGACCTTTGTCCTGACGGGGACCCTGGCAAACTACTCGCGCGAGGATGCCAAGAAGCTGATCGAGGATGTCGGCGGGCGCGTCTCCGGCTCCGTCAGCAAGAAAACTGACTACGTGGTCGCCGGCGCCGATCCCGGGTCCAAGATTGACAAGGCGCGTGAGCTGGGGGTGAAGGTGATCGGCGAGAAGGAACTAGAAGGCTTGTTGCGCGGCTAATGTAGTTCCGCAGTGGTGTATCCCAGTCTTGCAGCCGGGGCGACTGCTACCCGATCTCCAGGTAGCTATCGATCCAGCGCTTCACTTCCAGGCGGCGTTCGTCGGTGGGATCGAAGCGGATACCGAGCATGTCGGCGGCGTCACGTTTCCAGCACACGGTGGCGCGCGAAACCACTACCTTGCCCTTGGGCGGCAGGCTGAAGGTCACCTCCACCGGGTGCTCCTTGGCCAGGCGGATGTCGGTTTTCATCGACAAGCCGCCGGCGCTGATCTCCACGCTATTGGCGCGGAAGCTGCCATGGCCGTAGTCCACTTTCACTTCCGTGACCACCGGCAGGCGCACGTAGCGCCGCAGCTCATGCACCACCAGAAGATGAGTCGAGCGCACCACCTTCAGCGCCGACTGCCGGTCCACCGGATGATCGATCACGGCGTTGATGCCGAGCTTGGAGAAGCGCATCGCCTCCTGGGTGCCACTCGAAATGCCGTAGATCACAATGCGCGAGTTGGAGGCGGAGTTGCGAGCGGCGCTCAGCACGCTCTCCGCGTCGGGCCGGCTCAACGGCACCACGCAGGCTTCGAACTTTTCCTTCTGCAACCGCTTCTCCGTGTCGCCATTGCTGCTGACGGTCTGGATGCCGAACTGCTTGAAGCAATCGCGCAACACCGCACTGGTGGGTTCATCGAGTCCCGCAAGCAGCACGCGGGCGACGATCCTCTTGGGGATGAATGGCATGGGAAATGGGGAGATCGGAGGTGAAACAACCTTAGCCATTGGGTATTAGTACCGGTTTCATTGTGCGTTGCTTGCACCCGGGGTGCAACTCTCTTTGGTAACCGTTTGGACAGCCCCGCGCGGGAAACCGGCGTAGCACTTCGGGGTGGGGCCGCAACCGCGATCAGAAGCTGCGGCGCAGCATCTGCGCCGTGACCACGCGGTTGCGGCCGCTCTGTTTGGCCGCGTAGAGCGCCTCGTCGGCAGACTTGACCAGCTGGTCGCGCGTCCCCCCCTGGACGGGGTACTCCGCCACGCCAGCGCTGATGGTCACCGGGCGCGCCACTCCGGGAAAATGCCAGCTCTCCACCACCCGCCGCAGCTTGTCGGAGACGGCCAGCGCGCTCTCCAGCCCGGTTTCCGGCGTGATGATGGCGAACTCCTCGCCGCCGTAGCGGCTCAGCACGTCACTCTTGCGCAGTTGCTGCGAGAGGATGGCGGAAACCTGGCGGAGCACTTCGTCCCCCAGCAGGTGCCCGAATTCATCGTTGAGCTGTTTGAAGTGGTCGATGTCCACCATGATCACCGAGAAGGTCAGACCGTGGCGGCTGCTGCGCGCGATCTCCTCGGCGATGCGCAGCTCGAAATAACGGCGGTTGAAGATGCCGGTCACGCCGTCCAGGTAGGCCAGTTGGCGCACCCTGTCGAAGTAGCGGGCGTTCTGGATGGCGGTGGCGCAGATGTCGGTGACGGATTCCAGCGCGTTCACGTCCGCCGGCGCGAAGGCGTCGCGGGAGGCGCTCTCCAGCACCAGCACGCCCAGCACCTGCCCGAACGAGACCAAAGGGAGGCAGACCGCCGATACCGTCTCCCGGAACCCCGGCAGGTACCCGGGAACCTGGCCCACATCGTTCTCCACCACCGCCTTGCGGGAATCGATGGCGCGGGCGAAAAGTCCCTCGCCCGCCGGCAGTTCGTCGCCGATCTTGAACAGCGGCGTCAGCCTGCCCTGGTGGGCACGCAGCACCAGCCGGTCGTCTTCGAACAGCAAGACGCTGGCATGGTCGCCGCCGAACGACTCCAGGATCAGCGAGCACACCTGCTTCAGCAGTTCCCCGATCTCCAGCACCGCCGTGGTCTGCTTGGCGATGGCGTTGATGGCCTCCAACTGCGCCCGCCGGCGCTGTTCCAGGGAATAGAGACGCGCGTTCGCCAGGGCGATGGATGCCTGCGTCGAAAACAGCCGCAGCAACTCCAGCGTCTCCTGGTCGAAGAAGTCAAGCTGATCGCTCTGGCAATCGAGCACCCCCGCCACTTCTTCACGTACCATCAGCGGGATGGCCACTTCCGAACGGGTGGTGGCAAGAGGGCGGATATAGCGCGGGTCCTGGCCCACGTCAGGCGCGTACACCAGCTTCTTGGTCTGGGCGGCCGTTCCCGTGAGCCCACGGCCCAGCGGCACACGAATCGTCTCAATGCCGGGGTCCCACCCGAACTGCGTCTTCAGGTAGAGTTCCTGCGTCCTCGCATCCAGCAGCAGGATGGCCCCTTTGTCGAGGTGGAACACGTCACGAACGATGCCCAGGATGTGGCTCAGCACTTCGTCCAGGTCGAAGGTGGAAAGCACCGCCTGGCTGGCATCGTAGAGGATGGCTAGTCTTTGCATTCCGTTGCTGTGCGCTGTGGCCGACCCGGGGAGGGAACACTCGCATTCTATCGCCGGAAGAGCAAGGCTCAGCGCGGGAATTCGCGGACCGGGGTTACCAAAGGAATCACCGGTCGCGGCGGCGCCACGCGAGGCTCACCAGTGCAAACGCGACGGTACACAGGCAGCAATCCAGCAACAGCCCCAGATCCAGCCGGAAGGGTACATGCTGTGCTGAGGCGGGCAGCTTGGGCATTACCGCGAAATACGCCAGATTCCCCACCAGCACTGCCACGAGCGCCCTGGCCCATTTGTGCATGCCCCCATTCTCCCCCTCAACGTGTGATATTACGATGTGCTTGAAACTGGAAACCTGAAACTTGAAACTGGGTTTGATGCTTGAGCTCCACACCCCGGTGCAGTACGTCAAGGGAATCGGCCCGCGGCTGGCGGAGGTCCTGGCTGGCAAGGGCGTCAGCACGGTCGAGGACCTGCTTTACTATCTGCCCTTTCGCTATGAGGACCGCGTCAATCCCCGCCGCATCGCCGACCTGCGTCCTGGCGAGATGGCCACCATCATCGCCGAAGTCCGCGGTGCCGGCCTGTTCCGCACCCCCCGGCGCGGGATCCAGATCTTCCAGATGACCGCCGGGCAGGGCCGCGACTCCATCACCTGCCTGTGGTTCAACGCCGCCTATCTGAAGGACAAATTCAAGGCCGGGCAGACCGTCGCGCTCTATGGCCGGGTAGAAGAACCACGCAGCGGACGCAACCGAATCCAGCTCATGCAGCCGCAGTTCGAGATCCTGTCCGAGCCGATCGAGGAAGCGGCGGAAAAAACGCCGGAAGATCTGGCGGCTGAGTCGCTGGAGATCGGGCGCATCGTGCCCATCTACGAATCCGCCGCCTACGGCAGGCTCAGCCCGCGCTGGTTCCGCCGCGTCGTACACCGCGCGCTAGAGGATCTGACGCCCGACTTGCCGGATGGCATCCCGCGCGCCATCCGCCAGCGCCTGGACCTGATACCCCGGCGCGAGGCTTTCCGCCTTGCACATTTTCCTGAGCCGGGAACCCGGTTTGAAGACCTGCAAAACGCGCGCACGCCCGCGCACCGTCGCCTCATCTTCGAGGAATTGTTTTTCCTCGAGGTCGGACTGGAGTTGAAGCGGCGCAATGTGCGCGCCCAGCCCGGGGTGGCGTTCGCCATCACCGACGGCGTACGCGAGGCCCTCAAGCGCGTGCTGCCCTTCCATCCCACCGCCGCGCAGAAGCGGGTGCTGAAGGAGATCGCCAGCGACATGCAGCGGCCCTCGCCCATGCGCCGCCTGCTGCAGGGCGATGTCGGCTCGGGCAAGACCATCGTCGCCCTCGAAGCCGCCATCATCGCCATCGAGAACGGCTACCAGGCCGCGCTCATGGCCCCGACCGAGATCCTGGCCACGCAGCACTATCTCTCGGCGCGCCGCCTGCTCGAGCCCACCGGATACCGAATCGCTCTCCTCACCGGTTCCCTCGACGACGAACAAAAGCGCAACACCCGCCGCCACATCGCCCGCGGCGACGTGCAACTGGTCATCGGCACGCACGCCCTCATCGAAGATAAGGTCGAATTCGCCCGCCCCGGGCTGGTCATCGTGGACGAACAGCACCGCTTCGGCGTCCTCCAGCGCTTCAAGCTGATGAAGAAGGGCACCGGCGATGACGGCTCGGCCGGGGGAGGGCACGGCTTTAGCCGTGCCGAAAAAGCCGCAACAAAGGAAGGGGCTTCAGCCCCTGAGGGCGAGGCCACCCCCGAGCCCGACGTGCTGGTCATGACCGCCACTCCCATCCCGCGCACGCTCGCGCTCACCCTCTATGGCGATCTGGACGTCAGCATCCTCGACGAACTCCCGCCCGGGCGCACGCCTGTAGTCACACGCCGCGTCTCCGACGAGCGAGCACCCGAGGTCTGGGACTTCGTCCGCAAGCAAGTCGCCAAGGGACAGCAGACATTCGTCGTCTATCCCGTGATCGAAGAGAAGCCGGAAGAAGAGAGCAAGCTGCCGGCACTGCTCGAGGCCGGCCGCACGGGCTTGAAGGCCGCCATCAAGATGTACGGCGAGCTGCGCAAGCGCGTCTTCCCGGACCTGCGCGTGGGGCTCATCCACGGGCGCCTCTCCGCCGACGAGAAGGACGAAACCATGCGCCGCTTCCAGCGCGGCGAGATCGACGTGCTGGTCGCGACAACCGTCATCGAGGTGGGGGTGGACGTGCCCAACGCCAGCGTGATGGTGGTGGAGCACGCCGAGCGCTTCGGGCTGGCGCAGCTTCACCAGCTCCGCGGACGCATCGGGCGCGGCGCGGCGAAGTCCTATTGCATTCTCATGACCGGCGGCAAAGTCACTCCGGAAGCCGAGCACCGCCTCGACGCTATGGTGCGCACCAACGACGGCTTCCAGATCGCTGAACTCGATCTCGAGCTGCGCGGCTGGGGAGAGATCGCCGGCACCCGCCAGGCGGGCGCGCCCAGTTTCCGCGTCGCCAATCCCATCCGCGACCGTCAACTGCTAGAGGCGGCCAAGCGCGAGGCCGCCGCCCTGGTCAGCGGCCCGCATCCGGACATCACGCCGGAAGAAGTCTCGCGCGGCATGACCCACCTGAGGGCCCACTGGCAGCGCCGGTATGGGCTGGTAGAGGTAGGGTGATCGCTGCCTTTTCGTTACAAAGTCCATGGAGCCCGCGTAGCGGGCAATAGAACGTAGCCCACGGCGTGAGCCGTGGGTGAGGTGAGCCATCAATCGCAGCCCGCGTAGCGGGCGTAAGAATCAATGACGGAAAATCTGATCGGCACCGCCTCTCGCGGACGATGCAGCCTCCAAGGGGTGGGCTTCCACCACCCGCTACAATGAACTCCATCCATGGGCATCTTCTTCCCGATTCTGCGATACGGCTTCATCCTGCAGGCGATCGCCATCGTGCATTTCATCCGCCGCCGGCCGGAGGGCTTCTGGCTCTGGATCATCATCCTCGGGGGCGGTTTCGGAGCTCTGGTTTACATCGTCGCCGAGGTCATCCCCGACCTCGGGCTGCTGCGCGGGACATTCCGTTTCTTTCCGCGCCGGCAGCGGATCCACGAACTGGAAGCAATGGTTCAAGAGAATCCCTCTGCCGGCAACTACGAAGAACTCGGTGGGCTTTACCTCGACGACGGCAACTTCGCCCGCGCTCGCGAGTGTTTCGACCGCGCAATCTCCTCGCGCACCGACTCTCCCGACCCCTTCTACCGGCGCGCGCTGGCGGAACTGGAGTTGAAGGACCTCGCGGCGGCCGCGGCGGATCTGGAGCGTGTGGTGTCGCGTGAGGCGAACTACGATTTCCATCGTGCCGCCGGCCTGCTGGCGTACTCCTACTGGCGCACGGGCAAGATTGCGCAGGCCGACGCGCTGTTCGCGCGCGTCACCCAGGTTTCAACCTCGACCGAGATCCAGTTTTACTATGCGTCGTTTCTGGCCTCCCAGGGCCGGACAGCGGAAGCGCGGGAGTGGGTGGACCGCATCATGGCCAAGCAGCGGGCCATGCCCGGATTCCAGCGACGTCGCGAGCGTCCATGGGTTCGGCAGGCTGCGGCCCTGATGCGCCAGCTCTCCCGTGCTGGCGCCGCCTCCGCCCCCAGCTTGTGATGGGCTGAGTTTCACACCCCGGCGTACGGCGCCGGCAGACCCGCATCCAGCCGAAACCGCCGCATGGCGCGCTGCTGATGGGTGCGGATGCGAAGGTCGCTGCGCGGCTTGGCGGTGCAGAGCAGGATGTAGCTGGCGGCGCGATCCTGTGGGAGATATTGCCGCGCGTCCGACTGATCGAACTCGCCCGGTCCTTCGAGTTTTCCCGCGCAGGTGAGGCAGTGTCCCATGTGGCACATGGCCGGTAGCCGTAGGCCAGCGGTCGCCGCCGCTTCCCAGATGTGCTGGTCGCTTCCCACCGGGATGGAGTGCTCGCCCTCAGGCGTGACCAGTGTGACGTTGAAGTACTGGGGTTGGGGCGGCTCGGGTTGCACGGGTTCAGAGTAACCCAAGAGGGTTCCCCACCCTTCGATTTGCGAAGGGTGGGGATGTCTTGTTACCCAGGGATGTAGAACGGACGGTTCTTGCTGTAGGGCGCATCGCCCACCTCGCCGCGGCGGAAGTGTCCCGAGGGCACGGACTTCTTGTCGCGCTCCCAGGCTAGCAGCTCGATGAACCAGGCTTCGTGCTCGATCTCTTCGTTCAGGATGCGCGCCGCCAGATCGTAGGTGCGCGGGTCCTTGCCGAAGGTCATGTCGCAGATCTCGATCCAACTGCGGATGGCGCAGCGTTCGGATTCGAGCAACAGTTGCAGGATGTTTGCGGCGGTGGGCGGGTCGGGCAGCTTGGCCGCCGGACATCCCGCCTGGTTGTGGAAGGCGACAAGATCGTTGGGAAGCTCCCCGCCCAGCTCGTAAATACGCGGAACGATGAGCTCCCAGTGCGCGCGGTCTTCCAGGCGCGCATCTTCGCAGATCTCCTTATAATCTTCGTGGCCGGCCAGGTGCATCCGCAGGATGGTGTAGTAGTAATAGGTGCTGGCAAACTCCGCCCCGGCGTTGGCGATCAGCATCTTGATCAGCTTCTCGACGTCCACCCCGCGTGCACGGATGACCTCGACGCCCACGCGATGGTTAACGTCGCCGGCTTTCACAACGAGTTCTTTCTTCT
>DASQGF010000082.1:0-3417 GCA_035632755.1 Terriglobales bacterium
TGTCTTATAATCCTAGCTCCCCTGCCTGTCCTGTCATGGCCATAGGTCAAGCGCAATTCGGTGGTCCTCCGTTTTCCCGGCGCGTCCCCCGGCTTCTGGTGGAGCTGGACCCGTGGCACCGCGTCTTCTGGAGGAACCTGAGGGACCTGTTGCTGCGGCGGCGACCGAGGCCGCTGCGCCTGACTTCCGCCCCGGCGCCCTTCTGGCCGGACGTGTTCGTTGCCTCGCCGGTGCCGTGGGGACGCTTGCGGGAATCGTTCCTGTATCACGTCTTCGTGATCGTCGCGCTGTGGGGGTTCTCGCAGACGTACCTACTGCGGCCGCAGGTCGAGATCGAGCCCGTCACCCGCAACACCACGCTGACCTACTACCAGGTTTCGGAATATCTGCCGCCGGTCTTCACCGCCAGCGCGCCGGCCAAGGTGGCGCAGCGCGGAGAGCCAGCTTATTCCAAGCAGCCCATCATTTCGCTGCCGGCGAACCACGACAACGCTCGCCAGACCATCGTCAACCCCGCCGCGCCCAAGCTGATTCCGCACGCGGTCAAGCTGCCGAACCTGGTGGTCTCGACGCCGGCGCCGGAGCCTCCGGTCGCGGGCGCCACACGCTCCCCCTCGCAATTGACCGTGCCCTGGCTGACCGCGGCTCCCGTACCGCCGCCGGGGGAGAACACATCCCGCCGGCTCTCGGACCTGAACCTGCAGAGCCGCGCGCCGTCGGTGGTGGAACCTCCTCCGGACCTGGCGTCGGTCGAGCGCAAGCTGGGCGACATCAATGTCGCCCATGCCGAGCCACAGATCGAAGCGCCCAAGTTGCCGGCCCCGGAGCAGCGCGCTTCCGCCGGAGGGGGTGAGGGAGCAAAGGCTGTCCCCGCGCCGCCCGCGATCAGCGTGGGCGGTTCCGGAGTCCAATCTGCCGGGCAGTTGATCGCGCTCAGCCTCGACCCGGCGCCACCTTCGGGTCCGATCGAAATCCCCGCAGGCAACCGGCGCGGAGCGTTCGCGGCCACTCCTGAAGGCAAGCCCGGCGCTCCCGGAACACCCGACATCTCCGCCGGCGGGACCGGGCCGGGCGGCACGGCCAAGGGCGGCGCCGGTGGGATCGGGAACGGAGCCCCCGGCGATCCGGCCGGCATCTACGTCGGCGCGGGGCCAGCCAACAGCACGCCAGCGGCGGTCGCCGGAAAAGCGCCGAGCACCTTCGCCGACGCCCGGAAGAACGTCATCATCGCCGCGGCGCGCCCGGCGCCCGACATTCCCCACGAGACGCCCGGCTCCAGCCTGCCGCGCACGCCCGCGACCGGCAGCGTCGAGCAGGAGGTATTCGGGCCGCGCAAGTATTACTCGATGATCCTCAACATGCCCAACCTGACTTCCGCCGGCGGCAGTTGGATCGTCCGCTTCGCCGCCCTGAAGCCGGCTCCCGACCCGAGTGACCTCACCGCGCCGGTGGCGGTGCACAAGGTGGACCCGGCGTATCCAACGTCGCTGATGCAGGCCCACGTGGAGGGCACGGTGACGCTCTACGCCATCATCCGCGCCGACGGCAGCGTGGATGGCGTGAAGATCCTGCGCGGCGTGGACGACACGCTGGATGAAAACGCGCGTGCCGCTCTGTCACGCTGGCAGTTCCGTCCGGCAACGCGGCACGGCGTCGCCGTGGACCTGGAGGCGGTGGTGCAGATCCCGTTCGCCGCCCGCAAGCTTCCCTTCTAACGCTCCCGGATGAGATACCCCCTTCCCCCTCGGTTCTGTAGAATCATCAACTTACAGCGGTTGATCTCATCAGGGTCTCATGATCTAAAGGGCTTACACGTAAAATCTCATCCTCAAAGGACTTAGCGGGTTGTCAAAGAGCGATTATCTTATTGATATACTATGTTTACATACAATATCATACGAAGGGCAGTGCTGTCAAGATTTTTTTTTGAAACCTGCGGAATCTGCAGGTTCTCAATCGGATCGTCGATTGACGCGGGAGCGTGCGTATGGAAGCAGAGGCACCGAGGCCCGTAGGGCCGAAAGATAATAGCCCGGGGCGAAGCCCCCGGGTATGCGAAAAAAATGGACCCGAGTCCCGTCAGGGACGGCACACAGCCTCATATCGGGGCACGGATTCAGCCCAGGGGGCGTCAACTTGTCAGCAGTGATAGAACCGCTCTGGCAGGACGCGCACCACGGCGCATGGAAAACCACTGAAATCCCATAGCTTCGACCGTGAATCTTCCCTTGACAGCTCCCAACGAAAGCTCTTCTTCTCTACAAAACACTCCGCCCTCCTGATACGCGGTGAATATGACCGAATCAGGAGGGGCGGTTTTATTTCGTGGGATGAAGCGACGGTTGGCCGCCGAACGCCAAGCAGAAGCGACCCGAAGTGCCCTCTCGGCAGCAGGGTTTACGCTGCTTGGCCCATAGCGCCAGATCACTGCAACGGTCGCCGGAGAAAGCGACAAGTCTTGGAATATTCGCCGCGCCATAACGTCTACGGATACATCGAAAACCGCTGCCGCTTCCAACACTGTAGAGCACCGAATCCCGCTCTGCCATCCGCCAAGGCTTAGCGACTGCTGGAAATAGCTGTGTAATGCCCACTCGGGCACCAAAAGCATTCCAGCCACGTGGTCGCACAGAGATTCAATAACACTCTCGTTTCCGCGGTCGCCGCTAATTGGTGAGTATTCGCTGACGATCAGGTGCGCAAGTTCGTGAGCGGCACTCAGCCGTTGCCGCACTCCGGGAAATGCACTGTTCACCTCGATGGTCAGACGACCCCCGTCTTGGATCAGTCTAGCGTCGTGCGTAAGGAGCCTCTGGCGGACTTCAGCGACGTTGAACTGCTTCAGAAGTGGCTCAATGCTAAAGGGAGGCGTTCTGCGGTCGTACTTTTCTGTCAACCGTCCCGCAGTTTCAAGGCACCGGACTCTCAGCTGTTCGTGTGTTTCCTGCATGAGCGATTCAATCCAAGAAGGACACTGGGGGATCCTTGGCCACTCTGCCGGGTGTTCGCCTAAACAGCAACTATCGATCAAGGCAGGGCTGTGAAGAAGCTGTGGGCATTTCAGATTCCCTGTGGAAGGCAGAGGAAAACCCGGTCGGGCCCACCGGCCCGCCAGCCCGCCAGACAGGATACCGTGCCTAATGGAGCAGCATGGGCGGTTTCTCCGGAGGTTCCGGTGCCCCCAGGACTGCGTCGACTATGGTCTGAGCGAGCTTTTTGACATCTCGTGTCGCAATAATTGATTCGGGGGAAGTAAAGTGGTCGTCCACCTCGCCCGGTGGCGACTGGTCATAATACATCCTGTGACACTTGGCGAGAGTTGCTAGCTTTTTCTCTTTGGTGAGCCCTGTGTATTCCGGTCTGTTGCCGAGTTCAATGTCGAACTGCGGCCCCATCTTGTAGTCCTCACAGCCCTCC
>DASQGF010000083.1:0-37666 GCA_035632755.1 Terriglobales bacterium
AGACGCATCAGCAGGTGGTCGGACCAACCTACGGGAACTCGGGCAGCTGCTTGTAGAACTTCAAGCAATCGTCGTGGGCCGAGGTGTAAGGAAGCGTGGGACGCGAAGAAAAACAGCGTGATTTTTCCACTATCCAGACAACCGAAGATGTGGCGCGTTTGCTTGCGGTCTCCGCGCCTGAAATAAATCATCTGTTGGCAGGGCTGGCATGGCACTATCAGGCACGCCCTCGCCGTAAGCCAAATGGTTCGGTTCGCATCCTGAAGGTGCCGAATCCGCAATTGCGCTTGCTTCAACGGAAAATAAATGACCACATTCTGTCGCGTGTTCCTCTCCTCCCGTGCGTGAAGGGAGGCGTGAGGGGTAGCTCGCCGCAGATGAACGCAGGTATCCATAAAAAACAGCCCGTCGTCGTTTCAATGGACTTGGCGGATTTTTTCCCCTCAGTGAACGTATCAATGGTGCGTAAAGCCTTTCAACGGCTTGGGCTCGGCGAGGAGGCGGTAGGCCTGTTGACTCGGATTGCGACCTTTGAGAACCAGCTTCCACAGGGCGCCCCAACGAGTACCCCACTCGCCAACTTGGTTCTCGAGGGCTTGGATCGGCGCATTATGGGGCTCCAGCTTAGGCATGGGTTCAATTACTCTCGGTGGGTAGACGATCTCACGTTTTCTGGGTCGCCACGGCTGCTGAAGGTTAGGCGCCTCATCGAGAGAATTGTCGAGGACGAGGGCTTCCACGTTAACCACGAGAAGACTAAGGTGATGTTTGCCGGCCGACGACAGAGTGTCACGAAATTCACGGTTAACACGAAGGTGAACGTGGCGCGTGAGCGAGTGGCGGCCATCAAGAAGGAACTCAGCAGTGTAGCCAAGGACGGGGCCCAGCCGTCTCCCTCAACCATCGGAAGACTGTATTGGCTACGCTCGGTCAACGATGAATTAGGCGAGACGCTCGTAAAGAAGCTGAAAGCGGCCACGCCAACGACATTTGCGGCATGTGATCCGGCCTAACACTTCTTATCGGCCTCAACTCTCGAAGGTGCCCCACCCGAGGTTCTTTTGGTCGGATAAGGTATTGCCACCTGCCCGTTTTCTCGTGCGCAGCTCCTGGTGAGCCGCCCTGCCCAAAAAAAATCTCTTGACAAATGTCTGAACATGTGATATTCATGTTGTCAACATATTATCTCCTAGAAATACATGCTCTCCACCAGCCCTAACTCCTTTCCCAATCGGTATTTGCCTCTAAGTCCTTTATTTAATCGGTTCTCATCGGTTACAGCTTCGCAAAGTGTTGATTCCATTAGACCAGGAGAGAGGGGTGTATGGTCCCATACCGATACGATCCCGAACACATCGCTCCAGCCAACAATGCGCCGCGCTGCCAGCACATCAAGCTCAATGGCCAGCGTTGCGCCGCGCCCGCCCTACGCGGGGAGAGCCATTGCCATTTCCACAATCACATCCAGAGTCCCGCGGTATACGCAGAGCCTTTTCTGCCCTTCATCGAGGACGCCACCAGCTTGCAATTTGTCCTCATGCGGGTGATGCGCATGCTGCAGATGGGCCACGTCGAGTACAAACGCTGCGCTTTGCTGCTCTATTTGCTGCAGATCGCGTGCTCGAACCTGAAGGCATTCATGGCCGAACAGCCGAAGCCGGATCTTTCTGAGGGCGAGCAGCCGCAGCCGAAGCGCGCCGGCAGCGAGAAAGAGAAGCACGGCGACGGACCGAGTCTGGCGGAACTCCCGCTGGGACTGCTCGCCAAGCCCGAGGGCGGTCCTGAGGTGGAGCGTCCTCGCATCCGCAGCCGCGAGGATTACTACGCGGCGGTGGAACAGAGACAACACTCCAGCGCCGCGCTGCCTGGCGAGAGCGTTGCACCGTGATTGTGGAGCGGTTCCAGTGAAGGTGTATCCCCCCGCTACGGGCGGTTGGTGTGTATCAGGGCACGACTTCCAGTCGTGCCGCAAAAGCTCGCAGAATGCATCGAGCTTTAGCCCCTGCACCCGGCGTGTAGACGCTCAGGCTAAAGCCCAGTGTTTATAGCCCCCTTACGGCGCGACTGAAGTCGCGCCCTGATACAAATCCACATTGTTTTTCGGGGGTTCCGGCGCGATACACCAGCAAGGAGCCGCCAACACGGCTGGGCTACGCTGCGCCCTTCTGGCGGTCTTTGGATGACACCTCGTGGTTGGCGAGGTCTTCGAGCGCGCGCACCATCGCCGAGTGGTCCCAGCCGGAGCCGCCATGCGCGGCGCAGGCATTGAACAGCTCCTGGCACGTCGCGGTGTTGGGCAGGCTCATTTTCAGGGCGCGCGCGCCGGAGAGCGCCAGGTTCAGGTCTTTCTGGTGCAGCTCGATGCGGAAGCCGGGATCGAAGGTGCGGTTGATCATGCGCTCGCCGTGGACTTCGAGGATGCGCGAGGAGGCGAAGCCGCCCATCAGCGCCTTGCGCACCATGGCAGGATCGGCGCCGGCTTTCGAGGCGAACAGCAGCGCCTCGCCCACCGCCTCGATGGTGAGCGCCACGATGATCTGGTTGGCGACCTTGGCGGTCTGGCCGTCGCCGTTGCCGCCGACCAGCGTGATGTTCTTGCCCATCAGCTCGAACAGCGGCTTGACGCGCGCGAACGCCTGCTCGCTGCCGCCCACCATGATGGTCAGCGTGGCCTGCTTGGCGCCGACTTCGCCGCCGGAGACGGGTGCGTCGAGATACTCGCAGCCGAGTTCGTTGATGCGGCGCGCGAAATCTTTGGTGGCGATGGGCGAGATGGAGCTCATGTCCACGACGGTCTTGCCGGGCGCGAGGCCTTGGGCGACGCCATCGGGGCCGAAGATCGCGACCTCGACGTCGGGCGTGTCCGGCACCATGGTGATGATGACGTCGCCCTGCGTTGCCGCCTCTTTGTTGGAACGGCAAGCATGGCCGCCTTTTTCCAGCAGGTCTTGCGGGACCGGTTTGAGGTCGTGAAGGTACAGGTCATGGCCGCCGTCGAGAAGGTGTCCGGCCATGGGACGGCCCATGATGCCCAGTCCGATGAATGCGATTTTCATTGCTTAGCTCCTTCGCTTCGCTCAGGATTTTGCCAGCGGGCTCCCGCTCCTCCACCCCATCCCGCGAAAACCGCGCGTGATGGGGACCCCGGCTCGCTCACGCCCGCAAGGCGGCTCAAGTTAAGCGGCCGCGTGTTCATAGGGCTCCAGCCACGCCAGGCCGTCCTCGGTCTTGGCCAGCGGCTTGTATTCGCATCCTACCCAGCCCTGGTAGCCGATCTTGTCCAGAAGCTGGAAGAGGAATGCGTAGTTGATCTCGCCGGTGCCAGGCTCGTGGCGTCCGGGAACGTCGGCGACCTGTATGTGCGCGATGCGCGCCAGGTTCTTGCGGATAGTGTCGGCCAAGTTACCTTCCGTCATCTGCATGTGGTAGACGTCGTACTGCAAATAGAGGTTGGGCTCGCTGGCCTCGTCGAGAATGGCGAGCGCCTGCGCCGAGGTCGAGAGGAAGAAGCCGGGAATGTCGCGGGTGTTGATGGGCTCGATCAGCAGCTTGATGCCGTGCTCGGCCAGGCGCGGCGCGGCATACTTCAAGTTGGCGATGAACACTTCCTGCGTGCGGTCGTGCGGAATGCTCTCTGGCGCGATGCCAGCGAGACAGTTGATCTGGCGGCAGCCGAGCGAGCGCGCGTAGTCGATGGCCGGCTCCACGCCTTCCTGGAATTCGCCGACGCGGTCCAGATGGCAGGCGATGCCGCGGTCACCGCGCTCCCAGTCTCCCGCCGGCAGGTTGTGCAGCACCTGCGTCAGGTTGTGCTTGCGGAGTGTCTCCGCGAGTTGCTCCTTAGGATAAGCGTACGGGAACAGGTACTCCACTCCCGCAAAGCCGCAGCGCGCCGCCGCCGCGAAGCGCGCGAGGAAGTCGAGCTCGGTGAACAGCATCGAGAGATTGGCAGCGAACCTGGGCATGAGAGTCACCTCCCGCAGGCAAGGCTCGGAGCGGGACAGCGAATGATACAGAGCGCGATGCGTGGCGAACAAGCGCGGGATGCGCGATCTCGGTTCCGCCGATGCCTTGGCATCTGCGCCGCGAGGCTGTTATATTCAGAAAGTGGCTGGTCGCAGTCGCTCCGGCGTTGTCGCTCGTACTTCGATGGGTGACAGTCCCACCCGCAAGTCCTCACGGAAGGGCGCGTAGCTCAATTGGCAGAGCAACTGACTCTTAATCAGTAGGTTGAAGGTTCGATTCCTTCCGCGCTCACCAACCCGTTTCAAAGTGATGGATGTAACCTGTGGTCGCGGCGTTGCGTCCAATCAATCTGATGATCCGCAACTCGCAACGCGCGTGGAAGCCGATTGTGCTGGCTCTGTTGTACATGGCAGGGCGAGCCATCGCTGAGGAGCGCGCTGTTCCAATCCCCCATGGAACTGTTGAGTTGGTGTCGGAACAGGAGAGCATCCAGCCCGGACATGCCATCCTTCTCGGCCTGCATTTCCGGCTTGAAAACGGATGGCACATTTATTGGATCAATCCGGGCGATTCGGGAGAGCCTCTGCGCCTCGACTGGCACCTGCCCGCGGGGTTGCGTGCCGGCGCCATCGAGTGGCCAGTGCCGAGCCGCTTGCCGATACCGCCGCTCCTGGATTATGGCTACGAAGGAGAAGTCCTTCTTCCCGTGCCGATCGAGAACACCACGGGTCTGGCCGCCGGCGGAGAGGCAGCGCTCGCTGCGGACATGAAAGCGATTGTGTGTCGCGAGGTCTGCATCCCGGCGAAGGCGCACCTCTCCTTGTCGCTGCCGGTGCGGGCAGAGCGGCCTCGTGGATCCGCGGAAACGGCTGCGATTTTCCGCGCGGCCAGGAAGGCGTTGCCCAAACCCGCGCCCGCGAACTGGAGGCCGTCTGCCAAGGATCGGGGCGACAGCTTCGAGCTCATTGTGAGCACCGGTCGCTCGGCATCCGAGGCTTGGTTCGCGCCTCTGGAGCCACTGCAGATAGAGAATGCAGCTCCGCAGAAAAGTGCACCCGCGACCACGGGTGTGCGTCTGATACTCAAGAAGTCTGACCAGTTGGTGAAGCCGATCTCGTGGTTGCGAGGTGTGCTGGTCCTGCCGCAGTCACAGGGCGCGTATCTGATCGACGCGCCGGTAGCGCCCTTTCCGGCAAAGAAGCCAAACCAGGAGTAGTGAGATGAAACGAGGATTTGCTTACGTTGTCACGCTGGTTCTGCTGGCTCTATCCACAGCCGCTCTGGCCGCAAGAGTTGGCGAGCCTGCCCCGAACTTCACGGCCATCGACAGCAACGGCAAAGCCCACACGCTCGCTGCGTACCACGGCAGGTTCGTGGTGCTCGAGTGGCATAACCAGGGATGTCCTTACACTCAGAAGCATTACAACAGCGGCAACATGGAGCGGTTGCAGAAGGAGTGGACGCAGAAAGGAGTGGTCTGGCTGACGGTGATCTCCTCCGCGCCCGGCACGCAGGGCTATGTCACCGCCGAGGAGGAGAACGACTACATACGCAGGATGAATGCGGCTCCCACCGCGGCGCTGCTCGATCCCACGGGCGACCTCGGCCATCTGTACGGCGCCAAGACCACGCCCCACATGTTCATCGTCAACCCCGATGGCGTGCTGATCTACGACGGCGCCATCGACGACAAACCAACGTCCGACCAGGCGGACATCGCAACCGCCAGGAACTACGTCTCGCGGGCACTCGGCGAGGCGATGTTCGGCAAGCCGGTGAGCATGCCCACGTCGCGCCCTTATGGTTGCTCGGTCAAGTACGCCCACTGAAACGCGGGGCGCCGCCGAAATAGCCGCACGCTACCTCTTGTATCCGATCTTTCTAAGGAACTCCTTGCGAGCGGCAACGTCGCTGGGGCCTTCGACGCCCTTGGGAGAACTGCCGTCGATCACGCCCACGACGCCGCGGCCCTGCTCGCTCGCCGCCACGACCACCTCGACCGGGTTGGCCGTGGCGCAGAAGATGCCGCACACCTCCGGGATGTTACGGATCGCGTTCAGCAGGTTGATGGGATAGGCGTTGCGAAGGATGAGGATGAACACGTGTCCGGCCGCGAGCGCCTGCGCATTGCGGATAGCGGCCGCCCGCAGTTCTTCGTCGTTGCCTTCCGAGCGCGTCAGGCAGGGGCCGGAACTCTCGTTGAAGGCGACGCCGAACTTGGCCTGCGGCACCGTGCCGACCACGGCTTCGTAGATGTCTTCCACGGTCTTGATGAAGTGCGATTGCCCGACGATGATGTTGGCGTCGGACGGGAAGTCCATGCGCACGGAATCGAACTGGAGCATCGTTGCCTCCCTGCACCCGCTCAATCTGGCGTCGGCATCATAGCCTATCCCCTCGTGTCCACTCGTGCTCCAAGAGGGCATTGACACTGCCGCTGGCGAGGTTTAGCTTCTGTGGGCCCGAAAACGGGCTTGGCTCGGTCCAACCGCATCAGGGAAGGACCAGCTGGCTTACCTCCGTGCGTATCCTGAAGCTGGCGTCCGGCTGATGTCGGGCGCCCTTTTTTCTGGTTTCCGTTTAGGAGCTGCCGATTCGGGACGGCTCACCTGCTTCAAAAGGCGTAGAATGCAGAGATACAGGAGCCTGCCATGCGGCGCTTGGTGGCCTGCTTCCTTCTCTCCAGCCTCGTCTGCGCTTTTGTGTGCGGTTGCGGGGCAGTGCGCATCCAGGGCTTTGTAGGTTCTGACGTCGTGAGCGTCAGTGGATTTGTTTCCGCCGTCCAGGTCACCACGGTTGCGGGGGCAAACGGGACACTGATCGAGGTGACGTTTGTGACCCTTCAGCAGACCCTGGGTTTCACCACCACGAATTTCTGCGGCAATGTCAGCGCGCGGTTTCCCATGAACTCGTTCGCGCAGGTAAGCTTTAAGCCAGGACAGCCGTGCTCCACCATCGTTGTGATTATCATTAACTGAGCGGTTGCTAACGCTGAAACCGGCCCATCACTTCCGCCTGGGCCAGGATGTGCCCTGCCATCGCCTGCGCGACAGCTTTTTTCGTCGCCCTAGGTTTCAGGTTAAGCCTGCTGTCGAGAGCGTACAGCTTGAAGTAGTAACGGTGGGGCTTGCCGGGCGGCGGGCAAGGTCCGCCGTATCCCGTCTTGCTGAAGTCGTTCTGTCCCTGCGCGCCTCCTCCGGAGATGGCCTCTGTCTTCGGCACTCCTTCCGGAAGCTGGCGGGCACTGGCGGGAAGGTCGTAGGCGACCCAGTGCACCCAGGTCCCGACGGGCGCGTCGGGATCGTCGGCGATCAGGGCGAAACTCTGGGTTCCGGCCGGGGGATCGGTCCAGGTCAGCGCCGGTGAAACGTCGGGGCCTTCGCAGGTGTACTTGCGGGGGATGTCGCCCCCCGGCTGGAAGGCGGTTGAACTCAGCGTGAAGGACATGGCGCTCGCTCCTTGCCGCTGCTCGGACCAGGCTGCGGCCACGATCAGCAAGACGATGCCGGCTAAGAGTCTCATCCATTTCATACGAATCAGTTGCATGCCAGGTTCGCCACTCGCGCGGCGCGAGTCTAAGCTTGTGCGCGCTCTCTGTCCAGAGCCGTACGTTCGAAGCAGTAATCGCCCACCTACGGAACAGCTCGACCCCAGCACGCCAACACCGGGTGTGCCGGGCACCCGGTTCCGCTGGTTTATAATCGATTTTTCCCGCATGACGTTCGGAGTGCCCAGCAAATGATCCGATTCCTGCAAAGGCCTGGACCGCTGAAGAAGTATCTGCTCGGCGGCCTGTTGCTGCTGATTAGCGCGACCATGGTGATCACCCTGGTCCCCGGCGGGACCCTGGGAAGCGCGTTCGGCTTCGGCGGCGCCGCACAGGGTGTGTTCGCTAGGGTCGGAGACCAGGACGTCACCGTCCAGGAGGTGCAGCAGCGGGCGCAGATGGCGGCGCGCCGGGCGGGATATCCCCCGGCACTGGTGCCCTTTCTCACACGCCAGGTGGCAGAGCAGATGGTGATGCGCAAGGCCATGCTGGTGGAGGCTTCCCGCCTGGGGCTGCGCGTCACCGACGACGAATTGCGCGACGAGTTGCGCTCCGGACCTTTGGCTGCCGAGCTGTTCCCGGGCGGCAACTTCATCGGTCAGGACCGCTACGAGCAGTTCGTCTCGCAGCAATTCAACATGGGTGTGACCCAGTTCGAGCAGCAGGTCAAGGACGATCTCCTGATGCGCAAGCTGCAAGGCCTGGTCGATGGCGGCGTCAGCGTTTCCGATTCCGAGATCGAGCAGGAATCCCGGCGCGAGAACACCAAGGTCAAGCTGGAGTACGCCGTGCTCTCCCTCGACAAGGTGATGAGCGAGATCCACCCCGGCGAGGCGGAGCTTAAGACGTTCTTCGACAAGAACCAGGCGCGATACGCCAACGCCATCCCGGAAAAGCGTAAGGCGAATTACATTGTGATCGATACGGCGAAGGTCTCCGAGCAGGTGCCGGTGACGCGTGAGGACCTGCAGCGCTACTACAACCAGCATCGCGACGAGTACCGAGTGCCGGACGAGGTGAACCTGCGCCTCATCCAGGTGCGCACGCCTCCCCCCGGCGCGGACGGCAAAGCCGATCAGAAGGCTGTGGACGCCGCTAGGCAGAAGGCCGAGGACATCCTGAAGAAGCTCAAAGCGGGGGCCAATTTCGCCGAGCTCGCCAAGAAGCAGTCCGACGATCCCAGCAAGGAGAACGGCGGCGAACTGGGCTGGATCGGGCGCGGGCGCATCCCCGACATCGAAGACCAGATCTTCGCCCTCAACAAGGGCCAGACCAGCGATGTCCTGCGCAGCGCGCTGGGCTTCAACATCGTGCGCGTTGAGGACAAGCGCACCGCCCACGTGCAGAGCCTGGATGAGGTGAAGGCGACCATTGAACCCATAGTGCGGCAGGAAAAGGCGGCACGCACCACCGAAACTCTGGCCAATGACGTTCGAACGCTCGCCCGCACCTCGGGGCTGGATGCCGCCGGTGCCAAGTACGGCCTGGCCGTCATTCACAGCGACCTGTTCAGCCGCGCCAGTTCGTTGCCCGGCGTGGGAGCGGCGCCGGAGTTTATGGATGCGGTGTTCAGCGCGCGCGTTAAGGACCCACCGGAGATGACCACCACCCCGCAGGGCCGCGTGGTGTTCCAGGTGACCGAGATCAAGCCGCCGCAGAAGCCAACCTTCGACGAAGTGCGGGCTCGCGTCGAGGCCGACTTCAAGCAGGAGCGGGCCGCGGAGCTGCTGCAGAAGCAGACGCAGGAACTTTCCGACCGCGCCCGCGCTGCTCATGACCTGAAGAAAGCAGCCAAGGAGCTCGGCGTGACGGTCAAGACCAGCGAACTGGTCACGCGCAGCAGCCAGGCGCCGGACATCGGAGCGATGTCGGGTCCGGCCGCGGTGGCCTTCGATATGAAGCCCGGCCAGATCAGCGGGCCCATCAATGCCGGACGCAGCGGGATCGTGTTCACCGTGGTGGAGCGCCAGGAGCCCAGTCCCGATCAGCTAGCCGCGTCAAAAGGTGGTATCCGCGAGAGCCTGTTGCAGAAGAAACGGGAAGAAGTGCTGGAGAATTTTGCCGACAACCTGCGGGCCGAGATGGAAAAGGCCGGCAAGATCCGCTACAACAAAGAGGAGCGCGAGCGGCTGATGAATCCCCGCTTGGGATCCGCGGGCGGGTAAACAGCAGGGCCGCCGGCAAGCAACCAGGACGCACACACCATTCACCAACCGCCTGCCTTTGGGGATCACGGCAGGCGCGGCTGTTTATTACCGATGTCTTTCGAACGCGCCTCCGGCATCCTGCTGCATCCCACCTCGCTACCCTCGCGTGGTGGCATCGGGGACCTCGGCCCCGCTGCCTACGAATTCGTGGAGTTCCTTGCCGCCGCCCGGCAGGGTCTGTGGCAGGTGTTACCGCTCGGTCCACTGGGAAAGGGAAACTCTCCCTACTCCGCCACCTCGGCCTTCGCCGGAAACCCTCTGCTAATCAGCCTGGAGCGGCTGGCCGATCGGGGATGGATCGAACGCCAGCGCGTGGAGTCGCTGCCCGACGGGGTTTCCTCCATCGATTATGACCAGGCGCGGGCGGCCAAGCTGCCGCTGCTGCGCGAAGCCGCCTGGAACTTTCTCGGTCAGTCGCGCCCGCAGGAGCATGAACGCTTCCGCTGCTTCTGCCAGGAAAGCGCCGCCTGGCTGGATGATTTCGTGCTCTTCGACGTCCTGCGCCAGCTTTACCGGACGGAGAACTGGAACCGCTGGCCGCGCGAGCTGGCGCGCCGCCAGCCGGAGGCGTTGGAAAACGCGCACCGCGGACTGGCGTTGGAGTTGGACGTGGCGCGCGTGATCCAGTTCGCGTTCTTCGAGCAGTGGCGCGCGCTGCACCGGCGTTGTGCCGAACTGGGGATCAAGATCATCGGCGATGTGGCCATCTTTGTCAGCTACGACAGCGCCGATGTCTGGACGCATCCTGACCTCTTCCAACTGGACGAAGAGCTCGAACCCTACGTGGTAGCGGGTGTGCCGCCGGACGCTTTCAGCGCGACTGGCCAGCGTTGGGGAAATCCGCTCTACCGCTGGGACGTCCTCAAGAGCCGCGGCTACGGCTGGTGGATCGAGCGCATGCGGACCGCGCTGGCCACCTGCGACATCCTGCGCCTGGACCACTTCCTCGGTTTCCAGCACTACTGGGAGATCCCGGCCAGCGAACCCACGGCGGTGCATGGCCGCTGGGTGGCGGGACCACGCGACGACCTCTTCCACGCCCTCCGCCAGGCGCTCGGCAGGCTGCCCATCATTGCGGAAGACCTGGGCCTGATCACGGAAGAGGTCCACGCGCTGCGGCAGCGCCTCGACCTGCCCGGCATGCGCATTCTGCAGTTTGGCTTCGGCAACCGCGGCGCTCACATCTACCTGCCGCACCAGTTCGAGCGCAACACCGTGGTGTACACCGGTACGCACGACAACGACACCATCCTGGGCTGGTGGCAGGGTGCCAGCGAGGAGGAACGGTGCCACGCCTCGGCCTACTTGGGTCACGATCCCGAGGGGATGAACTGGGCGTTCATACGAGCGGCTGAGGCTTCCATCGCGGACCTGTGCATGGTGCCGCTACAGGACGTGTTGGGGCTGGGCAGCGAGGCGCGCATGAACGTTCCCAGCCGTTCCGAAGGCAACTGGACTTGGCGCTACCAGCCGCAGGCGCTGACCTGCGAGTTGGCGGCGCGTCTCGCGACCATCGCCGAAGTCTCGGACCGCGACCGGCACCTCTCAGCCGCGCGCCAGCAGGGCCAGCGAGAAGCGGGCGAAGAGTTTGCGGCCTAGCTACGAGAGACCGGTGCCGGCAGGTAAGGAAGCGCTTCGCCAGCGACGATGGCGGCGGGATTGTCCTCGACCAGCGCGCGGGCGATATCGTGGCCCGCGATCTTCGCGACCGCATCGCGGCCAGCAGAGAGCACCGGTGGGCGGTGTTCGGTGTCGTGGGCGTCGGTGGCAATCACGTGCACGGCATCATGCTTCAGCAGCCACTCCGCAGCCTTGCGTGCGCTGCTTCCCCAGCGGCCGGTAAAAGACGAGGCCGTCACCTGCACCACGCAACCCTGCTCGACGAAGGCCAGCACGTTTTCGGGATGGCTCTGCAGCATGCGGTTGCGCTCGGGATGGGTCACGATGGGGACGATGCCCTGCGCGCGCAGGCGGTAGATGGTGTCGTTGATGTAGCGGGAGACGCCGAAATCGCTGAACTCGACCAGCAGGTAAGGCGTGCCACTGATGGAGTAGCGCTCCGGGGTCTTGAGCGCGTCCTGCACGTTGTCGAAGGAGAAATGAAAATCGCAGCCCAGGTTCAGGACCGGCCACTCTCCCGCCGTCTTCTGAAGCTCCTGCAAACGCGCAGCATGTTCCTCGCGATGGTAAACGTATTCCTCGTTGGCATGCGGCGTGGCGACGATGTGGGTGATGCCGTCGGCGACCGCCATGCGGCACATCTCGGTGGCGACTTCCCAACTTTTCGCGCCGTCATCGACCTGCGGCAGGACGTGGCAGTGAATGTCGACCATGGCTCGCCCATTGTAGCCGGTCATGGATTGTGAAAAACGTGGCGTCGGCGGTTCACAGCAGATCGATGACGTTCTTGAGCGGCTTGCCCTGAGACTCCGCCACGCCCGCGCAGGTGACGTGGCCACGATAAGTGTTGACGCCTTCGCGAAATCCCTGGTCGCACTTCACCGCCGCCAAGCCGTGCTGCGCCAGCTTCATCACGTAGGGGAACGTGGCGTTGGTGAGCGCCAGCGTCGAGGTGTGCGGAACGGCGGCCGGCATGTTGGTAACGCAGTAATGCACGACGCCGTCCACCACGAAGGCCGGGTCGCTGTGCGTGGTGGGGTGCGCAGTCTCGATGCAGCCGCCTTGATCGATGGCGACGTCCACGATCACAGCGCCGGGCTTCATGTCCTTCACCATCGCCCTAGTCACCAGCTTGGGCGCGGCTGCGCCGGGGATCAAGACGCCCCCGATCACCAGGTCGGCGTGCTTTACGGCCTTGGCGATGTTGTAGGAATTCGAGGAGATGGTGTACAGGCGGCCATTAAAGATGTCGTCCAACTCGCGCAGGCGGTCGAGATTGAGGTCGATGAGCACCACCAGCGCGCCCATGCCGAGCGCGATCTTGGCGGCATTCGTGCCCACCGTGCCGCCGCCGATGATGCATACCTGCGCCGGCGGAACTCCGGGAACTCCGCCCAGCAGCACGCCGCGGCCGCCACGCTCCTTTTCGAGATACGCGGCGCCGACCTGAACCGACATGCGCCCGGCGACCTCTGACATCGGCGTCAGCAATGGCAGGCGGTTGTGCTGGTCGCGGATGGTCTCGTAGGCGATTCCGGTGACGTTGTTCTGGAGCAGATGGTCGGTCAGTTTCGGCAGCGGCGCCAGGTGCAGGTAGGTGAAAAGCAGCAGGCCGTCGCGCAGGAAGCCGAGTTCCGATTCCAGCGGCTCTTTGACCTTCACCACCATTTCGGCTCGGCCCCAGACCTCGGCGGCCGAGCCCACGATCTCCGCGCCGGCCTCCTTGTACTCGCGGTCAGGCATGGAGGAGAGATCGCCGGCCGCGGTTTGCACGATCACCTGGTGCCCGGCATCGACCAGCGCCTTCACTCCCGCGGGAACGATGCCCACGCGGGACTCGTGGTCCTTCACTTCCTTGGGCACACTGATTCGCATGCGAGTGCCTCCCTGTGCGGACCGCAGCGGTGCAGAGCTTACTTCTGTCTGAGACTCGTTCCGCTACTCCGGCCGGTCGATTTGCGCTTTCTGCAGCCGGTCGGAGTAGTCCACGTAAATGGATTTCCATTCCGTGTAGAAATCGATGGCCCCGATCCCGCCTTCGCGGTGCCCGTTGCCCGTGGCCTTCACGCCTCCGAACGGCAGGTGCACTTCGGCGCCGATAGTGGGGGCGTTGATGTAGGTGATGCCGGCGTGCAGATCGCGCATGGCCACAAAAGCCTTGTTGACGTCACGAGTGTAAATGGCCGAAGACAGGCCATACTGGATGTTGTTGGCGATGGCGATGGCATCCTCGAGGCTGTCGCAGGGGATGATCGACACTACCGGCCCGAAGATCTCCTCCTGCGCGATGCGCATGCGGGGATCGACGTCGGCGAACACCGTCGGCTCGAGGAACCAGCCGTTCGCGTACTCGCCGCTATCCAGGCGATGGCCGCCGCACAAGAGGCGGGCGCCTTCCGAGCGGCCGATCTCGATGTAGCTGAGATCGGTCTCGAGCTGGGCCTTGTTGATCGCGGGGCCCATTTCGGTGGTCTCGTCCAAACCGTTGCCCACCTTCAAACGCCGCGCACGCTCCACGAACTCGTGGAGGAAGTCGCTATAGACGCCCTTCTGCACGACGATGCGGCTGGTAGCCGTGCATCGCTGTCCTGTGGTGCCGAACGCACCCCACAGCCCGCCCTCCAGAGCCAGTTCGAGGTTGGCATCATCAAGCACGATCATGGGATTCTTGCCGCCCAACTCCAGCGAGCAGTGCTTGAAGCTGCGGGCGCAGGTCTCGCCCACAATCCTGCCCACGTCGGTTGAACCGGTAAGCGAGACGGCGCGCACGTCGGGATGCTCCATCAGCGGCGCGCCGATCTTCGAGCCGAAGCCGGCCACGATGTTGACCACTCCTCGGGGCACGCCGGCGTCGCTCAAGGTGCGCACGAAGTTGTACACGGAGAGCGGCGTATCTTGCGCCGGCTTGATGATGCACGTATTCCCCGCCACCAGCGCCGGGAACAGCTTCCACGACGGGATCGCCATGGGGAAATTCCAGGGCGTGATCATGGCGCAGACGCCCAGCGGTTGCCTGACCGCCATGGCGAACTTGTTGGGCAGTTCCGAGGGGACGGTGGGGCCAAACATGCGGCGGCCTTCACCAGCCATGAAGAACCCGGTGTCGATGGCTTCCTGCACGTCGCCGCGCGTTTCCTTCAGGATCTTGCCCATCTCGCGGGTCATGTCGCGGGCAAAATCTTCTTTGCGTTCGATCAGCAGTTCGGCGGCGCGGTAGAGGATCTCGGCGCGGCGCGGCGCCGGCACCAGGCGCCACTTCTCAAAGGCGCGCTTGGCGGCATCAACGGCCGCGTCCACATCCGCCTTGCCGGATTTCTGGAAGATGCCCACCAGGTCGCGGGTGTCGGCGGGATTGCGGTTCTCAAAGGTCTCGCCGGTGCTGGCCTCCACCCATTCGCCGTCAATGAAATTCTTGTAGACTCTGGCCTTGCCCATACGGCCGACATCTTCGCTTGCGCGGATCGTGTCCGTGGCCATCGCCGGTTGCCTCCCGTAAGAAAGTCCCATCCTAATCCCCGTATTTGGGGCGCGCAAGGCGGACAAGTGGTGGCTGCGGAGGCAAGACGCTGCGCGTGAGGCGCAGCGTGGAAGGAGGAAGAGGGGAGGGCCGGAGGGTGGAACCCGAGGTGGAGAGAACGAGCAACCCGGCTCGCCGAGTCAAGCTCCCGTGAAGACCCGGCGAGCCGGGGCCTGCGTGTGAACAGCAGAACGCAGGCCGCGTGTTCGCTTCCTCTCGCGCCGGTAAGCTGCCGGCGCAGTCTCTCCGTCGAGGCAGCCGCAGTATTGCAGTCAGCGTGCCGATCTGACGGCCCTTGAGAATGTGCGGGTTGCGCCAGCCGCTTGCAACGTGGACTTCCCGTTACGGCACACACGTCGTCGCCAGACCTCCTCCATCTGCTTGTACTCAGAAGTGTTACGCCTAATGGGACGGTGGCGGGAATCTCTCTCCCGTTTCGGCCCGGATTCACAAGCCCTCCTCGTTTTCCTCGCCTGCAGGAACATGGTGATGATGGTTACTTCGGTGTACCCGCGTCATTTCTGGGCTCTCGGGCTTGTGGTACTCTGCGAGCAAGGCGCGTGTATTGGCGCGTACTGGGTCAAGTGTTGCCCAGAAAGAAGCCCAAATCCGAATCGGTGATCGCCTGGATCACCATCACCTACCGCAGCGTGGCCATCGCGGCGTTCCTGCTGCTCCTGTTGGCGGGCTTTGTCGTCTACCTGGTGCTCCCGGAGAGCAAAGCCTACACGCAGCGTGTCTGGCAAAGCGCGCTGAGCCGCGTCGATTCCTCGGTCGGGAGTACCGATAAGTTCGTTCCTGGAAAGCAGCAGGCCCACTTCACCGCCATTGACGGCAGGGTCCGCGTCAAGAAGGCCGACAGCAACACCTGGGTCGCAGCGGACTACTCGCTACCGCTGGAAAAAGGTGATGTGGTGCAGACCACTTCCGAGGGAATGGCGAAAGTAGTCTTCGCCGACGGGACCAACTACACCATCAAGCAGGATTCCCTGATCGTAGTGGAGGAAAACTCGGCCAACGCGCAGCAGCAGACGCACGTCGCGGTGCAGGTGACCACCGGGACGGTCGACCTGACCACCGCCACCTTCGCCCAGGGATCGAAGAACCAGGTGATCGTTTCCGGCGCCACCGCCAGCCTGGCCCCGGAGAGCGCCGCCATGGTACGCAGCGATCCAACCGCGGATCAGCATGAGGTCCTGCTGAAGAAGGGTTCCGGCGAGGTGTTGCGCAATGGCGAGTTAGTGCGCCTGACCGACTTTGAGAAAGTCAGCTTCAAGAGCGAATCGGCGAAGATGCTGAAGGAGAAAGAGATCGGTCCGCCGACCCTGATCGCGCCTGCCAACATGGCGCCCATCTTGGCACCGGGATCGCAGCCGCTGGGTTTCAGCTGGTCGCCTGTGGGGAAAGTGAACACTTTCCATATCCGCATCTCGCGCAATCCTTACTTCTCTTCCACCGTCTTTGACCGGGTTGTGCAGGGGACGCAGGTGCAGGTCGCAGGCTTGAGCGAGGGACCGTACTACTGGGTGGTGCAGACGGTCGGGCCGGAGGGCAAACAGTCGGTGGAAAGCGAGAAGAACCGCTTCACCGTCATACCCAAAGCCAAGCAGGAAGCCTCGATCGCACTCGAACTGCAGCCCTTGGTGCAGCACGGGCACGTGATCGAGGTGCAGGGCCGGACGGAGCCCGCGGCCCGGGTCATGGTCAATGGCCAGGAGGTGCCGATTGTCACCTCCGACGGCAGCTTCCACTATTTCACCCCGCCGCTGCCCAACGGCGAGAGCCTGATCACGGTGACGGCGCAGAATGCCCGCGGCGGCGTCAATACCCAGCAAAAGAGGGTGGTCATCCAATAGCGCGTCCCATTCTCGCAGCGATTCCAGGTTGGAATCCCTGCTGGACGGCAGGCGTGCCCCCCCCCAAATCCGGCAATTCGACTACAATATGAGCTGGTCTGCCCAGTTGCGTGCATCAACTTTGGTAACTGGACAAATCATCCACTCCGCGAGAGAAGTACGTTATGCCATCCAACGGTTTTCACTCCCAGTCATGGGTGCACAATCTGCGGTCGTTGTTCAGCCTGTTTTCCAGCGACCTGGCCATCGACCTGGGTACTGCCAACACCCTGGTCTACGCCAAGAGCAAGGGCATCGTGGTGAACGAGCCCTCCATCGTGGCCATCAACAAAAACACAGGCGAAGTGGAAGCCGTGGGTAAGGAAGCCAAGGAGATGCTGGGCCGCACGCCGGGCAACATTGTCGCCATCAAGCCCATGAAGGACGGCGTGATCGCCGACTTCAAGACCACGGAAAAGATGCTGAATTACTTCATCCAGAAGGCGCACAACCGCAAGATGCTGGTGCATCCCCGCATCGTGATCGGGGTGCCTTCCGAGATCACGCAGGTGGAGAAGCGGGCGGTGATGGACTCGGCCTATCGCGCCAAGGCCAGCGAAGTGCACCTGGTGGAGCAGGCGATGGTGGCGGCCATCGGAGCCGGCCTGCCCATCACCGAGCCCAGCGGCAACATGATCGTGGACATCGGCGGCGGCACCACCGACATCGCCGTGATCTCGCTGAGCGGCATCGTCTATTCGCGTTCCGTGCGCATGGCCGGCAACCAGATGGACGAAGCCATCATGAATTACCTGAAGCGCAAGTACAACCTGCTGATCGGCGAGCGCACGGCGGAACAGATCAAGATCGAGATCGGCTCGGCGTACCCCCTGGACAAACCGCTGACCATGGAGATCAAGGGCCGCAACCTGATTGAGGGCGTGCCGAAGACCATCACCGTGGACGACAGCGAGATTCGGGAAGCCCTGGGCGAGTGCGTGGCCACCATCATGAACGCCATCCGTGTGGCCCTGGAACGCACGCCCCCGGAGCTTTCCGCCGACATCAGCGACCGCGGCATCGTGCTCACCGGCGGCGGCGCCCTGCTGAAGAACCTCGACAAGCGCATCCGCGAAGAGACCGGGTTGCCGGTCTCCATCGCGGACGATCCCCTCGCCTCGGTGGTTCTGGGTACCGGCAAGATGCTCAGCGACTTCAAGCTGCTGCGGAAGATCTCGATCGAGTAAGACCCGGCATTGGCGAGCAGCGCCGGAACCGGTAACCTGAGATTGGAAGCCTAGACCTGCCCCGTGGAAAACTTCTTCACTCGGTACCGCAACGCCAGCATTCTGGTGCTTGTCCTTTTCGCGCAGGTGTTGGGACTGGCGGTGCAGGTGAAGCGGACCACCGAGAGCGGCAGCACCCGCCTCATCCGCTTCTGGGTAGTGAGCGCCATCACCCCCCTCGAGAAGGCCCTGGTGGACACCAGCCTGGGTGTCCGCAATGTCTGGAGAAACTATCTGTACTTGCGCGGCGTGCGCCACGAGAACCGTGATCTGAAAGCGCAAGTCGAGCGCCTGCGCATCGAGCAAGTGCGGTTGAGCGAGGATGCGGCCCAGGCACGGCGGCTGCAGGCGCTGTTCGGGTTCAAGGAACAGTTCATCTCGCAGACGGTGGCGGCCCAGGTGATCGGCGCCAGCGGCAGCGATCAGTCGCACGTCGTCTACATTGACAAAGGGGCCAGCGACGGCATCAAGCCCGATATGGCGGTGATCACCCCCGACGGCATCGTGGGCAAGGTGTTGCGTGTGTTTCACGCTTCCTCGCAGGTGCTGCTCATCAACGATTCCTCCAGCGGCGTGGGCGCCATCCTGGAATCATCGCGTCTGCAGGGTATTCTGCAGGGGACGGCCGTGGGCGAAATCATGATGCGCTACGTCATGAGCGATGAGAAGGTGGCGCCGGGAGAGCGTGTGCTGACCAGCGGCGGCGACCGCATCTTCCCCAAAGGACTTCCTGTCGGCACGGTGCAGCAGACCAATCCGGGCAGCGATCTTTTCCTGAACATACGCGTCAAGCCTGCCGCCAACCTCAGCCGTCTGGAAGAGGTGCTGGTGGTTACCAAGATCATCGAGAACACGCCGCAGACTCCGGAGCCTTCCGGGCCGGTGCGGGCGGCCGACATTCTGGCCGAACGCCTGCCCCGCGTCCCGCAGAAGCCTGCTGTTTCCGCGACCGGTGTGGCCGCGAGCCAGACGACTACCACGAAGCCACCAGCCGGGACCACCGTCACCACTCCGACGCCGAAGCCGAGCCCGCCCGCGACGACCCCCAGCACGGCCTTGGGCCAGTCGGCGAAGCCTGCAACAGGGCAGCTACAGACCGGCGGTACCTCAACAACGACGAAGCAAACGGTTGGCGCTCCGAAGCCTTCGACCGCGCAAAACGCAGGTGTGACGACCGACGCGACTGGAACAAAACCCGCTGTCAAGCCCTCAGGGACCACCCCGCCGGCAGGCGCATCGGGGGCTACAACGACCGATGCAGCCGCAACCAAACCTGCGGTTGTTAAGCCAGCAGCGAGCAAGCCTGCCGCGAGCAGCGAAGCCGCAAAGCCCAAACCGATCAACTCGGTTGGGCAACCTCCAAAACCGGCCGCTCCGCCGCCGCAGACACCGCCAGGCGAGGAAGTCTCGCGATGACCGACATGCCCATTGTCCGCACCAGCCGGGAAGAGATCGAGGTCTATCGCTTCGGACCGATCGCCAGCGTGCTGATCCCGATCATGGCGCTGGTCATTCAGGCATTCGTGCCCGTTAGATTCCGCTCTTTTGCCATTTTCGATCTGCCCCTACTGGTGACGGTTTTTTTCGCGGTGGCCAGGCGCAGCCAGGTGGCTGGGCTGCTGACGGGCGCAATCATCGGCTTGATCCAGGACGCGTTGACCCACCAGGCCATCGGGCTCTATGGCGTCGCCAAAACGGTGGTTGGCTACGGCGCATCGTCTCTGGGTGTGAAGATCGACGTGGAGAACCCCGGCACCAGGCTGCTGGTCACTGGCGGGTTCTATCTGGTGCACCAGGCTGTGTATTTCCTGGTCGCCAGAAACATACTGGGCGTAACAATGGAGTGGCTGTGGGTGCGCACGCTGCTGGCGGCCTTGCTGAACGGCGTGGCCGCGATTGTGCTGTTCGCGGTTTTGGATCGCTTCAAGCACGGCACGTGAAGAAATTTGTGATTTGTAATTTGTGATTTTGGACAGGGTGATGCGGGCGGCGACCTGATTGCGCTGACTACTGACTACTGTTTTTATGGATCGCGACGACAAAGTCCCGCAGTTCAAGCTAACGGCCGTGCAGTACGTAATCCTGGCGGTGATGGTGGTGTTGATCTTCCGCCTGGCGCGGCTGGAGGTCGCGGGCACGGAAAAATACGAGACGCTGGCGGAGCGCAACCGCATCCGCACCATACCCATCCTTGCGCCGCGCGGCAAGATTCTGGACCGCGAGGGCCGCGTCATTGTGGACAACTACCCTTCGTTTTCGGTGCTGCTGCTGCGCGACCAGACCCGCGATCTGAACGCCGACGTGGAACGGATCGCCGCCGGCCTGCACATGGACTCCGACACTGTTCGTGAACGGCTCCGCAGGTTTGCCTATGCTCCCCAGTTCCAGCCCCTGGTGCTCAAGGATGACATCACGCCGGACGAACTGGCCTTCGTCGAATCGCACAAGATCGAGCTGCCGGAGCTGGAAACCATCATGGTGCATCGCCGCCTGTATCCCAAGAACGGTTTTATGGCGCACCTGATCGGCTACGTGGGCGAGGTCAGCGAGGAGGAACTCAACCAGCCGCAGTTCGAGCTCTATGAGCCCGGCGACGTGGTGGGCAAGTCGGGCGTGGAGCAGTATTACAACGACATGCTGATCGGCAAGGACGGCTCGCGGCGCGCGCTGGTCAACAGCCGCGGCAAAGAAGTGGGACGGCTGAGCGAGACCCCGGCCGTGCCCGGCAAGCCCTTGAAGCTGACCGTCGACCTGGACCTGCAGATCGCAGCCGAAGAGGCCATCGATGCCAGCAGCAAGAACGGCGCCATCGTCGCCCTGGACCCGCGCAACGGCGAAGTGCTGGCCATGGTCAGCCGGCCGACGTTCGATCCCAATGATTTCGCGGTGCGCATCAAGCGCAACGAGTGGAACAAGCTGGTGACCGACGAGAATCATCCCCTGCTCAACAAAGCCATTCAGGCGCAACTCGCGCCAGGGTCGGTGTTCAAGATCATCATGGCGACTGCCGGATTACAAGAAGGCGTCGCGCAGAAGATGAACGTGGTCTGCGGCGGAGGCAAGACGTTCTATGGCCGCTTTTTCAAGTGCTGGATCACCGCGCAGCACACTACCCACGGCGAGGTGGGCATCAGCAAAGCCATTTACCAGTCCTGCGATTCGTTCTTCTACACCCTGGCCGACAAGCTGGGCATCGAGCGCATCGCCAAGTACGCCATGGCGCTCGGGCTGGGCCAGAAGACCCGCATCGACCTTCCCAGCGAAGTCAGCGGCGTGATGCCCTCGGAAGAGTGGAAAATCAAGAATTTCAAGGAAAAGTGGTACGCGGGGGAGACGATCTCGGTGGGCATCGGACAGGGCGCCGTGGCGGTGACGCCCATCCAGTTGGCGCGCGCCCTCGGCGGCATCGCTTCTGACGGCGCGCTGCGACGGCCGCACGTGGCGTTCCCTGATGAACTGCCTGCCAACCTCCGCCAGGCACAAGCCCAGCATCCGGATGAGGTGAAGGTTCCTATTGATGAAGCGAACTGGGAAATCATCACCGACGCCATGGCTAATGTAGTGAATCCCATCGGCACCGCGCCCAGCGCCCACCTCGAGGGCATCGACTTCGCGGGCAAGACCGGCAGTTCGCAGACCATCAGCAACGTGGGTAAGGCCAAGCTCGCGGCCAACAAGGCGAAATTCAAGGACAACGGCTGGTTCGTGGGGGTCGCGCCCCGCCGCAATCCGGAGATTGTAGTGACGGTACTGCTGGAGGAAGGCGAGCACGGCTATCTGGCGGCGCGCGTGTGTGCGCAAGTCATCAAGGCCTATGTCGAGAAGCAGCGCAAGCGCGCCGTGAAGATGGCGGAAATTCCAGCGCGCGGAGCCGCCGATGTGGCCGCAGTCTGGAACCGCGCGGCGGAAGGGAATCCTGACGGCATGCAAGCCGGCCGTTTCCGCGTTCCACTCGATCGCGAGCAGCGCCATCGCGCTCCGGCGGCTCCAGGTCTCGAGCCACCAGCGGCGGCTCTTCCCGAGACCAGACCTATCGGAGCGGGCCAATGAGCCGCTATTTCTCCCTGCGCGATTTCGACTGGTTGCTGCTCACCTTCGTGCTGCTGATCTGCGGCCTGGGAGTGATGGAGATCTACAGCGCCACCCTGCACACCAAATTCGCCGGGGTGCACACCAAGCAGGTGTACTGGATCATGGCGGGCGTGGTGCTGATGTTTCTGGTTAGCTTGATCGACTATCACGCCCTGCTCGACAAGGTTCACTGGTTCTACATCGCATCCATAGTTTCGCTCGTGGCCGTGCTGCTGTTCGGCAAGAAATACCTGGGCGCGCGGCGCTGGATCCAAATACCCGGCGGGCAACACTTTCAGCCTTCCGAGTGGGTAAAGCTGGTGCTTATCTTGGCGCTGGCCAAGTACTTCAGCGACCTGCACCAGAGGGAAGCCTCTCTGAGCGATATCGTCAAAGCGGGGCGACTTGCCGGCGTGCCCATGCTGTTGGGCCTCAAACAGCCTGACTTGGGGACGGCACTCACCTACATCCCGGTGCTGGTCATGGCGCTGTTCCTGGGCGGGCTCCGGCTGAAACATGCTGCCGCCATCATCCTGCTGGGAGCGTTGGCCGTACCCGTCGTCTGGCACTACGGGCTCAGGCCCTACCAGAAAGAGCGGCTGGTCAGCTTCCGCGAACCAGAGGCGGACCCGCAGGGGTCGGGGTACCAAGTCCAGCAATCCCTCATCGCCGTCGGTTCCGGCGGATTGTGGGGGAAAGGCATCACTAAGGGCACGCAAACACAGGGGATGTTCCTGCCCGTGCCGCAGACCGACTTCATTTTTGCCGCTTGGTGCGAAGAGCACGGATTTGTGGGCGCCGTCACCGTCCTGCTGCTATACTTCTTATTGCTGATGCGTCTGGTCCACAACGCGCAGACGGCGCCTGACCGCGTCGGCTCGTTTGTGGTCATGGGTGTGGTGGCGGTATTGTTTTTCCACATCCTGGTGAATGTCGGCATGGTGGTCGGCTATATGCCGGTCACCGGGATACCTTTGCCGCTTATGAGTTATGGCGGCTCGTCAGTGTTGTTCATGTTCCTGGCGCTGGGCATGGTGATGAACATACGCATGCGCCGCTTCGTGAACTGACGTTCGTACGCCGCGGGCGAAAGGCCGTGGCTTGATTTATTCGCGGCCGCCGCAGGCGGCCCGAACAGGATTTTCGTATCGCCCCACGAGAAGAGGGCGGAGACCGGCCGCACAAATGAGGGGCCGGACAGGATTGAAGCGAAACAAGCGCCGCAGGGCGGGTAACGGCCCCGCCGAAGCAAGATTGCGTTGCCAGGCAACGAGAACGCTTCGGCAGGGAGGCCACAAGTCCTGCGATGACGCATAGGTGAAAAGATTCCGAGCCGTAGCCTGAGAATCCTACCCCAGCGCCGCCGGACCTTTCTGGAAAGCTCAGAAGTCCGCGCTTCCATGCTTCGTCCCAGACCGATCGCCGGACGCAATCGCGTTCCGGCGGCAAGTCGTCCCCTCCTCACGTTTCCGTGCCGGTAGAGGCCGTTCGCACCAGCGAGCGGCAGCGGAGACAGTATGTCGAAGGAACTTTACGTCGCCTCGACGCCACATGAGACCAAGGTGGCGGTGGTCGAGGAAGACCAGCTAGCTGAAATCTATTTTGAACGCGAGAACGAGTACACGCTCGCGGGATCCATTTACAAAGGACGCGTCACCCGCGTGCTTCCGGGTATGCAGTCGGCGTTTGTGGATGTTGGTCTGGAGCGCGATGCGTTTCTCTACGTGACCGACTTCCTGGAGGAGCAGGAAGACCAGGAAGAGTTCGAGCAGGTGGTCTCGCGCGCCCATGAGGATGCCACCCGCAACGGGGTGCAGCCGCGAGCCGAAGCTCTCCCGCCTCCGCCCGCCGAGCCGGTGCAGGCCGTTGCCGAGGAGCAGGAGATCGCTCGTCCAGCGGCTTCCCAGCCGGCACGTGGTCCCGAGAACGACGCCAACGGCGAGGGCGGAGGTCGCTGGCGTGGCCGCCGTCGCCGTCGTGGACGCGGCCGCGGCTTCCCGGAGAGCAAGTTCGCTCGCCAGGAGCAGCAGCGTCCGCAGGGACCGGCGAGTACGCCGGTGCCCGCATACCAGCCCATCATCCTGCCCGGTGAATCCATCTCCAAGTACCAGCACCTGGCTGCCCCGGCGCCGACTGCGGCCGGGGTGAGCACCGAGGCTGCCGAACAGGCGGCCGATGCCGCCGCGCTGGCGGCCTCCATGGAGCCGCTCAGCGATTCCCTCGAGCGCGAACACGAGGCAGAGTCGCGTCCGTTCTCCGGGGCCACGGAAGCGCGCAGAAGCTTCGGCGCCGGAGCTGCCGTTCCGGAGAGCCACGAGACACCACCGACTCTGGACGACGACGAAGAAGAGCGCTTTGACCAGATGAACGTTGCGGGCGTCTTCGGCGGCGAAGAAGCGGAGACGGAAGGCGAGGAACCTGGAACGGCATTTTCGGCGCGGAGCGAGCGTTCCCCGGCGTCCGACGAGCCATCGGCCGCTGCGGCTTTCAAACCCGGCTCCGGCCTGATCGAGGAGGAGGAGATCGAGGAGGACGAAGCTGACCTCCCGCAGGTGGAAGACGATCTCGACGTCGCCGACTACGAGGAATTGGAAGAAGAGACCTTCCATCGCGACGCGCCCAGCACTGCCGCACCGGCCGTGGATGCTGCTGACCAGACCGAAGCCATGGAAGAAGCCGCTGCCGACCGCGCCGGAGTTGAGACAGAAGAGGAATTCGAGGAGGAAGGCGAGGAGCAGGGCGAGGAGGAATTCGAGGAGGAAGAGGAAGCTATCGCCGGCGGGGTGAACGGCCAGGGCGAACAGGGCGAAGCCCGCGCTGAAACCCGCGGAGTCCCCGGCACCGCCGGGTTCCAGCAACGGGCCGAGCGGCAGCCGTTCGATCATCGCCGCGGCCGGGGTGGCCGCCGTGGCGGGCGCCGCATGAGCTCGCGCCGCAACATCCAGCGCGGTCCTGCGCCCAGGATCACTGACCTGCTCAAGGAAGGCCAGGAGATCCTGGTGCAGATCGCCAAGGAACCGATCGGCAAGAAGGGAGCGCGCATCACCAGCCACATCGCGCTGCCCGGGCGGTTCCTGGTGTTCATGCCGACGGTGAACCACATCGGGGTGTCGCGCAAGATCGCCAGCGACGAAGAGCGGCAGCGGCTGAAGCGCGTGATCCTGGCCGAGCACCAGGGCCAGGGAGGCTTCATCGTGCGCACCGCGGCGGCGGGCGCGAGCGACGACGATCTGCGCGCCGATGTGCGCTTCCTGTTCAATCTGTGGACGGAGATCCGCAGCCGCGCCGAATCCAGCAAGGCCCCGGCGCTGATCTACCACGACCTGAACCTGGTGGAGCGCATTCTGCGCGACCAGGTGACCGCCAACTTCACCCAGATCTGGGTGGACACGGAGCAGGAGTACGAGCGGGTACTGCGCTTCATCAGCCGCTTCCAGCCCGGCCTGGTCAAGCGCGTGAAGCTTTACACCAAGGAAACCCCGCTGTTCGAGCAGTTCAACATCCAGGAAGAGATCAACAAGGCGCTGAAATCGAAGGTGTGGCTGAAGAGCGGCGGGTCCATCGTCATCAACCAGACCGAGGCGCTGGTGGCGATCGACGTCAACACTGGCAAATACGTGGGCAAGACCGCGCGCCTGGAGGACACGATCGTCAAGACCAACGTGGACGCCATCCGCGAGATCGTGCGCCAGATCCGGTTGCGCGACCTGGGCGGCATCATCGTCATAGACTTCATCGATATGGACGAGCGCCGCAACCGCCAGAAGGTCCTGCAGGCGCTGGAAGAGGAACTCAAGCACGACCGCGCGCCCTCGAAGGTGCTCGCGTTCAATGATTTCGGCCTAGTGGCGATCACGCGCAAGCGCGTGCGCCAGTCGCTGGAGCGCACCCTGGGCGCGCCTTGCCCGTACTGCACCGGCACCGGCCTGGTGAAATCGGTGACCACCATCTGCAACGAGATCTACGTCGAGATGCGCAAGATGGCGAAGCACACGGATCGCAGCGACATCATGCTGCGTGCCAATCCCGAGGTCGTCAAAGCGCTCAAGGCGAACGGCGGACGCTGGCTGCAGGAGATGGAAGAGCTGACTGGGCGCACGGTGATCGTGAAATCGGACCCCATGCTGCATCAGGAGCAGTTCGACGTGAACTAACTCACGACAGCCGGCGAGACGCCGGCGATACAACGGCCTAAGGCAAAAACAGGGGTTGACGCGCATGCCAGGTGTGCGTATATTCCTACTTCGCTATGCACGCCACCCGATTTAGCGCTGGCTTTAGCTACCGCTACTGGTTCGAGAGTAGCGGCGCGGGCGCTCGGTGCGTGCCAGCCTGATGTAAGGCGCACAAGTTCAGAAAGCCCAAAGCCGCGATCTCTCAAGGATCGCGGCTTTTTATTTGTCCGGGAAGGAGATCAGGTCATGATCGTGAACATGAAGGATACAGCCACCGAGCAGCAGATCGAGCACGTCATCGAGCGCATCCGCGAGGCCGGATACCAGGCGCACATTACCCGCGGTGTTGAGCGCACGATTGTTGCGGCGGTCGGCAGCAATGGCCGCCGCCACGAACTCGAAGCCCTGCAGGCTGCGCCCGGCGTGGATAACGTCGTCGCCATCGCCCAGCCTTACAAGCTGGTGAGCCGCCAGGTGCGGCCCGGCGGGACGGTGGTCGAAGTCGGAGGCGTGCGCATCGGCAACGGCGAACCGGTGGTGGTCATCGCCGGACCGTGCTCGGTGGAATCCTGGGACCAACTGCTCGCTACCGCGCGGGCGGTGAAGAACGCCGGCGCCCGCATGCTGCGCGGAGGCGCCTACAAGCCGCGCACGTCTCCTTATGACTTCCAGGGTCTGGGCGAGGAGGCGCTTGACTTGCTGGCGGAGGCGCGGCGCGAGACTGGCCTGCCCGTGGTCACCGAGGTGATGAGCACGGAGGACGTGGACACTATCTGCGAGCACGCCGACATGCTCCAGGTGGGCGCGCGCAACATGCAGAACTTCGCCCTGCTGCGACGCCTCGCGACCGTCGACAAGCCGGTGCTGCTGAAGCGCGGACCCTCCGCCACGGTGAAGGAGTGGCTACTGGCGGCGGAATATCTTCTCACCGGCGGCAATCCCAACGTGGTGCTGTGCGAGCGCGGCATCAAGACCTTCGAGACCGAGACTCGTAACACGATTGATCTGGCCGCGGTCGCCCTGGCCAAGGAACTCTCGCACCTGCCGGTGATCGCCGATCCTTCGCACGGCACCGGAAGGCGCAGCTTGATCGCGCCGGTGTCGAAGGCGGCCATCGCCGTGGGCGCGGATGGACTGATTATCGAGGTCCATCCCAACCCGGAGCGCGCTTTGTCAGACGGTCCGCAGTCTCTGGACTGCCGCGAATTCCAAGCGATGATGCGCGAGCTGCCGCTTCAGAAGTACGCCCCGGCGGTAGCATGAAAACGGGGACTGAGGACTGGCGGCGGGTCGGCTGCATTAATTTCTAAATATCTATGTATCAATAACTTGCATCGACCTTCAACTCGCCGTGTAAGCTCATGCTCGGGAGGAAACAGGAGCTGTAATACTTCGGTAACGAGGAGCGCGCGGTTTTCGAATCTGCCGCGTTAACAACCCTACCTATTGTGGGGTTGTTGGCATTTCTCTACATTATATTGACCATCGCTTGGGCCCACTCCAGAAGTACATGCCCTAAAATCCCCCTAAAACACGGATAAAACAGGGATTAGTACCTTGACAGTACTTACCACGAGACTGGTATAACACGCGCAGTCTCCCCCGAAAAAGCAGGTTCTGTGTGAGGTCCGGAGTCCCAGGCCGGATAGAGGCCATTGCCTGTGATTGCTGGTGGCCTCTCCTGTGAAAGGGCGTAAGTGGCATGGCCGAAGCGCGTGAAGTGATGAACATACGGCAAGCTTCACAATACCTGGGCGTCAGTCCGGACACCCTCTACAAGTACGTGTACGAAGAGAAATTCCCTGCCTTCAAGCTCGGCAACCGCTGGAAGTTCAAGAAGACCATCCTGGATGCGTGGATGGAGCGCAAGAGCGTGCTGGGGGAAGGCCGGGGGAAAAAGAAACCAAGGGCCGCACGCACCGCCATGGCGGGGAACTAGAGGCTTTCATGTTCGGAATAGGAGCAGCGAAAAACGTCGTGGGGCTGGACATCGGCTCCAGCAGTATCAAGGCCATCGAGTTGAAAAAAAGCAAGGGGCAAATCGAGGTGGTGCACATCGGCTTCGAGCCCCTGGCCAGCGACATCGTGGTGGACTCGATGATCGTGGATTCCGGCTCGGTCTCCAGCGCCATCAGCAAGATCTTCGCTGAGAACACCATGAAGTCCAAGCTGGTAGCGACCTCGGTGAGCGGGCACTCGGTGATCGTGAAGAGAATCTCAATTCCCACCATGAGCGAGCAGGAACTGGCCGAGCACATCGGGACTGAGGCGGCGCAGCATATTCCCTTCGACATCACCGACGTCAACATCGACTTCCAGATCCTCTCCGATGACCTCAGCGGGCCGCAGATGGAGGTGCTTCTGGTTGCGGTCAAGAAGGACAAGATCCTGAACTACACCAACGTGCTCTCGCTGTCCGGCAGGACACCGGCTATCGTGGACATCGATGCCTTCGCGCTGCAGAACTGCTACGAATACAACTACGATCCAGCGCCAGGCTCGACGGTAGCCCTGCTCAACCTGGGCGCCAGCGTGATGAACATCAACATCGTGAAGGGCTCGACGCCGCTGTTCACGCGCGATGTCAGCGTGGGCGGCAATCAGTATACCGACTCGCTGCAGAAGGAACTGGACCTCAGCTTCGACGATGCCGAGGCGCTCAAGCTGGGCCAGCAGGTGGGCACGGTCAGTGCCGATGCCAAGGCCCCCATCCTGCAGCAGGTCACCGAGATCATCGTGCTGGAGATCCAGAAGACCTTCGACTTCTTCCGGGCAACCGCGCCGGGCGAGCACATCGAGCGCATTTATCTGGCCGGCGGCTCCTCCAAGGTGCCGGGCCTGATCGAGGCGCTGCGCCAGGAGTTTTCCATCCCTGTGGAGTTGCTCAACCCCTTTCAGCGGGTGGGGCTGCCGCTGGGTGAGACCGTCGGACTGGTCGACCAGAACGCCGGCCAGTTGGCGGTGGCCGTGGGTCTGGCCTTAAGGAGTTTTGAAAACCTATGATCCGCATCAATCTGCTGAGCATTCCGAGATCGAAGCGGGGCAAGCGGACGGCGCCAGTGCCGGTCGTCAGCGGCTCCGGGCCCAACCCCCTGGTGGTGGCGCTGGTGTTGGTCATTCTCACCGCGGTGGTGAACCTGGGCTGGTGGTACAAGCTGAACCTTGAGGGCCGGCGGATCGCCGTCGAGATGGCGAAAGCGGACAAGGAGAACCGCGAACTCCTCCAGGTAAAGGCTCGCGTGGAGCAGAAGAACAAGCAGGCGGAACTGTACCAGCGGCGAGTAGACGTCATCGACCGGCTGCGGGCAGCCCAGTCCGGCCCCAAGCAACTGCTGACCATGATCGGCGACACGGTGAACTCGACCGACGCCGTCTGGCTCAACAAGATGAACGATGACGGCGCCAACATCAACATCGAAGGCACGGCCCTGAGCATCGATGCCGTTGCCAATCTCATGGCGAATCTGAAGCGTACCGGCTACTTCAAGAACGTGGAGATGAAGGAGTCCTTCCAGGACGACCAGGTGCGCGGCATGCAGGCGTTCAATTTTACTTTGGTCTGCGAGAAGCAAGCGCAGCCGCAGAAATCGTAACCGGGACGGTCACGTATGGCGAAGTTCAGCGAATTGCCGGGCAAGACACAACTGGCCATGATCGTGGGCGGAGCGGTAGCTCTGACGGTCGGGTTCTATTTCCTGCAGTTGCGACGCATGACAGAAGCCAATCACGTCGCCAGCGCCGCGCTGCAAGCCAAGCAGCGCGAGAACTCTCTGCTGCGGCCGTACCGCGACAAGGAAAAGGAACTGGAGCAGAAGATCGCGGCCCTGCAGCAGCAACTCGAGATCCTGAAGAAGATCGTCCCCGACGAGAAGGAAGCCGACCAGTTCATGCACATCATGCAGGCCACGGCGGCCAGCGCGGGAGTGGAAATCCGCCGCTACACCTCGAAGGCGGTCTCCTCGCGCGAGTTCTACACTGAGGCGCCGTTCGAGATGGACATCGACGGCCCGTACTACTCGGTGCTCAACTTCTTCGACCGCACCAGCAAGCTGGAACGGATCATCAACGTGGGTGGATTGCAGATGGCCTCGGTGAAGAAGCCGAGTGACGCTAAGGTGCGCAAGACGTACCAATATGCGCCCAGCGAAAGCGTGGTGGTGAACTGTATGGCCACCACCTTCTTCAGTCATGACGGCAGTCCGCAGGCGGCGCCGCTGAAGCCGGCGAATGCGCCCGCAAGGTAGGAAAAACGGCAATGCTCAAGAAAACGCTTTTTATCATGCTGATCGCAAGCTGCGGGGCCTTCGGGCAGCGTCCGGATGCGCCCGCCACAGTCCGGCGGATCCTGGGCGGCCAGGGATCGGCGGCCGCGCAAGCCGCGCCTCCTCCGCCAGCGCGTGTCGAGGTGACGAGCGCTCCGGCGCCCAGCCCCATCACCGTCAACAGCAGCCACGATAACGGCGACAACGCGGCGGCAGACATTGCGGGCCCGGAACGCAACCCCGGCCTGGGCAAACGCGATCCCTTCATCAGCCCCATTTCCACCGCTCCCGGGGCACGGCCGGCAAGTAATTGCTCCAGTGGCAAGCGCTGCCTGGTGATCGATCAGTTAGTGCTGCGGGGCGTGGTGAAGACGGCGAACGGCATGATCGCGGTGGTGGCCAACTCGGTGAACAAGGCTTACTTCTTGCGCGAGAACGACCCGGTGTTCAATGGATACGTGGTGCGCATCACCGGCGACTCCGTCGTCTTCAAGGAAAACACGGTGGATCGCATCGGACACCAGGCTACGCGGGAAGTGGTGAAGAGAGTTACAGCCCCGTCGGCGTAACGGCGGGGTCCCCGGCGCGCCTGCTTTTGGCGCGCTGGGGTGCAAGCGGCGGGTGGCGGCGTGGCCGCCGATGGAAGAACTCAAGAGGGTCAACCTCAGCGGCAGGGGTCACATTGCCGCACATCCCGCGGAAGGCGGGATGGGGAGACACAAGATGAGGGGAAAGCAACTGCTGGGCATTTTCCTGATGGTGCTGGTGCTGTCGATGATGGCGGCGGCCGCCGGGCCGCAACTGACCGCGGTCAGCATCAGCACCCAGGGCACCACCACGACCATTACGATCCGCGCCAGCGGCGCCTTCACTCACACTGAGTATCGGCCTTCCGATAATCTGCTGCTGGTCGATCTGCCCGGAGTCTCCGCCGGCGTGCTGCAAGGACAGAGCCAGTCCGTGCAGGGCCCCGGGGTCACCGCCTACCGTGTGGAGTCATTCCAGGGCACGGGTGGCACCGACGTCGCGCGCGTGGAATTAACACTGAGCGGCGCTCCCTTCGTTACTTTCAACCAGGATAAAGGCTCGCTGGAAGTGCGCGTGACCCCAGTGGAAGCGCCGGCAGCAGCGGCGAACGCGGCCCCTGCGGCACCGGCCAAGTCGGACGCGCCGGCCGCGGCATCGGCCCCTGCGACGCCGGCTCCACCTGCCAGCCAGGCCGTGCAGGCCGTGCCAGCGCCGTCCGCGGACCCCATAGAGGTCACCCCGCACCAGGCCGAGAAGACGAATCAGCCGGTCTGGGTCCGCAGCGTCAATGTGATTCACGGCAGCCAGGGCATCGAGCTCGAGATCCGCAGCAACGGCCAGCTCAAGCCGACGGTCAGCAGGATTTCCGATCCTGACCGGATCGTCGTTGATCTGGAAAACGCCCGCACCCTTCGCCCGGTGCAGGTACCGGTCAAGAGTGACAACATCAAAGCCGTCCGCATGGCGCTCTACCAGGTGAATCCTCCCGTGACACGGGTGGTCGTAGACCTGGAAGCAGCTCGCGATTACGAATTGATTCCGTCGCAGAATGGATTGCGGGTGAAGCTGCACGCTCCCTCCCAAGTGGCGAGCCTGGGTGCGCCTCCAGTCCCGCCGGCGGCCGCGCCGACCATGCCTGTGCTTCCCAAGGCCCCCGCGGTCGCGCCACAAACCGTTGCGCAGGCCAGCGCTCCCCAACCCGTGAGTGAAGCCGCTGCCGCCAGTCGCGAGGCTGCGAAAGAAGCGGCCCGTGCCATGCCGCCGGCCAATCCAGCAGCCACAACTCCGCCGGCACCGGCTGCCCAGGACTTTGTGGTGGTGCAGCCGAACTACAAGCCCAAGACGGAGGCCGACGAGCCGGCCGCCCGTGCCGCCGACGCAGCTTCCAAGTTCTCCGGCGGCAAGACCGAGGTTGCGTTGTCCAATGCTCCGGTTCAGCCAGGAGCCAGCGCCAGCCTGCACGCGGCCACGCCGGTCAGCGCAGCGCAGCAGCCCGCAGTTCCGCCGCCAATGTCGATGACCGGCAGACCCAAGTACACGGGTGAACCCATATCTGTGAACCTGAAAGATGTGGATCTGAAGGACTTCTTCCGCCTGATCCACGAGATCAGCGGCCTGAACGTGGTGCTCGATCCCAACGTCCACGGCACCCTGACACTGGTGCTGGACGACGTGCCGTGGGACCACGCACTCGACATCGTGCTCAAGAACAACGGGATGGAGCGTGAGCTTGACGGCAACGTGCTGCGCATCGCCACCGTGGATACGCTGAAGCGCGAAGCCGAGTCGCGCACCGCGCAGGTGGAAGCCCAGGCGCTGGCTGCATCCAGGATCACGGTCACGCGATTCCTGAGCTATGCCCACTCCAAGGACGTGGTGCCCACCATCAAGAAGTTCCTCTCCAAGCGTGGCGAAATCGTCTCCGACACTCGCACCAACGCGCTCATTATCATGGATATCCCGCAGGTCTTCCCCGAGATCGACCGCCTGCTGACGCAACTGGACCGCAAGACGCCCGAAGTGGAGATCGAAGCCCGGGTGGTGGCAGCGACGCGCAATTTCGCCCGTGACATCGGTACCCAGCTCGGCTTTGCCTGGGCCGGAGCCAGCACGTCCGTGGGCGGCGCCAGCGCCGTCGGCAACAGCCCCATCACGACCAGCCCGCCCAGCTTCATCGCTGGGGGCGGCAGCGGGAGCGGAAGCGGCAGCGGGAGCGGAAGCGGGAGCGGCAGCGGAACCGGCTCTGGGACCAGCACGGGCATCCCGCTGTTCAGCAACCTGCCAGCAACCGGTCCCACCAGCGGCCTTTCTCTGGTTAACTTTGGAGCCAACTACCGCCTCGATGTCGTCCTCACGGCGGCGGAGTCGCGCGGTCTGCTGAAGATCCTGTCGCGGCCACGCATCGTGACCCAGAACAACATCCAGGCTGTCGTGAAGCAGGGCGTCCGCATCCCGGTGGTGACTGCCGCCCAGTTGAATGGACCGGCAACCACGACCTATATAGACGCGTTCCTCCGCCTTACCGTGACTCCGCAGATCACGGTTGAGAATACCATCTTCCTGAATGTGGACGTGGAGAACACCACGCCTGACTTCTCACAACAGGTCGGCAATAACCCCACCCTGCTCACCCAGCAGGCGCTGACCCAGGTGCTGGTGACGGACGGAGGAACCGTGGTCATCGGCGGCGTTATCTCCACCAAGAACTCGGTAACCATCGACCAGGTGCCGCTGCTCGGCTCCATCCCGGCGCTCGGCAATCTGTTCAAGCACCGGCTGGTAAAAACCGAAACGCAGGAGCTCTTCTTCTTCATCACTCCCAAGATCATCCAGACGTAGTCAACCAGCTACAACCAGACCGACCGACGGCCCCCGGCAACCACCGGGGGCCTTTGTTTAGTAGCGGCATGCTGGCCATTTACAATCGGCAATGGCAGCTGCACCACCCAATGATTCAATGGTCACGAATCAATCACCCGAGGACGTGATGGACTATGGCGGGCGCCAGCGCCGAGTGGCGCAAGTGCTAGACGCCAGCCGCCTCGACGCGCTGCTGGTGACGCACTCGCCAAACGTCCGCTACCTGTGCGGGTTCACGGGCAGCGCCAGTGTGCTGTTGGTGGCGAACGGCAGGCCCACATTCTTCACCGACGGACGTTACCGGGAACAGGCGGGGGCCGAAGTCGAGGGTGCGAGGGTGGTCGTGCCCAAGGGCCCGATTTTGGATGCCGCGGCGCGCGCCGTCGCCGATTCCAAGGCTAAGACTGTCGGCGTGGAAAGCGAGCACCTGAGCATGGCGGCGGCGGCGCAGGTTGCGCGCACGTTGCGCCCCAAGACTCGCGTGCGCCAGACCCAGGGGTTGGTGGAGAAGCACAGAATGGTCAAGGAGCCGGCCGAGGTGGAGTGCATGCGTGCTGCGGTGCGACTGGCATCGAGCCTGTTCGACAAGGCCGTCGCCGCCATCCATCCTGGCGTGCCGGAGCGGGCCGTGGCGGCCGAGCTGGAGTACGCCGCGCGATGTGCCGGCGCCGACGGCATGTCGTTCGAGACCATCGTGGCGGCGGGTCCGCGCTCGGCTTTGCCGCACGGGCTGGCCTCAGCGCAGCCGATTCCACGGCGCGGATTCGTGGTGCTCGACTTCGGTGTTATACTTCGCGGTTATTGTTCGGACATGACCCGCACCGTGCACGTGGGCAAGCCCACGGCGGAGGTCCGCAGGCTGTACCAGGCGGTGCGGGACGCGCAACAGGCTGCCGTCGAGGCGGTGCGGCCCGGCAGGACGGTGGGTGAGGTGGACCGGGCGGCGCGTTCCTTGCTGCGGCGCGCGGGTCTGGCGCGGTACTTCACCCATTCCACCGGCCACGGCGTGGGGCTGGAGATCCACGAACCGCCGCGCATCGCCCACGGGCAGCAGGAAGTCCTGCGGCCGGGGATGGTGATTACCATCGAGCCCGGCGTTTATGTTCCTGGCTACGGCGGAGTCCGCATCGAGGACATGGTGGTCGTCACCACAACCTCGTGCGAGGTGCTGACTCCCACCACCAAGGAACTCCTCGCCGTGTAAGAAAGCGGCCCTGTCGTCTGCTCATGAACCAAAAAGAGCTGAAGGAACTCATCGAGTTCTTAATCGAGAAGGATATCGCCGAGTTCGAGCTGGAACGCGGCGACGTCAAGGTGCGGATCAAGCGCGCCGTGGAAGCTCATGGCGCCGCGCCGGCGGAGACCCGCTTTGTGCACATGGCCCCGCCCGCCTACGTGCCGCCAATGGAGTACTCCCCGGCGCCGCCGGCTTCCTCGCCGGCCCCACCGGCTCCGGCGAAGCCAGCTGCCGAGGAGGCTGGGCTGCACGAGGTCAAGTCGCCTATCGTGGGGACGTTCTACGAGTCGCCATCTCCGGGCGCGTTGCCCTTCGTCAAGCCGGGGGACGTGGTGCAGGAGGGGCAGGTGCTTTGCATCATCGAAGCCATGAAGCTGATGAACGAGATCGAGGCCGATGTGAGCGGCGAGATCGTCAAGCGGCTGGTGAACAACGCGCAGCCGGTGGAGTACGGGCAGGTGCTGTTCCTGGTGCGGGCGCAGTCGTAGTGGCGAGCGCTCCTTTTCCCATGTTCCGAAAGATTCTCATTGCCAACCGCGGCGAGATCGCCTTGCGGGTGATCTGTGCGTGCAAGGAACTGGGCATCAAGACGGTCGCGGTATACAGCGAGGCCGACCGCAACTCGCTGCACGTTCGCTTCGCCGACGAGGCCATCTGCATCGGACCGCCACGCTCGTCCGAGAGTTACCTCAACATCCCCGCCGTGATCAGCGCCGCCGAGATCGCCAACGTGGACGCCATCCATCCCGGCTACGGCCTGCTCAGCGAGAACGCCAACTTCGCCGAGGTCTGCGAGACCTCGCGTATCACCTTCATTGGTCCGCCGCCGGAGGTTACGCGCCTGATGGGGGAAAAGGATAAGGCGCGCGAGGCCATGAAGGCGGCCGGCATTCCCATCCTGCCGGGCTCCGAAGGTCTGCTGGCGTCGGAGGGCGCGGCGCTGGAATGGGCGCAGCAGGTGGGATTTCCTGTGATCGTGAAAGCTTCGGCGGGCGGAGGCGGACGCGGCATGCGCGTGATCCGAAGCGCAGAAGACCTGCCCGCGCTGTTCCACGCCGCCAAGTCGGAAGCCGCCGCCGCGTTCGGCAACGGCGACCTCTACATGGAGAAATTCATTGAGCGTCCGCGCCACATCGAGTTCCAGGTCCTGGCCGACAAGTACCGGCACGTTGCCAGCCTGGGAGAGCGCGAGTGCAGCATCCAGCGCCGCCATCAGAAGCTGCTCGAGGAATCGCCCTCGGTCAAGGTCACGCCTGAGTTACGCAAGCAGATCGGCGACCGTCTGGTTTCGGCTCTCAGCCGTATCGGCTACGTGAATGCCGGCACGGTGGAGTTCCTGATGGACGAGGATGGCAGCCTGCACTTCATCGAGATGAACACCCGCATCCAGGTCGAGCACCCGGTTACCGAGATGGTTACCGGCATCGATCTCGTCAAAAGCCAGATCCTGCTCGCCGCCGGTGAGCGCCTAGATTCGGTTTTGAACGGCGTTCGCATCGAGCAGCGCGGGCACGCCATCGAGTGCCGCATCAACGCCGAGCACCCGGAGACGTTCGTCCCTTCTGCGGGCAAGATCAAGGTGTTCCACACGCCGGGCGGCACCGGCGTGCGCCTGGACACGGCGGCCTACACCGAGGCCGTCATTCCGCCGTATTACGACTCGCTGATCGCCAAGCTGATCACGCACGGCAAGGACCGGAACGAGGCCATCTCTCGCATGGCGCGCGCCCTGGAGATGTTCATCATCGAGGGAATCTACACAACGATTCCCCTGCAGCGGAAGATCGTGGCCGACCCTGATTTCCGCGCCGGCGATTTTGATACCAAGTTCATGGAGCGTTTTCTGGCCAAGCAGAAGGCGGCCAAGTAATGCTTCCTCGCCTCTACCCCATTATCGATCCCGCCCTTCTCGCCGGTGCTGGCGACCAGGCGACCCGCGTGGCGGCTTTTGCTCGCGAGCTGGTGAAAGGTGGCGCCACGCTCATCCAGTACCGTAACAAGACCGACAGCGGCCGCCAGATGCTGACCGATGCCCGCGAACTGCGGCGAGCCCTCGGCGCTGAGGTGCGTCTCATCATGAACGACCGCGCCGACCTGTGCCTGGCGGCGGGTTTCGACGGCGTCCATGTGGGGCAGGAAGACCTTTCGCCTGAGGGTGCGCGAGCGGTCGTCGGGGGCCGGCTCTGGGTGGGTGTTTCGACGCACTCGGTGGAACAGGTCATGCAGGCTGACCAGACCTCGGCGGACTATATCGCAATCGGCCCGGTTTTCGCGACGGCTTCCAAGGAAAACCCTGATCCTGTGGTCGGTCTCGAAGGGGTTCGCGCGGCCCGCGCGGCTACGCGCAAGCCGCTGGTCACGATCGGAGGAATCACCCGGGTCAACTGTGCCTCGGTCATCCAGGCGGGAGCGGATTCGGTGGCCGTTATCTCCGACCTGTTGCACGATCCGGCAAAATCTGTTGAGGCATTCTTGCGCGTTTTAGGGTAAAACAAGCACACAAATGAGCAGCCAGGCGCAAGCCCAAACCGTCCCCCAACAGGAACAGGAGCTGAT
>DASQGF010000084.1:0-13401 GCA_035632755.1 Terriglobales bacterium
CACAGCCGATAGTTTGGTCGCCGCAGTCCGCAACGAGAGGAATCTCTCGCCCGCGGCGGTTCCTCCCGTCTGTGTGCTGGAATTTGATGGCGACCTGACGGACTGGATGGTGAACGCTGGACATGCGCGGGTCTGCAAAGATTGGGCTTGCTTTCACACGGTAATGCACACAATCGACGTGGACGGCACCGGCTGCGGGATTGTCGCTCGGACGATTGGGGGGCCTTACGCCGTCTTGGTCGCCGAGCAGTGAAAGGGCGTCAGGAGCGGAAGTCGTGCTGGGCCTCCCATCGGCAGGGCGGGTTGCTGGTTCGCTGCCACTGCCGAGCTTAGTGGTTGTGCAGGACGCCATCCGAGACGAGGGTGCTTCTTATCACTATCTTCCTCCCAGCGATTCAGTCCACGCGAACGCTGAACTCGTTGCGACATTAGCAGACGAAATCGGTGGCGTGGGCCTACCCATGTTGCGAGGCCGGGTCTGGACGACGGATGCCCCATATCGCGAGACTCAGCAGCAACTCGATGAGCACGCAGCGAATGGAGTTCTCGCAGTGGAAATGCAGGCGGCATCGCTGCTTGCATTCTCGAAGGCAAAAGGGATGCCCGTAGGGGTCGTTGCGCTCGTCACAAATGCGGTAGATTATATAGAAGCACTTTCAACAAAGGCTCATACGATTTCGGAAAGCGGCTGATAGAAGCGATGTGCCGCTCTGCAATCCGCTACCTCAAGAGGAGTTGAACCATGCAAGCAGCACCCCCTTCCGAGCTTCGAGACAAAGTCCGCGAAGCGTACTCAGCAGCCGCGGACAGCCCAACTGACAAGCATCCGTTCCCGGTAGGCCGGGCGTTCGCGGAGAGTCTTGGTTATCCAGTCGCGCTGCTCGACACCTTACCTTCAGCCGCAGTAGAGGCGTTCGCCGGAGTTTCGAATGTCTCGCTGTTCGCGGAAATACCCGAAGGCGCGACAGTGCTGGATTTGGGATGTGGCGCGGGGTTGGACTCCCTGATTGCTGCGCGTCGGGTTGGGCCGTCTGGCAAAGTGATAGGGGTCGATTTCAGCGACACCATGCTCGGTAGAGCGCGGAAGGCTGCGCAGGAAGCCACGGTCCGAAACGTATCGTTCGAGCAGGCAGATGCGGAACGCTTGCCCCTTAGCACTGCCAGCATTGATGTCGCTCTCGTGAACGGCATCTTCAATCTGAACCCTGCACGCGAGTCCATTTTTCGGGAATTGGCTCGGGTACTCCAACCCGGCGGCGTCGTGTATGCCGCCGAGCTAATCCTTGCAGGTGCTCTTCCGGCCAACCCTAAGCAGAGCGATGCTGATTGGCTCGCCTGAATTGCGGGGGCCAAGGAAGGAGATGCCTTCCTCGGGGAGTTTCGAGCAGCTGGTTTTGAGCATACGGTCATAATGCGCACGTGCCGCAATGCCAGAACCAAAAGCCCTTACGTGTTGGCGGCGGAAGTGCGTGCAATCGGCACATGGCGCGGATAACTGTTGAGAACAGGGTTTAGCACTCGGAATCAGCGACACTTCCGTGGCTTTCGGTAGAATAATGACGTTTGTCCGGGGCCTTTAGACAATGACGGAACCCAAGTCAAGCAGCCCGTGCCGAGCGGTCAAATCCAAGCGCCTAGCGCGAAGAATTGCGGAACTCGTCACCGCGTTTGCGCTTTTGGCGGTAGCCTTTTGGCCGAGTACGAGCACGGGCCTTCGTTATCTCCTTGCCGTAATCGTAATCATGTTTGTCGGCTTCGAAGTGCTCCGAAAGTGGCCTTCTGTTTGAACCTACAGGAGTTGCAGACGGCAGCGCGCCTGAACCTGACCCACTACCCAAGCTAGGTCTCTACAAAAGCTGCGTCGGCCTTCGTTTATACTGCTCGTTTGGCAACAAGCGGAGTAGTGTCCCTGAGCACCGACCTGCAATCACTGATTGACCGCGTGCGCGCGGGCGAGCCGCGTGCCCTGGCACGCGCCATCACCGCCGTCGAGGACCGCGTCCCCGAAGCCACCGGCCTGCTGCGCGAACTGTTTCCCTACACGGGTAAAGCGCGCGTGATCGGGCTCACCGGCGCGCCTGGCTCCGGCAAGAGCACGCTGGTGGACCAGCTCGCGCGTGCTTATCGCCAGGAGCAGCGCACGGTCGGCATCGTCGCTGTCGATCCCACCAGCCCCTACACCGGCGGGGCCATTCTCGGCGACCGCATCCGCATGCTCGGACACCACGCCGATTCCGGCATCTACATCCGCTCCATGGCGACGCGCGGCTACCTCGGCGGGCTGGCGGCCACCACCGCCGACGTGGCGACTGTGCTCGACGCTGCGGGCAAGGACATCATTCTGATCGAGACCGTCGGCGTCGGGCAGGACGAAGTGGATATCGTCCGCCTTGCCGACGTGACGATCGTCATCCTGGTGCCCGGCATGGGCGACGACGTGCAGACCATCAAGGCCGGCATCATGGAGATCGCCGACGTCTTCGTCATCAACAAGAGCGATCGCGAGGGGGCCGAGCGCGTGGAGCGCGAGATCCGCGCCATGCAGACCCTGGCCCTGCGTGCCGACAAGTGGACGCCGCCCATTGTCAAGACGGTGGCGGTGGACGGCGTGGGCGTGCCCGAGTTGGTTTCCGCCATCGGTGAGTACGAAGAGTTCCTCCAGAAACAGGACCTGGTTCTCAAGAAGAAGATCGAAAGCTGGCGCGAGCGTCTGGTGGAGATGCTGCGCGAATCGCTGCTGGAGCGCGTCTTGCGCGAGCAGATGGGCGACGGCGCCCTCGCCCGCTATGCCGCCGAGGTGGCCGAGCGCCGCCGCGATCCCTACGCGCTGGTGGAAGAGATTGTCAATAAGGTTGGAAAGTAGGCGCGACGAGGTCGCGCCCGAACGGCCGAGGGCGACCGTTCCCACGTGAGTTTGGCCTGGAGGAAAAATGTTCACCATCGATCATCTCGGTATCGCGGTGAAGTCGCTGGCGCAGTCGAAAAAATTCTATGAGCAGCTCGGGCTGCACCCGCTTCCGGAAGAGGAAGTCGCGCAGGAGAAAGTGCGGCTGGCCATGGTGCCGGTGGGTGAAAGCCGCATCGAACTGCTGGAGCCGACCGCGGACGACTCGCCCATTGCCCGTTTCCTGGCCAAGCGCGGCGAGGGCCTGCACCACGTCTGCCTCCACGTGGACGATCTGGCCGGGACGGTTGAACGGCTGAAGCGCGACGGCGTGCGCCTGATCAACGAGCAGATACAGGTCGGAGCGGGTGGCCATCTTTACGTCTTCGTTCATCCTTCGAGCGCCGGCGGGGTGCTCCTGGAACTCTGCGAAGATCAGCCGAAAGGGTTTAGCCGACGACCGACGACCGACCGCCGACGACCCTAATGCTCATCCTTGCCATCGACACTTCCTGGAAGCACGGCAGCCTGGCCCTGGCGCGCGGCGATGCGGAGAGTTTCGAGCTTCTCGAGACGGTGTCCCTGACAGGCGGAGCGTTCTCCTCCGAGCTGGTGCCGCAAATTGCTGCCGCGCTCGCCCGCCGCAGTCTTCGCAAGCAGGAGATTGACGGATTTGCCGCGGTCTCCGGTCCAGGCTCGTTCACCGGACTGCGTGTCGGGCTGGCGGCGATCAAGGGCCTGGTCGAGGTTCTGAAAAAGCCGATCACTACCGTTTCGGTGCTGGAAGCGCTGGCCATCGCATCCGGCATGAACGGCCGCGTCTTCGCCGCACTCGATGCCCAGCGCCGAGAAGTATTCTTGGGCGAATACGACGTGCACTCGGAGACGTTGCAAGCAACGTCTCTACAGCCGGAATCGCTGCTCACGCGGGAAGCCTTCCTGACGGAGCTGCCGGCGCGCGCTACAGTGGTTACGCCCGATGCATCTCTCGCCGGGCTGGCCCTCCCCGCCGGAACCACGCTCCGCCAGATCGAGAGGCCGGGCGCCGCGGCGATCGCGCGCATCGGTCTGCGGAAGATCCTGGCCGGGCAGACTGTTTCCGTCGACGCCCTCAACGCCAACTACGTGCGGCGTTCCGATGCGGAGATTTTCTCTGCGCCGGCAAGAAAGCCTTAACCACGGAGGCACGGAGACACGGAGAACCTGTATTTCCTTTTTCCCCCCGTGCCTCTGTGCCTCCGTGGTGCAATAGGCCCTGTGAAAGTCCGCGCCGCTACCCCCGCTGACATTCCCGCCCTGCTGGCGCTCGACCGAGGCGCCCCCACCGCGGCGCACTGGAGCGAAGCCGACTACCTCCGGCTCTTCTCGGAGGCCGGGCGCGTGGCCTTGGTCATCGAGGAGGACTGTGTTCAGGGTTTCATCGTCGGCAGGGACCTCGGAGCGGAATGGGAAATCGAGAATATTGTGGTCGCGAGCTCGGCCCAGCGCCGCGGTATGGGCGAGCGAATGGTCCGCGAATTGCTAAATCTTGCCCGAAACCATGGCGCACAGGCGGTCTTTCTGGAAGTGCGTGAATCCAATCGGGCTGCCCGCGCTCTCTATTCCAAGTCGGGATTCGTCGAAGGCGGCCGCCGCAAGTCCTACTACGGGAATCCCGAAGAGGACGCCATTTTGTACAAAAAAATTGTTACCGCGGGAACCCCGGAAAGCTGTTGAAGGCTCGGGAGGGGTGTGATAGGTTGGGGTCGTTCAAGCCGGGTTGGAGGTCCACTGAATGTCCACTCAGGTCCGTGATCACCTCATGGCTAATCATGAGGAGTTTCGCCGGTTAGTCGTAGAACACACCCAATACTCACAAAGCCTTGAATCTCTGACGCAGAAGCGCTTCCTCTCGGAAGACGAGAAGCTGGAGGAAGTCCGTCTGAAGAAGCTGAAGCTGCGGCTCAAAGATCAGATGGAGATGATCGAGCGGCAGTTCCGGCAGACCAACCAGGTCGCTTAATCGGCTCGAAACTTCACGGCCTCTGCCGTCAGAGGGAATCCCTGCATATCGAATCGCTGCATTCCTGCCGTTTCCTGCGAACCCCGATATAATCAAGCTATCTCCCCATGGTTCGAGATGGTTACTATTACGCCTTGGGACTGTGTGTGGTGGCCGCGGTGGTGGGATGGCTGGCCGGCCCGCTCTACGTCCTGGTGCCACTGGTTCTGGCGGCATTCTTTCTGTGGTTCTTCCGTGATCCTGAGCGCGTGATCCCGGCCGAGGCCGGTGCGGTGGTCTCACCGGCTGACGGCAAGGTCACCGACGTCGGCACCGCGGAACTCGACGGCCGGCCGCATACCCGCATCAGCATTTTCCTCAGTGTTTTCGATGTGCACGTGAACCGCTCGCCGGTCGCCGGGGCCATCACCAACGTGGAGTACCGGCACGGGCGTTTCCGCAACGCCATGAGCGCGGCCTCCGCCGTGGAGAACGAGCAGAACATCGTGACCGTCGAGGGTGCCGGCCACAGGGTGATCTTCAAGCAGATCGCTGGCGTGCTGGCCCGCCGCATCGTTTTCACGAAGAAGCTGGGAGATCGGGTCGAGCGCGGCGAGCGCGTGGGGCTGATCAAGTTCGGCTCGCGGACTGATATCCTGCTCGATCCTGCGGCCGAGGTGCACGTAGCCGTCGGCGACCGGGTCCGCGGAGGTGCCAGCGTGCTGGCGCATCTGCCGCCCGCGGAAACCGCCGGTCTTGCCGTCGCCGGCGCGCAGCACGAAAAGGGAGCACGATGAGCGACGAGCAACTCCAGCTTCCGGTCGAACCGCAGTTCCGGCGCCGCCGTCTGCGCAAGCGCATCTACCTGCTGCCCTCGCTGTTCACCATAGGCAACATCCTGCTGGGATACATCGCCATCTCGCAGACACTGCAAGGCACCGCTACCGAGTTCTGGCACTTCGACAACGCCGCCAAAGCCATCGGCTGGGCTATTCTGCTCGACATGCTGGATGGTCGCCTGGCGAGGCTGACGCAGACCACCAGCGACTTCGGCCGTGAGCTGGACTCGCTGGCTGACGTCATCAGCTTCGGCGTGGCCCCCGCGCTGCTGGCCTGGATCTGGGGTTTCCGTATGCTGCCCGCAGGCAGCTACGCCGACTTGCACTTCAATCTCGTTCGTCTGGGATTCGTCGCCAGCTTCGTTTTCCTGATCACCGGGGCGGCACGCCTGGCGCGCTTCAACATTCAGGTCGACCCGCAGCCTTCCAACCCCGGCCGCCCGGGGAAAAGGTACTTTGTGGGCATGCCGATCCCTGCAGGCGCCGGCGTCATTGCCGCGGTCGTCCACTTTGCCAAAGGCGACCCACTGTTCACCTGGTGGCTGGCGCTGATCTGGCTGCTGCTGATGCTGGCCGCCGGTTTCCTGATGGTCAGCACCTGGCGCTTCTACAGCTTCAAAGACATCGACCTGCGCTCGCGGCATCCCTTCACCGTCATCGTGCTGGTGGGAGTGCTGATCGCGGCGATCGCGCTCTTCTCGCGATACGCGCTGTTCGCGATCGCGCTCACCTACATGCTGTCCGGGGTGCTGGTGCGGCTGTTTTACATACTGCGTCCCCGTCGCAGCACGCATCCCACGCCGCCTGAGTCCTATACGGAAGCGTCGGAGGCGCGATGAGCGACCGGCGCCAATCCGTGACCCAGGAGCACGCGCCCGCCGCCCGCGAAGTCTACCGCGTGGCCATCGTCGGGGCCGCCTCGCTGAAGGGCAAGGAGCTCAAAGAGGTCCTTGAAGACCGCAATTTTCCGGCGCTCGACATCAAGCTGCTCGATGATGAGGAATCACTTGGGCAGTTGGATTCCGTCGGCGACGAGGCGACGTTCATCCAGAGCGTCCTTCCGGAGAACCTGCAGGGTGAGGACATCGTGTTCTTCGCCTCCGACGAGAACTTTACTCGAAAGAATTGGAACCTGGCGAAGAAGGCCGGGGCGTTGATGGTCGATCTTTCGTATGCGCTCGAAGGCGAACCGGGGGGCGCGGTGCGGGCGCCCTGGATCGAGCGCGAACTCGAACAGGCAGAAGGCGTGCGTCCACCCGCGCAGCTTGATTCGACGCTGGCGGTGGTGGCGCATCCGGCGGCCGTGGTGCTGGCGCTGTTGCTGTTGCGCGCGCAAAAAGCAGGAACGCTGCGCAACGTGATCTGCAGCGCATTCGAGCCGGCGTCGGAGCACGGACGGCGCGGCTTGGACGAACTACACGGCCAGACCGTCAACCTGCTTTCCTTCCAGCAGATGCCAACGGAAGTGTTCGACGCCCAGGTGGCTTTCAATATGCTGGCGCGCTATGGTGAGAAGTCCACGCCCGCACTGGAGAGCGTGGAGCGGCGGGTGCTTGCGCACCTGGAGAAGATCACCGAGGGACGCGCCATCGTGCCCGCACTGGCGCTGGCACAGGCGCCCATCTTCCACGGCCACGTCTTCTCGCTCTATCTGGAATTCGAGCAGGCTGTCACAGCCGGCGATCTCACCCGGGCTCTGGAAGGCGATCATGTGAACGTCGCCCGGGTGGCCGAGGATTCGCCCTCCAACGTCGGCGCCGCCGGGCAGGATGAAGTGCTGGTGGAGGTCCGCCGCGATCCGCGCCACGAACGCGGTCTCTGGGTGTGGGCCGCCGCCGACAATCTCCGGATCGCTGCCTTGACCGCGGTCGATTGCGCCGCCGCCCTGGCCCGAATGCGCTCGAAAGGACGCGTCCAGTGAGAAGACTGGCGGCTGCGCTCTCGGTGCTCGTGCTGGGTGCTTCCGGGTGCGGCTACAAGACCGGCGGACACGCGGCCACCGTGCCGGCAAGTGTCCACAGCATCGCCATTCCTGCCTTCATCAACCAGAGCAAGACCTACCGCGTCGAGCAGGTGCTGACCGCGGCCGTGGTGCGCGAGTTCATCAGCCGCACGCACTACCGCATTCTCAACCAGGAGAGCGCCGATGCCGACGCGATCTTGCGCGGCACCGTGGTTTCCACGCAGCTCACGCCGGTCGCCTACGACTCCGTCACCGGGCGCGCCGCGTCGGCCATCATTGTGGTCAACATGAAGGTCTCTATGGTCGACCGGCACGGGAAGGTGCTGTTCGAGAATCCCAGCTACAGCTTCCACGAGCAGTACCAGATCTCACGGGAGATCACCAGCTTCTTCGAGGAGGAATCCCCCGCCGTCGATCGCTTGTCACACGACTTCGCGCGGACTCTGGTGTCCAACATCCTCGAGGCATTCTGATGGAAAGTCATAGGAGGCAGGGGGCAGGAGGCAGGAAGCAGGTCGGACGGGTTCCCTGCCTCCTGCGTCCTGCATCCTGCTTCCCGCTTTTCCAGCCGGAGGTCGCCTGATGTCCCGCGGCTTCGCCCCAGCGGAACGCTTCGTCTCCGAGGTCAAAGCCCGCAAGCTGCGGCCTGCCTATGTGTTCGTCGGCGCTGAGGTGTTCTTCCGCGACCGTTGCCGCGACGCGCTCGTGGAGCACCTGGTCCCTCCCGGGCTGCGCGAGTTCAGCTTCTATGATCTGGATCTGGCGACTATCGAACTGGTGGACATCCTCGACCGCGCGCGCACCCCGTCGCTGATGGCGCCATTTCAGGTTTTCTTCATCCGCAGCGTGAAGACGCTCTACGGTCGCGGCTCGCACCAGGAGGCGTTCGCGGCCATCGAGGCCTACGTCAAGGACCCCAATCCCGACGCAGTGCTCATCTTCATTGCCGACCACATCTCCATCCCGGCGGACGTCCGCAAGATGGAACTTACCGATCGCGACCGCTACGACCGCATCCGGGAGACCCTCGGCGAGTATTGCGGCATGGTCGAGCTGGCGCGCGTGGATGAAGGCGAAGGCATGCGCTGGGTAACGGATACCGCCGCCGCGCGCGGGGTGAAGATCGACCCCGACGCCGCGCGCGAACTGGTGGACGCGCTCGGCGCCGACCTGATGCTGGTTTCGAGCGAACTGGAGAAACTCATCCTCTACGCGGGCGAGAAGAAGCGGGTCACGCTGGCCGATGTCGAGACCATGGTGCTGGCGGCCAAGCAGCGCTCGCTGTACGAACTTACCGACGCCATATCCGCCAAGGACCGTCCGCGGGCCCTGGGCGTGTTGGAGGCCATTCTGGCCAGCGGCGAGGGCGAAGACGCCGCCATCGGGCAGCTCTACATGCTGGCGCGCACCTTCCGGCAGATGCTGGTGATCCTGGAGAAGAATGTGCGCGACTCGCGGGCCATCTGGCAGGCGCTGTGGCAGGGTTTCCGCGTTCCCCCGTTCGCGGCCGAGGACATCATCCGGCAGGCCCGGCGCTACAAGTCGCGGCGCGAGATCACGCAGGCCATCCGCCGCATCGCCCGCGCCGATCTTGAACTGCGCTCCAACCCGCCCAGCAAGCGCCTGGTGCTCGAGCGGCTGGTGCTCGACCTCTGCGCCGAACCGAAGCCGGCTGCGCCGCATTGGCAGCAGGAGTTGCCGGTGTGAAGGATTTTCGTTTGTAAAGCGCAGGTCCTCGATCTCCGCAACTTTATAAATTACAAATTACCAATCACCAATCTACGTGATGTGCATCTTCCACAGACTGTAGCTCACCACCTCGCGCAGCACGAGGACCACCCGCTGCCACATCGAATGAGGATGCGCCTGCGGCCGCGGCGCTCCGTACGCGGTAAAGCCCTGCCGTTCCAGCATCTTCTTGATACGAAAGATGTGGTAGCCGTCGCTCACCGCGATGCAGGTGTGCATGCCGTTCTCGTTCATGATGGCGGCCACGCGCTCCACCGACTCGTCGGTGTTGTCGGCCTGGGTCTCGGCGATGATGTCCTGTTCCGGAATGCCGCGGCCCATCAGGTAAACGCGTCCCACACCGCCCTCGCTGAACTTCGGGTCGCCTCCGTAGCCGCCGGTAGTGATCACAATGGGCGCGAGGCCGCGCTGGAACAGGTTGTAAGCGTGGTCGAGCCGGGCACGCCACACCGGTGAGGGACGCCCGGAGTATTCGGCGGCTCCGAAGACGACGATGCAGTCGGCGGGGCGGGCTTCGTCGCGCCAGGACTGACGCTCCACCCGGACGAAGGTCACGGCCGTGAAGGCGAGCGCGCACAGCACTGCCGCGGCAAGGAGGGTACGCAGCCAGGGATGTTGTTTGTTCACAGCAGGGGCCTGCGCCGCCGGTTGCGGGACCTCAAGCCTGGGCAAGGAAGTCGGAAATCTCCTGCGCGGGGATGGCGCCCTCGCGCTGCACCCGCCAGCCGGCCGGGTCGGTAAGGTCAACGATGGTGGAAGCCACGCTGCGCGGAGAAGGTCCGCCGTCCACGATCACGGGAATGAACTCCCCGAGTTGTTGGCGGACGCCGTCTGCGGTGGTGCACTCGGCGGCCCCGCTGACGTTGGCGGAAGTGGCGGTCAGGGGCACGCCGGCGGCGCGCACCACCGCCACCGGGATCTTGGACGCGGGCACGCGCAGCGCCACGTTGCCGGTGTTGGCCGTCACCTTCAGCGGCAGCCGCGAAGCGGCGCGCACGATGAGGGTGAGCGGGCCGGGCCAGTACTTGCGCGCCAGCTTGTAGAACTCCTCGGGCAGCGGCCGGGTGAGCTCTTCCGCCTGGTCCACGCTCTCGATCAAGAGCGAGAGCGGCTTGTGCCGGGAGCGCGACTTGACGTCGTAGATCTTCTCCACCGCCCGCAGGTTGAAGGGATCGGCAGCCAGGCCGTAGAAGGTGTCCGTGGGCATGCCCAGCACGTACCCCGCCCGGATCTGCTCCGCCACATAGGCGATCAGCGAACTCTCCGGCGCTTCACTGTTGATCCTGACAATCTCGGCGGCCACACGCGCTTCCTTTGCGAGCCTGTTACTCCGCATAAACGGTACCTGCTCGAACGGGCGAAACGTAACACATCGTATCGTACGCTGCAAGGATAGCAGACTGGCAGGCGTATTATGTTGCCGCTGCAATGAATCAGGACCTCCGGCAACGGCTGCGGCGGGTGGCCAGCCCTCAGAACCCGCTGGTGAAGGACCTCCGGCGCGCCTTCGCCCGCGGCGAAACCACCAGCAACGGCTCCTGCGCCATAGAAAGTGTGCGACTGGTGGAAGAGGCCATCCGCAGCGGGCTGCGCTTCCGCGCCGTGTTCTTCCGGCAATCGTCGCTGGCGGTGGCCGACCGCCTGCTGCCCCAGATCGCCGCCCAGGTGGAGACGGTGGTGCTGCCGAATGAGGTTTTCGACGGCGCCGTGGCCACGGAAACGCCGCAGGGAGTGGCCGCACTGGTCAAGGCGAGGAGCTTTACGCTGGACGACGTGCTGCGCCCCTATCAGCCGCTGGTGGTGGTGTTGAGCGGCATCCAGGATCCTGGCAACCTGGGAACCATGCTGCGTTCCGCGGAAGCCTTCGGGGCCAGCGGCGTGCTGCTCGGCGAAGGCACTGTCAGCCAGTTCAACTCCAAGGCCGTTCGGGCTTCGGCGGGATCGGTGTTCCGGGTGCCGGCGGTTGCGGTCAAGGTCGAGGAAATCATCCCTCGCCTGCGCCAGGCTGGGTTGAAGCTGGTGGCGACGTCCTCGCACGGCGGCACGCCTGCAGACCAGGCCAACCTCGCAGGCCCGCTGGCATTCTTCATCGGAAACGAAGGCTCGGGGCTGCCGCAGAAACTGATCTCCCAGATGGACGAGACGGTGGCCGTGCCGCATCCCGGGCCAGTGGAGTCGCTGAACGCAGCGGTGGCGGAGGCGATTCTGCTCTACGAAGCCGCCAGGCAGAGGAGGTTGGGGATTTAGGCGACAAGGGGAGAATTTGTAATTGGTAATTTGTAATTGGTAATTTCTGCTTAGGCGGTTGGTACAAGCTGCGCCGATGCGCTGATCCAAATTACAAATTACCAATTGCAAATTACAAATATGGATGTCGCCGCCTATCTCGAACGCATCGGCTACGAAGGCTCGCCCGCGCCCACGCTGGACACCCTGCGTGCGGTACACCGCCGGCACATGCTGACCGTCCCGTTCGAGAACCTGGACATCCACCTCGGAAGGACCATCGTTCTCGATGAGGCCGCGTTCTTCGACAAGATCGTCCGCCAGCACCGAGGCGGATTCTGTTACGAACTCAATGGCCTGTTCGCCGCGCTGCTGCGCCAGTTGGGATACGAGGTGGACCTGCTCTCGGGCCGGGTCGCCAACGAGATCGGCCGCTTCGGTCCGGAGTTCGATCATCTGGTGCTGAGGGTGCGGCTCGACGGGCAGCCATGGATCGCCGATGTCGGGTTCGGCGATTCTTTCGTCGATCCGCTCGCGCTCGAGGGCGGCGAGCAATCCAGCGGCGGCATGATGTACTTCATCGACTCCAGGCCGGAGGGGCTCATCGTGTTGCGGAAGGAGAACGGCGCCTGGTCGGCGAAATATGTGTTCACGCTGCAGCCGCACCGCCTGGAGGAATTTGCCGGCATGTGCGTTTACCACCAGACCTCGCCGAATTCCACCTTCCCCCGCGCCCGGATCTGCACCCGGGCAACCCCGCAAGGCCGCATCACCCTTTCCGAGATGCGCTTGATCCAGACCATGAACGGCGAGCGCACGGAGCGCATGCTTGAATCCGAAGAGCAGTACCAGCAGGCGCTGCTTGAATACTTTGGGATCGAGATGCCGAACCTTGACTGGAAGCCGCTAAGACAATGGTGAGGATTGGGAGGACACGACCCCAAACGATGAGGAAACTGCCTTTGGGCGCGATCCCGTAAGGAAACGTTGGTTGTATTTTTGTTCCGAGCCCGAGCGAGCCTTTGCGAGTGAGGGCGAGGCAAGGAATCCTGGGTTCGGTTTATCTAACTCGATTTAGGAAACTGCAAAAAGACGCCGCCTCGGGCGACCACAATATCCCTCGCACCGCGCTCAGTCGCAATACTCCCTCGCGCTCAGCTCGAGATGGAATTCTTGCGGGCTTCACGGCACGACTGAAGTCGTGCCCTGACACGTGCTCTCGTCTCTATCAACCTACTTCAGGGCGCCGAGGCGGGCGCCGAGGCGCGACTTGTACCGGGCTGCGGCGTTGGCGTGCAGTACGCCCTTCTGAATGGCTTTGTCGATGGCCGAGACCGTTTCCCGGAACATCTGCTGCGCGGCCGGCTTGTCGCCCTTCGCCAGGGCATCGCGGAAGTGCCGAAGAGCGGTGCGGATGCGAGAGCGATTAATGCGATTGCGGACGGTGCGCTTTGCCGTCTGCCGGGCGCGCTTGAGCGCGGAGAAATGATTCGCCATAACTTGCTGGGTGTCCTCTAAGAGAAATCGTCCGACGACGTGGAAACATTCATTCTACGCAAGCTGCGGGAGGGGGTCAAACCGCTGGAGGGGTGGGTACTGTCCTAATTTGTCAGTTTAGGACAGTACCGAGGGGTGATTAGGCCCGGTGAGCAGCATCCTGCCCATTCGCTGGCACATATAGTTTGCCATCGATCTGCGGCTTAAAGGCACCTCGGCGGATTAGTTCCTGGATCGCTCGTGACACAAGGCCGAGATTTAC
>DASQGF010000085.1:0-36867 GCA_035632755.1 Terriglobales bacterium
ATGCCACTTCGCCGACCTGGGTGGCAACAACACCGTGGTCCGCCAGGAACTCGCCATGGACAAGCAGGCCGCCCGGCGCGGAGTGGCGCTGGCGCCGGATTGCGGGCTCTCTCCCGGCATGGGCTCGATCCTGGCGGGCGAACTGATGCGCCGCGTCGGCGGAACGGCGGACGCCCTGAAGCTCTACGTCGGCGGCCTGCCTCAGCATCCCAAACCGCCATTCAATTACCAACTGGTCTTCTCGGTGGAAGGGCTGATCAACGAGTACGTCGAGCCGGCGCGGATCCTGCGCAACGGTAAGCTGACCACCATCGAGCCGCTGACCGACCTCGAGGAATTCAATCTCGAAGGCTTCCCACCGCTCGAGGCATTCCACACCTCGGGCGGGACTTCAACCCTGCCCGAGACCTTCGCCGGAAGGGTGGGCGAGTGCTTCGAGAAGACGCTGCGCTATCGCGGACACCTCGCGCTCATCCGCGGGCTGTACGATTTGGGGATGTTTTCGAGCGAAAAAAGGAAGTTCGGCAAGACCGGGATCGCTCCCCGGGCGGTGATTGCTAGGCTGTTCGAAGAGAAATTCGCGGGCGACGACCCGGACCTGGTGATCCTGGGCGTGGAGGCTCACGCGGGGGACCGAGTTGCGTCTTTTACTGTGGTGGACCGCTTCGATCCGGCGACTGGAATGACGGCGATGATGCGCACGACGGCCTGGCCTGCCTCGGTTGTCGTGCAGATGTTGGCCTCGGGCGAGATCGCCAAACGCGGTGGGGTTCGCAGCGAGTTGGACATCCCTGCCGGCGCGTTCCTGGCGGCAATGGCGCGCCGAAGGGTGCGCATCGCTTACGCAGACAGTCAGCGGCGGTAGCGCATCGGATTCGGCCCGATAAAATGGGTCTGGCCTGCGGCGACCCGGATTGGGGAAAATGACTTAGGAATTCGACGGAGGCGCGTGTGAAATTCCTGGATCGACTTCATCCCTTGGCCCTGCTGGCGCTTCGCGTCGGGCTTGGGATCATCATGATCTCCCACGGGGCGCAGAAGGTGTTCGGCGGCATGCCGAATGCCATCGCGATGGTTGCCAAGTTGGGGCTACCGGGCTGGATGGCGTACCTGTCTGCGGCGGCAGAGTTCGGCGGCGGCATCCTGCTGGTGACGGGGCTGCTGACTCGCCTGGCTGCCCTGTCTGTAGGTGTTGACATGGCTGTGGCCATCGCTAAGTATCATTGGGTGAATGGGCTGCGAGGCGCCCCCGGGAAGCCGGGATACGAGTTCCCGCTGGCCTGCGGGGTCATCGCGTTCGCCCTTATCTTTCTGGGAGCGGGACCGATCTCGCTGGACGGCGCGTTCTTCCGCGGTGGTGGCAGCAGTCCCGCGCGCAAGTAACGGTCAGAAGCCAGCCAGCTTCAGCATGGCCTGGTAGAGGTCCTCGGTCTGGGGCAGAATCTCGTCTTCCAGCACCGGCTGGTAAGCACAGAAGGTGTCCATGGCGGCGACGCGGCGCACCGGAGCATCGAGCTCGTCGAACAGCTCGTCGGCAATGCGCGCCGCGATCTCGGCGCCGTAGCCCCAGCTCAGCACGTCCTCGTAAGCAACGATCACGCGGTTGGTCTTGCGCACCGTGGTGGCGATCGCCTCCCAGTCGTAGGGGCTGAGCGTGCGCAAGTCGATGATCTCCACGCTGATCTGATGCTCGCGCTCGGCCCGCTGCGCCGCCTGCAAGGCGCGCGGCACGACAGCGCCGTAGGTGATCAGCGAGAGGTCGCTGCCGGCGCGCGCTACCCGCGCTTTGCCGAACGGGATCATGTGGTCGGGACCGGGATACGGGGCGCGTCCATAGATCTCGCGATAGAGCCGCTTGTGTTCGAGGAACATCACCGGATCATCGCAGCGGATGGCGGTGCGCAACAGGCCGTTGGCATCCAGCGCGTTCGAAGGGAACACCACGCGCAGCCCCGGGATGTGGGCGAAGATGCTCTCCCCGCACTGCGAATGGTAGATGGCGCCTCCGGTGAGGTATCCGCCGATGGCCACGCGAACGACGGCCGGGCAGGAGAAGCCATTGAACGAGCGCCAGCGGATGAGCGGCAGCTCATTGCGCAACTGGTGCATCGCCGGCCAGATGTAGTCGAAGAACTGGATCTCGGTCACCGGCTTCAATCCACGCACGGCCATGCCGATGGACCGCCCCACTATGTTAGCCTCGGCCAGCGGCGAGTTGAAGACGCGGTCAGGGCCGAACTCCATCTGCAACCCAGCGGTGAGCTTGAAGACGCCGCCCTTGCCTTTGACCAGCTTCTGCTTCAGATACTGCTCGCGGCTGCAGTCGGCGACGTCCTCGCCCAAGACGACGATGCGGGGATCGCGCCGCATCTCGTCCTTCAGGCAGGCGTTGATGAGGTCCGCCATGGTCTTTTCGGCGACCGCCCCGGGCTTGGAGGGAGCAGGCGCCGGCGCGGGTGGGGAGTCAAACTTCGGCGACGTGGGATCGAGGTCGGGTGAGTAAATGAACCGTAAGATGGAATCCTTCGCCGGCAGCGGCGCTTCGAGGGCGCGGTCGCTCGCCTCCAGCACTTCTTCGTCCGCCTGCTTCTCCAGATCGTTGATCCCCTTCTCGTCGAGGATGCCTTCGCGGATAAGGAACATCTGCAAGCGGGTGATGGGATCGCGCTTGACTTCCTCCTTGCGCTCGGATTCGGGGCGGTAGAGGCGCTCGTCGTCGGAGAGCGAGTGTGAGTAGGGACGGATGACGTGTCCGTGCACGAACGCAGGGCCTTTGCCGGCGCGGATGTGCTCCACCGCGCGGGTGACGGCGGCATAGCTTTCCACTGGGTCGGTGCCGTCGCACTCTTCAAAATGGAAGTTGGGGAAGTTGGCCACCAGCCGCGAGATGTTGCCGCCCGCCGTCTGCACTTCGCAGGGCACGGAGATGGCGTACTCGTTGTCCTCGATCATGAACAGTACCGGAAGCTTGAGGTTGGAGGCCGAATTCATCGCCTCCCAGAACTCGCCCTCGCTGGTGGCGCCCTCGCCGGAGGAGACGTACACCACTTCGTCGCCGTGGAAGGTCACGTCCTTGAACTCGCGGTAATCGCCGGTTGCCTTCGTGGCCGCTTCAGGATGGCGCGAGAGATAGCGGCCGGCCTCGGCACATCCGATGGCGTGCAGGAACTGCGTGCCCGTGGGCGAGGAGCCGGTGACGATGTTGAGCTGGCGGCTGGACCAGTGTGAGGGCATCTGGCGTCCACCGGAGCTGGGATCGTCGGTCGCGCCCACCGCCTGCAGAAACATGTCCAGCGGCTTCATCCCCAGGGTGAGGACCAGCGCGCGGTCGCGATAATAGGGAAAGAACCAGTCGTATCCCGGCTTGAGCGCCAGGCCGGCCGCCACCAGCAGCGCCTCATGACCCGCGCCCGAGATCTGGAAGAAGATCTTCTGCTGGCGCTTGAGCAGGATCTCGCGGTCGTCGACCCGCCGCGACAGAAACATCAGCCGGTAGATCTCGATGAGCTGCTGGCGGGTAAGGCCCTGATAGGTTTTGTCCTGCGCGGGGCCCCCAGCAGGCGCGGTTTTCGCCTGTTGGGGTGGGGTCTCGGGTGCTTTGCCGGCGGCCTTGGGTACGGTCTTGGTGGTAGCCATTCGCTCCCTCAGATGCAATCGGGACCCGAGGCGTCATTGTAAAACGGGTGTGGGGGCTGCGGATATACTGATTGGCGAAACCAAAGTCACCCCAGCGGATACTTCGGTGATTACCGTCCATCGCCCCATCCCGACCGAGCAGATCAGGCTGCTGATCTTCGACCTGGATGGCACCCTGATTGACTCGCAACTGGACCTGGCCAACTCGGTCAACGCCATGCTGCGGCACTTCGGCCGGAGGGAACTCTCGCGCGAGGCCATCGCCAACTATATCGGCGACGGCGCGCCCATGCTCATCCGCCGCGCCCTGGGCGATCCCGACGACGGCCACTACATGCACGAAGCGCTCGATTTCTTCCTGCACTACTACCGCGAACACAAGCTGGACAACACCACGCTGTACCCCGGTATTCGCGAGGCGCTCGAGGCCGTGCGCTGGATCGAAAACCACGGCCGCCGGATCGAGCGCCAGTTCGCGGTGCTGAGCAACAAGCCGGTCGGGCCATCAACCAAGATCCTGGAGGGCCTGGGCATCAGGGATTTGTTCGTGCAGGTCTATGGCGGAAACAGCTTTGCCACCAAGAAGCCCGACCCGATGGGCGCCAACGCGATACTGGAAGAGACTGGAACGCGGGCGGAGGAGGCCATCATCATCGGCGACTCGGAGATCGACGTGATCACGGCGCGCAATGCCGGGACGTGGAGCTGCGGCGTGAACTACGGCTTCCGCCCGGACACGCTGAAGCTGGTGCCGCCGGACGTGGTCATCGACGCTCCGCGGGAATTGCCCCTGGTGTTCACCAAAGGATACGAGGAGGAATTCGACAATTAGACGACCTCCCTCCAAGACGTTCGGCTTCACCCCGGCGGAATTGCGCACCATCCGCGCGATGAAAGACCCGAACGGCGTGCAGAAATTCCTGAACAGCCTGCCATATCACCTGGCGCTCACCTGCTGGTCGCCGCGCAAAATCCTGCGCGAGCGCACGGTGCATTGCCTGGAGGGTGCGATCTTCGCCGTGGCTGCGCTGCGCGTGCTGGGCTATCCGCCGCTGTTATGGGACCTGGAGGCCGAGCGCGATACCGACCATGTGCTGGCCGTCTTCAAGGTTGATGGCTGCTGGGGAGCGGTGGCGGCCTCGAACTACGCCGGCTGTCGCTACCGCGAGCCCGTTTACCGCTCACTGCGCGAGTTGGCCATGAGCTACTTCAACCTTTATTTCAACCTGGCGCGGCAGCGCTCGCTGCGCCGGTATTCCCGGCCGGTCAACATGGCGCGCTTTGATCACCTGAACTGGATGACCAGCGAGGATGAGGTCTGGTACATCGCCGAGTATCTGTGCGACATCCCCCACCGCCCCCTGCTCACGCCCAAACAGGAAAAATCCCTCCGCACGGTGGACGAGCGCCTCTATGAGGCGGAGTTGGTGGGGCACAGGTGGAAGTGAGGCCTCACTCCGGCTGCGCGGCCGCGCGCTCCCTCGTGCGTCAGGTGACCGGGCACATCCTCTGCCTTTCCATCGCGCACTGCGCTGCGGGACAGAACGCTCCGCTGAAAATCTCTCGCCCCAACGAGCCTCGAACCCTCTCGAGCGAGGAGATCCAGCCCCTGATCCGGGCAGTCGCGGAGAACGACATTGCCAATGACCTCAAGCAGCGTGACTACACCTATCTTCAGCGCGAAGAAGAGCACAAGCTGGACGGCCAGAGCAAGGAGAAATCGCTGGAGACCCGGAACTACGAGATCATGATGCTGTATGGGCAGCAGGTCAGGCGGCTGATCGCCCGCAACGACAAGCCGCTGAGCGCGCAAGAGTCCGCCAAGGAAGAGAAGAAGATCCAGGAGGTCATGCGGAAGCGGGAACAGGAGACGCCCGAGCAGCGCGAGAAACGGCTGCAAAAAGAAGTCCGCGAGCGCGAAGAGCAGCGGGCATTCGTGCGCGAGATCGCCGACGCTTATACCTTTCGCCTGGTCGGCACGGAGACGCGCGACGGGCGGGAGGCTTACACCATTGATGCCAACCCCAGGGCCGGCTTCCACCCCCACCTCAAAGACGCCAAGTACCTTCCCAAATTTCGCGGCCGCATCTGGATCGACAGCGTCGAGACCCAGTGGGTCAAGCTCGACATCGAGGCGATCGACACCGTCTCCTGGGGGTTGTTCCTGGCCCGGCTCCACAAAGGCTCGCGGATCAGCATCGAACTGACGCGCGTCAACGACGAGGTATGGCTGCCGAAATCGGTTTCCCTGAAGCTCTCAGCCAGGGTGGCCCTGCTGAAGAGCTTCAATGTGATCGAGGATGTCAGCTACAGGGATTACAAGAAGTTTCGCAGCGACACCAAGATCGTGCCCGTCACTGAGGCGGAGCCGCGGTGAAGAGCCAAACTTATTCTCTCAATGATTGTCATCCCGACCGAGGGCTTCAGCCCGAGTGGAGGGACCTTGCGTTTCAAACCAGTGTGCTGCCAGATCGCGGTATCCGGGATTCATGGATTCGATCAACGCAATCTTCTTCTCCCGTCTCCACCGCTTGATCTGCTTTTCGCGGCCGATGGCATTGCGCACGTACCGGTATGGCTCGAAATAGACAAGTCGCGTCGTGTGATACCGCTTTGAAAACCCGTCAAACGCCCCCGTCTTGTGTTCCCACACACGCCCGCGAAGGAGACCAGTGACTCCCGTATAGAGCGCCCGGCGCGAACTGCTCATCATCATGTAGACGTAATAGAAGCGTTGGCGAAACACAAGGTCCCTCCACTCGGGCTCCCACCCCAGAACGCCAAAAGCGGGCGTTCTGGGGACCCCGGGAAGCCCTCGGTCGGGATGACAATTCTTGTATATTTGGGTAGCAACGGCAATGGGCCGAATTTCTCTTGACAGTTGCCTCACCCGCTGAAAATCCCGCTGGGCGACGTCTGCCGAGCGGGTGTTGAGCCAAAGGCTAGCAGCCAAAAGCCGTCTTTCATGGACTTCAAGCTCATCTCCGATTACAAGCCGCGTGGTGATCAAGGGAAAGCCATCGAGCAGCTCACTCGGGGTGTGCGGGATGCGGAAAAACATCAAGTCCTGCTCGGCGTAACCGGCTCGGGCAAGACCTATACGATGGCCAAACTCATCGAGCAGGCTAACCGGCCGACGCTGGTTCTGGCGCATAACAAGACGCTGGCGGCGCAGCTCTATCACGAGTTCAAGACCTTCTTCCCGCACAACGCGGTCGAGTATTTCGTCTCCTACTACGACTACTACCAGCCTGAGGCCTACATCCCGGCGGGGGACGTGTACATCGAGAAGGAAGCCACGGTCAACGACGAACTTGACAGGCTGCGCCTGTCGGCCACCAAGTCTCTGTTCGAGCGGCGCGACTGCGTGATCGTGGCTTCGGTGAGCTGCATCTACGGCCTGGGGTCGCCCGACGCCTACTACGGCATGATGATGTTCGTGGAGAAAGGCCAGAAGCTCAAGCGCGAGGACATCACGCGGCGGCTGGTCGAGATCCTCTACGAGCGCTCGGACACCGACTTCCGCCGCGGTACTTTCCGCGTACGAGGCGACATCATCGAGGTCTTCCCCACCTACGAAGACATGGCCTACCGCATCGAGCTGTGGGGCGACCAGGTGGAATCGCTGGCGCAGATCGATCCTCTGTTCGGCACCGTGAAGCAAAAGTACGTGCGCCTGCCCATCTATCCCAAGACCCACTACGTGATGTCGCAGGAGACCAAGTCGCGCGCCGTCGAGTCCATCAAGGAAGAGCTGCACTGGTGGGAGGCCGAGCTGGAGAAGCAGGGACGCGTGGTCGAGGCCCAGCGCGTGCACCAGCGCACGATGTTCGACCTGGAGATGATCAAGTCGGTCGGCTACTGCCACGGGATCGAGAACTACTCGCGGCATTTCTCCGGACGCCTGCCGGGGGAAGCGCCGCCCACGCTGCTCGACTACGTCCCGCGCGACTACCTGCTGTTCATTGACGAATCTCACCAGACCGTCCCGCAGCTCCACGGCATGTACCACGGCGACCGCTCGCGCAAAGAGACGCTGGTGGAGTACGGCTTCCGCCTGCCCTCGGCGCTGGATAATCGTCCGCTGACCTTCGAGGAATTCGAGCACCGCGTGAACCAGGCCATCTACGTTTCAGCCACGCCCGGCCCGTACGAGCTGACCAAGTCGGCGGGCGTGGTGGTAGAGCAGATCATTCGTCCGACGGGGCTGGTGGATCCGGAGGCCGAAGTGCGTCCGGTGAAAGGGCAGATTGACGACCTGCTGCACGAGATCCGCGAGCGCGCGGCCAAGGGCGAGCGCGTTCTGGTGACCACACTGACCAAGCGCATGGCCGAAGACCTGGCCGAGTACTACAGCGAGGTAGGCGTGCGCTGCCGCTACATGCACTCCGAGATTGAGACGCTGGAGCGCATCAAGATTCTGCGCGACCTGCGCAGGGGCGAGTTCGACGTGCTGATCGGCATCAACCTGCTGCGCGAAGGGCTGGATCTGCCTGAGGTTTCACTGGTGGCCATCCTGGATGCCGACAAGGAAGGCTTCCTTCGCTCCAGCGGTTCGCTCATCCAGACCATGGGCCGCTGCGCCCGCAACCTGAACGGCCGGGCCATCCTCTACGCCGACCGGATGACGGAATCGATGCAGCGCGCCCTGGACGAGACCACCCGCCGGCGCGCCATCCAGCAGGCCTACAACGAAGAGAACGGCATTACGCCGCAGTCCATCGTGCGGCCGGTGGAAATGGCGCTGGCGCAGATCGTCGAGGCCGATTACGTGGATGTGGCCGATGCCGCCGAAGGCATGCCCGAATTCAAGTCGCAGGAAGAGTTGGACGCCTACATCGCCAGGCTGGAGAACGACATGCGCGAAGCAGCCAAGCGCTTCGAATTCGAGCAAGCGGCCAGGCTGCGCGACACCATCAAAGGGCTGCGGACGAAAGAGTTCCTGTTTGCTTAAGTCTTGCTAGAGCGGTTTCACCCTGGATCCATGAAGCTGCTCTAATCCGCGCGATAGGCGAACCGTCCACACACGATGGTGGCGACGGCTTTGCCTGTGAGCTGCCAGCCGTCGAAGGGCGTGTTGCGCGATTTGGACAAGGATTTCGAGGCGTCGAAGGTCCAGCGCCGCGCGGGATCGAAGATGGTCACGTCGGCGGGGGCGCCGCGAGCGAGGCTGCCGCGGCCGCGCAGGTTCAAGGCACGCGCCGGTCCGGCGGAGAACAGTTCCACGATGCGCGCCAGCGGCACACGTTTTTCGCGATGCAGCCGGGTGAGGGCCAGCGCCAGCGCGGTCTCCAGGCCGGTGACGCCGAAGGCGGCGCGGTCGAACTCTACTTCCTTCTCATAACGCGCATGCGGAGCATGGTCGCTGGCGATGGCGTCGATGGTGCCGTCGGCCAGCGCCACGATGAGCGCCTCGCGGTCGGCGGCGGAGCGCAGCGGCGGGTTCATCTTGAAGCGCGTGTCGTAATCGCCGATGTTCTCATCGATCAGCGTGAAGTGGTGGGGCGTGACCTCGCAGGTGACGTTCACATGATTGCGCTTGCCGCGGCGGATGGGCTTGAGGGCGGCCGCGGTGGAGACGTGGGCGACGTGCAGGTGCGCGTTGGCGTTCCTGGCGAGGATGGCGTCGCGCTCCACGACAGATGCTTCCGAGTCCGCGCTCATGCCGCGCAAGCCCAGGCGGAACGATGCCGGGCCTTCGTTGACCGAGCACCCGGCGGTCAGGCGAGTGTCTTCCGCGTGCTGCACGACGGGGATGCCGAGTTGCGCCGCCGTGGTCAGCGCCTGGCGCATGATGTCGTCGTGCAGAATGGGGCGGCCGTCGTCAGTCACGGCCACGGCACCGGCACGGAGCAGAGCGCGGAAATCCGTGAGCCGCTCGCCCTGGCTGCCCACTGTGGCCGCCGCGATGGGAAAAACGTTGACCACGGCGCCGCGCGCCGGGTCCGTGATCCAGGCGATGATCTCGGGCGTATCGGCGACGGGCGCGGTGTTGGGCATCGAGCAGACCGTGGTGAAGCCGCCGGCCGCCGCCGCCGCCGTGCCGGTGGCGATCGTCTCCTTGTAGGACTGGCCGGGCTCGCGCAGGTGTACGTGCAGGTCGATGAAGCCGGGGGCGACGATCAACCCGCAAGCGTTGAAGCTCTCGTCGGCGGCGCCACGCAGCTTGTTGCGCGGCGCAATCTCGGCCACACGGCCCTCGCGCAGCAGGACGTCCATGTCCGCATCAATCTTGCTGGCAGGATCGATGACACGCCCGCCCTTGATGAGGAGCGAGGTTGAGCGCGAGTTGGATTTAGTCTTGACCAAAGAAACTTCTTTTCCGCGGATCAACGCGGAGTAACACGGATTTGTTTTCTCTCGTTGCCAAAAACGAACCTTCTAAATTGAGGTTCGGGACCAAAGTTGAACAGGAGACCGACTTCAACCTCGGTAGCGCGGAGGTAGTTGAGTAGTTGCTTCTCCCATCCGGGGTCGATTGCGCGGCCGGTCTTCAGCTCGACAATGACCTTCCGTTCGACCATGAGATCGGCGCGGAAATCGCCGATTTGGCGACCGCGAAACCAAACCGGGACAGCAACTTGGCGCTCGAAGAAAATCCCTCGCTCGGCCAGTGATATCGAGAATGCTTGCTCGTAAACGGACTCAAGAAACCCGTGTCCGAGTTCGTTGTAAATATTGAAAAAAATCCCGATTAGTTTTTCCGTTATTTCGGGGTGTTTCAATCCGCGTTCATCCGCGTACATCCGCGGTAAAGAAGTTTTCCAACTCATCGCGCGGCCCCCAAAGCGGTAAGCAACACCGCCATGCGCACGCAGACCCCATTGGCGACCTGTTCGGTGATCACCGACGCGGGCGCGTCCGCCAGGTCGCCGGACAGCTCCGCGCCCCGGATCATCGGCCCGGGATGCATGAGAATGACGTCGCGCTTGGCCAGGCGCAGGCGCTCCGGGGTGACCTGGTATCCAGCGATGTATTCGTCCATGTGGAGCTGGAGTCCTGCCAGCCGCTCCTTCTGCACCCGCAGAACCATCACGACGTCGGCGCCGCGCAGCGCTTCCTCGAGATGCCGGGTGACCCGCACGCCTGGACCGAGGCTGGCGGCAACCTCGGGCAGCAACTCCGGCGGCCCGCACAGCACCACCTGGGCGCCGCATTTGCTGAGCAGGTGAATGTTCGAGCGCGCCACCCGGCTGTGATATATGTCGCCGACGATGGCCACCTTCAGCCCGCGCAGTTGTTTCTTGTGACGCAGGATGGTGTAGGCATCGAGCAGCGCCTGCGTGGGATGTTCGTGCATGCCGTCGCCTGCATTGATGACCGGGATATCGAGGTGGCGGGCCAGCAGGTGGGGCGCGCCGGACGAGGGATGCCGGATCACGATGGCGTCGGCGCCGGTGGCGCGCAGGGTCAGGCCGGTGTCCACCAAAGACTCTCCCTTCTCGATGCTAGAAGCTGTGGCCTGTACCACCGTGGTGATCGCCCCCAGCGCCTTGGCGGCGAACTCAAACGATACCCGGGTGCGCGTCGAAGGTTCGTAGAAAAGCAGGGCGATGCGGCGGTCACGAAGCAGGGGACGGGGCCGAGCGCCGTGCATGCGCCGCGCCAGGCGAAGAACGCGGCTGATCTCGTCGGGCTCGAGCTGTTCAATACCGAGCAAAGACCGGCTTTTCTTCATCGCGTCGGGCCGCGCTCGCTTCTCTCCATCACCTGGATCCTCTCGAGGTTGTCCACTTCCTTCAGCTTCACTTCGACGACCTGGGTGTCGGTGGTCTGCACCTTGCGTCCGACGAAGGCGGCTTCGATGGGAAGCTCGCGGTGGCCGCGGTCGATCAGCACCAGCAGTTGCACGCGCGCTGGGCGTCCGTGATCGAACAGTGCGTCCAGGGCGGCGCGGGTGGTGCGTCCGGTGTAGAGTACGTCATCCACCAGCACTACGTTCTTCCCCGCCACCGAGAACTCCAGGTCGCTCTTCTGCACCAGCGGCTTGGGACCGACGGTGGAGAGGTCGTCGCGGTAGAGGGTGATGTCCAGGCTGCCGACGGGGATGTGCGTGTGCTCGATCTGGTTGATGACCTTGGCGATCCGCTGCGCTAGGGGGAAACCGCGGCGGCGGATGCCGACCAGCGCCAAACCGTCCACCCCGTTGTTCTTCTCCACTACTTCATGGGCCAGGCGCACCAGCGTGCGCTGGATCTCCGAGGCGGACATCAGCAAGCCTTTGTCCTCGACCGGCGACGCTCCGGGTTTGGACTGCGAACTCATAGCGGACTTACCTAAGATCAGATTGTTTCGAAAGAAGCTGCATTCTACGCGCTGCGCATCGAGCAAAACAAGATCGCCGAAATCGCGCGTGATCGCCGGAATCGCCGTGATCTGCAGCGGCGTCGGCGATTTCGGCGATGCCGGCGACTTCGGCGATTCCGGCGATCTCTCTACTAGGATTCCTTATTTCCCCAGACTGAAGCGCCAAGCGCTCCGCCCAGGCTGGAAAGCACCAGGAAGACCAGGAAGAAGAGCACCACGAGGAACGTTAGAAATGCGGCTAAAGCCCCGGGCGACATCAGGTTACGCATCAACTCCTGGGCTTTGGGGTCGGGGCTCTGGGCGGCCGATTGCTCGATCGCCTTCTGCATTGCTTCCCGCACAGACCCCCCCAGGTGGAAAAAGGCCAAGCGCAGTGCCTGAGGGACACTGTAGAAAAAGAACCCCAGCAGGCCGCTCACCGCCCCTAGGCGCGCGCCCATGCCCGGCCTGATGGTAGTTTCCGGACGCCGCCGACGGTAAAACCGCACGGTCAGCGCTCCTGCCACCAGCATGCAACACCAACTCGCCAGCAAGACCAGCAGCCCGATCGCACCCTGCCCCAGGTGCAGAACCAATCCGATGCCAGCGACGATCACCGGCACGAAGAAGATGGCCAATGCCAGCAGCAGCCCGGCCAGCGCCGAAGCGCGCACGCCTTGCGACCAGTCGATCGCTCCCGGCGACACCGGGGCCAGGCCGACGGGCTGCGCCGGAGGTTGTACGTCGCCCGGCGTGCCCGGAGGAAACACTGGCGTAACAGCCTGCTCGGCAACTGCGGCGTCGACACGTATCTGGGGAGCGCCACAGTGCGGGCAGAAAGCCACGCCGTCCTCCACGCTCGCACGGCAGCGGTGACAGGGATGGTCCACTGCGACTCAGGTTACAGGAGCGGCCGGGAGCGGCGCAACGGAGGACAGGACAGCCACGGATTCGCACGGATCGGCACGGATTTCATTTCAGATCCGTCGATCCATGAAGATCCGTGGCGTCTTTCTTCTAGAGCGTTCCCCTCTCGCCGCGGGTCTGCACGTAGACCAGAGCGAATTTCGAACCGCCGCCGTCGGGCTTTACGGAGACAATGTGCCGACGCTCTTCCGTACCGGTTACGAGATTCGTTTCATCGCGTGAGCCCGTGTTCTCGCAAAACATGTGTCCGCGCACGAAGCTGACGCTGCCGTGGCACTCCGTCACCTCGCCGTATGCCTTCAGTTGCTTGCGATAGAAATCGAGCAGCTTGTCCGGGGGATCGTCGGAGTGGTACTTGATGGCCACCACCTTGGCCCCGAACAGCGAACTGTCAATCGACAGGTTGGCGGCGTGCTTGCTGTCGTCCTCCTCCGCGCGGGTTGCGCCCGGGTAAACCGCCAGCCCCGTGTCTTTAGGATCGACCTGGGTGTTCACGTGGATGCTGCCCACCGGCGTCTCGATGTCCACTTTCTTGTTCGCGCCCTCGCCTTTTTTCTGAACGGTGCAGCCGCAGAGCGCGGCGAGCAACGCGCCCGCCAGCACCACGGCGCGTAGCCGTAGGAACGTTTTCATGGACGGTCTCCTTGCGCCAGCGCCGCGCGATCGATTCCCGCGCCGCGCGCGGCGATCCCTGGAATGGTGACCGGCAAGCGCCCGCGGATGGGGATTTCGCCGAACAATGCCTTCGCCGCGCTGATCTCCGAAACCGGCGCATTGGAAAAAGTGCAGAGGTAATTCTGAACTTCCGGGAACTGCGCCGCCAGATACGGACTCCCCAGCGCGACCAGCACGGTCTTGTCGGCGGCGTGTTCCAGCAAGCGATGAAGCAGAGCGGCGGTGGCGTCGTCGAGCGAGACCGAACCGGTGAGCACGCCGTTCACTCGCAGCACTTTGCCTGCTGAGGGAGAGGCGATGGCCGCCGCCACTATGGTCTGCGCGCGGTCGGCCGCCTCCAGCACCTGCTCCGACATGCCGCTCGCGATGCGGGGATCGACATAAAACATGTTCACGCCGGGAATGCGCGTCCGCAACTCCCGCTCCAGCACCCGCCCGGCATCAGTGCGCACGTCGTCGGAAAAAACCACGGCGAGCACACGGCTCCCCGGCGGGCCTGGTGTCTGATACGCAGGCAGGGGTGCTGGAGTTCCGCTGGCTTCGAAGGGAAGCACATGACCGTTATCGCGGACCAGGGTGACGGCTTCATCGGCCACCTGCTGCGCCAGCGCCAGGTCGGCGGGACGGGCGATGATCTCGGCCAGAGCGTGAATGTCCACGAGGCGGGCTTTATTCAGACCAACGGCAGCCTTCACGCGCAGGATCCTCAGCACCGAGGCATCGATCTGCGCCTGCGGGATCTCACCGCTGCGCACGGCGTTGAGCAGCCCGTTCCAGGCGGCGCTAAGGTCGGCGGGGATGAGCACTACGTCGTTGCCCGCCTTCACCGCCTCGACCGCGGCGCGTCCGGCCGGGAACAGCCGGGTCACCGCGTTCATGTCCATGGCATCGGTAATGACCAGGCCCTGGAAGCCGAGTTGCTGTTTGAGCACTCCGTCGAGCATAGCGCGGGAAACCGTGGCCACACGTTTGGGGTCGGGCTCCAGTGCGGGGACGGTGACGTGCGCCACCATCACCGCATCGACTCCGCTCTCGATGGCAGCCCGGAACGTCGGTAGTTCGACCGTGTCGAGATGGGCGCGATCGGCGGAGACGCGCGCGGTGCCGAGGTGTGAGTCGCTCACCACGTCACCATGCCCCGGGAAATGCTTGGCGGTGGTGAGCATGCCGTTCTCCCGCGCCGCGGCCACGTAGGCGAGCACGTAGGGGATGATCTGCTGCGGGTCTTCGCCGAAAGCGCGCGTGTTGATGATGGGATTGCCCGGCGCCGAGTTCACGTCGGCCACAGGGAAGAAGTTCCACTCGACGCCGATGGCGCGGGCCTCCTGGGCGACCACGCGCGCCATCTCGGCGGCGTACCGCGGATTGCCGGTGGCGGCAAAGGCCATGGCGGCGGGAAAACCGGTGGTGCCGTGGAAGCGCATGGCGAGTCCGCGCTCGAAGTCGGCGGCGAAGATCAGCGGCAACGGTGAGTCGCGCTGTAGTTGGTTGGTGAACATCGCGGCTTCGTAGGGCTGGTTGCGGAACACCGCTCCGCCTTCGGAAGCCACCGTGAGCAGCACGCCACCGATGTGGTAGCGGCGGATGTTGTCGCGGAGTTGGAGGTAATCCGGGCTGTGCGCGTTGAAGAACTCGGTCTGCGCCCGGATCATGAACATCTGCCCGATCTTTTCTTCCAGCGACATCTTGCGCAGGGTCTTTTGCGTCCACTTGTCGCCGTCGTGCGTCAGGCGAACCGGACCGGGCCGCTGGAACTTGTCCTCGCAAACGCACGAGCCCACCAATAACAGAAGAATGATGGCGAGCCTTTTGGGCATGAGTGGGTTATAGCAGAGCAGGGGAGGGTTGTCAGTTATCGCCGCACGTGCTCCAGGACAAGGGCGACCGCCTGCGCCTGCAGCTCCGGCTCATCGCCGAAACCGCGCAGCCAGTGCACGTGGGACTCGCGCCGGAACCAGGTCATCTGCCGCTTGGCGTAGTTACGATGCGCCTGCTGCGCCGCCGCGATGGCGGACTCGCGATCCACTTCGCCGCGCAGCAACTGGAGTGCCTGCTTGTATCCGAGGGACTGCATGGGCGGCGCGGACGCGCCGTAGCGTGCCACGAGCCGCTCGGTCTCCTCGACCAGTCCGGAGTCGAACATCCGCCGGGCGCGCTGGTTGATGCGCTCGTAGAGTGCGGTGCGATCGGGGTCAAGGCCGATTCGCAGGATGCCGAATCCCGTGAGCGGGTCGCGTCCTCGTTGCCACAGCTCCGTCATCTTCTGCCGCGATTCAAGGCACACCTCCAGGGCGCGGATCAGCTTGGGTGCGTCGTTGGCATGGATCTTCCGTGCGGCTGCCGGGTCGAGCCGGACGAGCATGCGGTGCAGATGCCCCGAACCCTTGCTGCCGGCTATCTCCCGCAGGCGCGCGCGCAATTCCTCGGACCGCTTCGGTCCGGCGAAGAGTCCCTCCAGCAGAGCGCGCAAGTAGAACCCGGTCCCTCCGACCACGATGGGCAGCCGCCCCCGGGCGGCGATCTCCGCCACCACGCGACGGCCCGCCCGCGCGTAATCACCGGCGGTAAATACCGCCGTGGGCTCAATGATGTCCAGCAGGTGGTGCGGCGCCCGGGCGCGCTCCTCCGGCGAAGGTTTGGCTGTTCCGATCTCAAATCCGCGGTAGAGCGCGACCGAATCACAGTTGACTATCTCTCCGCCGAAGCGCTGAGCCAGCGCGAGGGCGAGCGCGGTCTTGCCGCTGCCGGTAGGACCGACAATGGCTACGAGCAGCGGCTGGGCGGAGGCAGGCAAGTCAGCGGGGGCTCCAGTGCATGACGCGCGCGAAGCGCACCAAAGTAAAGATCAGGATCAACAGGGCGATGAGGATCAGGCCCAGGGTCTGCTGGCGCGCGGGCTGCATGCGGCGATTGTAGCCGAGTGCGGCGAGCTGAATGCCGCTAATCCAGGCGGTCGTGCCGGTCGGGGTTGTAGTAGAAGTGGAAAACCAACTGCAGGTACTGGCCGCCGAATTCGTTGGGCAGAGGAGGAAACGGGTTGGAAGCGGTGATGCCGCCCCAGGCGGCGCGGTCGAGCGAGACGTCCCCTGAGGGTCCGTCCAGTTTCATCCCCGCCACGCTGCCATCCTTCAGGATGGCGAATTCGATGGACACCTTGCCCTTCTTCATCAGCGGTGGGCGCGCGACTTCAGGGATCAGGTTGTACCAGTTCAGGCGCACGTCGTGGAGCACGCGCTGAAGATAGGGACCGAAATCCACCCCCATGGTGTCGCTGAGGATTTCCAGGTTGCCCTGCACGTTGCTGCCACGGCCACCACCCCCGAGGCCGCCGAAATCGCCGCCGCCGCCCATTCCGCTGCCCCGGCGGGCTGCGGACTCACGTGCCGCCTGTTCGATGGCGGACCCGGCAGAGAGCGGCGCTTTCGCAAAAGCGTTAGGAACATTGGCAGTGGAGGGGGTCGGTTCAAGCCGCGCCACCTGGTTGCTGGGCCGGGAAGGTGCAGCCTGCGGCTCGGGCGGAGGAGATGGAGGCGCTGTGGGCCCGGGGGGGCGCACCAAGCTGTCACGCAGCTCCTTCATCGTCTTCTCGTCGAGGGTGGGGTGGCGCGACGTGGCGATACGGTCCTTGTCGGAAATGACCTCAGTGTTCGGCCGTTTCGTGACCCTCTGGCTGTCTTTCGGCATCTCCAGGTAGGTAAGCTCGCGGTCACGATTGATGAGTTCCTGGGCGGTCCACACCCTCAAGTCTTTGCCAGGCGAGTACCTGAGCAGGGCAGGGATGCTCATGAACAGCAGCAGGTGGAAGATGATGGAGAGCAACCCGGCTTCGCGCAAACGGCTGCGCGAGCGCTCGTCGCTTATCTCGAGCACCAGGACCGGAACTACATGCCGGTCGGAAAAACGCTCCAGCTCTTCCGAGCGTGGGCGCGTGGCTGGCTCGGTCGTGGCCATCCTGTCCGGTGAGACAACTCTCCTGCCCCTGGAGACACCCCTAGACAATCGCGGGCATTGGCAGTAATTGCTATTGTCTCACACGCAGGATTGGGCGAGCGTTCGATGTTGTATTACACGCTGCTTCCGGGACTGGTGTGTAGTTCCGCTAATTCACGATGGCTTCTAGTGGCGGCGCCGGCTTGGCTACCGCCGGCAGCAGCGCCTTAAAGTTCTCGCAGTTGGGCACCGAACGGTACATCGGGCAGAAGTAGCAATCCTGCGCGCAGACTACCGGACAGGTGGCGCGGTTGCTCCAGCAAGGACGCGACTCGTCCGAGATGACCGGGCAGCCCTTCTTGCTTTCGAAGCCGCAGTTGCGGATCTGCCAGCACGGCAAGGCCGCGAGCAGGTGGCGGATGCCGGCAAGGTTCATCCGGGCTTCCCGCACCAGGCGCAGAATCATCGCGATCCACGGGTAATCGTGCTCAGTGAAGTAGCGGGTGCCGCGGGGGGACTTGATCGGGATCAGCAAGCCCTCGCGTTCGTACAGCCGCAGCAGGTCGACGGAAACTCCGAAGTGGTGCGCGACAGCGCCGATCTTGATGCTGCCGTTGGGCAGGTGCCCCCGCCTTTTCTCAATCCCCAGGCGCATTAGGATCCCTGCAACTTTGGACTGGGCGGACGGCGCCCAGTCGCTCCATGAAAGCATTACGCACGTACCAAGCCACACCCGTTGGCCCGTGGAAGGACGCCGTTGTTGCTTTGCTTTGAATAACTTGAGGACAGGCTGCAGGGCGCCGTGGGAGGCCGGGTCACTGGCGGTCGGGTTTTTGACGCAAATGCCAGCGGATTCTCGCCCAAGAGAAATTCCGCATGCTGCGTTTCTCAACACGTCAGAGGTGGGGCGCCGGACACGGTTGCGCGTGGCGCCGGTTGGTACAATACCAGCGCTCATGTCCACGCTCTTCCAGGCGCCGATGTACAATCCCGCGCGCGAACGAAGGCGGAAACGCGTGGCCGTCATCGTCATCGTTGCCGCCGTGCTGGCGGTGATGATCTTCTTCCGCTTCCGTAACTGGCCTTACGAGCACGTAGTCCACAACTTCTTCCAGGCGCTGGAGCACCAGGACTACGAGAAGGCGTACGGCATCTGGATGCACGATCCGGACTGGAAGCAACACCCCGACCGCTACAAGAAGTATCCCTTTGGTGAGTTTCACGTGGATTGGGGACCGGGCGGGGAGTGGGGGCTGATCAAGGAATACCAGATCGACGGCTCGGTGCGGCCCACGAGGGGCAGTGGGGTGATCGTGCAGGTCACCGTCAACCACCGCGCCGACAAAGCGCGAATCTGGGTGGAAAAGAAAGACAAGACCCTGACGTTCTCACCGTACTGACGTCACAGGGAATACCCGCGCGTCCCCGATTCGGCTTCCGCTAGCTGGTCGCCGCAGCCACCTTCGGCACCTCCGACGTACACGCGCTGCAGCGAGTCGCCTTCAGCGGGATGCTGGCGCAGCAATACGGGCACTCACGCGTGGTCGGGGCTGCCGCCGGCTGTTGCCGCTTGAAGCGGTTCACCTGCCGTATCAGCAGGAAGATGGCGAAGGCGACGATCAGGAAGTTCAGCACATTGTTGGCGAACACACCGTAGTTGAGCGTAGGCGCACCCGCCGACTTGGCTGCTGCCAGGCTGTCGAAGTGCCTTCCCGTCAGGCTGAGGAAGAGGTTGGTGAAGTCCACTTTGCCGATGAGCAGGCCGAGCGGCGGCATCAGGAGGTCTTCCACGAACGAGGTCACGATCTTGCCGAAGGCGACCCCCAGGATGATGCCGATCGCCATATCCAGGACATTGCCGCGAAGCGCGAATTCCTTGAATTCTTTGAGCATCGGTGTGCCTCCCATGCGAAACATAGAAGCTGGATTGGCCATGTGTGGGATGAAATCCGCCGGCGCCGGATGATGCGCTCCGAATTCCACAGTTGGCCTCCCGCAGCAAAATCAGAACCAGGGCGGCCCGATACTCGCCGAGCGGCGGAGCGTTGTCAAGACGGCTGGCGACGGCAGTGCGGGTACGGCAGTCGGATGGGGACCCGCTCAGGCTGCGCCGGTCTTGGCGGTGGACAGGTGATGAATCATCTTCTGCAGCGACGCGTCGTCTTCCACGTTCAGGCAGATCTTGGAGCGGTCGATCTGGCGCATCAGGCCGCAGAGCACTTTCCCCGGCCCGACCTCGATGAACGTCTCGACGCCGTGTGCGATCAGCAGCCGCATGCACGGTTCCCAGCGCACCGCGCCCGTCACCTGGCGGATGAGCGCGTTGCGCGCCTCTTCCGGCTTGTCCACCAGTTGGGCGTCCACGTTGCAGGCGACGGGAATCCGCATGAGGTGGAACTGAAGCTGCGCGAGGTCGTGCGCCAGCTTGTCCTGCGCCGGCTGCAACAACGTGCAGTGGAACGGCGCGCTCACCGGCAGCAGGATGGCGCGCTTGGCTCCCCGCTTCTTGGCCAGTTCGGCGGCGCGTTCCACGGCGCGAGTGTTGCCGGAGATCACGATCTGGTCGGGGGAATTGATGTTGGCCGGCGAACAGACTTCGCCCTGCGCCGCCTCGGCGCAGACATTGCTCAGCTCCTCTAGCGGCATGCCCAGGATGGCGGCCATCGCGCCTTCCCCGACCGGCACTGCTTCCTGCATGTAGCTGCCTCGCTGGCGAACGGTGCGCACCGCGTCTTCGAAGCTCAGGGTCCCGGCGGCCACGTGCGCCGAATACTCGCCCAGGCTGTGCCCGGCGGCGTAGGCGGGGTTGATTCCCTTCTCGCGCAGCACGCGCAAAGCCGCCACCGACACGGTGAGGATCGCCGGCTGAGTGATCTCGGTGAGCTTCAGCTTCTCTTCCGGCCCTTCGAAGCACAGTTCGGAGAGCTTGAATCCCAGCGCCGCGTCGGCCTGGTCAAAGGTCTCACGTGCGACCGGGTACAGGCCCGCCAGTTCCTTGCCCATGCCGACGGATTGCGATCCCTGCCCGGGAAAGAGAAAGGCGACGGCGCTCATGTCGTGTGGGTGAGCACGGCGTTGTGTTGAAGGTGCGCCAGTTCGTGCTCGATCTTGCGGGTGATGCCGGCGCGCGCGCACTCGGCGGCCACGCGCAGCGCGTTCTTGATGGCGTTGGCGTTGGACGAGCCGTGGCAGACGATGCACGCGCCTTTGACCCCGAGCAACGGTGCCCCGCCGTATTCGGAATAGTCCAGGCGCCGCTTGAAAGCCTTGAAGGCATTGCGCGCCAGCAACGATCCCACCTTGGAAGCGATGGTGGACTTCAGCGATTCCCGAAGCATGTAACGCACGGTCTGGGCGACGCCTTCGGAGACCTTCAGCGCCACGTTGCCGACGAAGCCGTCGCAGATGATGACGTCGGCGTTGCCGTTGTAGAGATCGCGTCCCTCGACGTTGCCCATGAAATTGATGGGCAGCGCCTTCAGCAGGTGGAAGGCCTGGAAGGTGAGCTCGTTGCCCTTGGTCTCCTCCTCGCCGATGGAGAGCAGGCCGACGCGCGGACGCGGCTTGGAGAAGATGCTGCGGAAGTAGATCTCGCCCATCACGGCGAACTGTTCCAGGTTGTGCGGTTTGCAATCTACATTGGCGCCAACATCAATCATGATGGCGGCCGAGCCGGTGGCGGTGGGGAAAACCGCGGCCAGACCGGGACGGTCCACGCCCGGCAGCGTTCCCAGCACCACCTTGGCGGTGGCCATGGCGGCGCCGGTGTGGCCGGCGGTGACAAAGCCGTCGGCGCGGCGTTCGCGCACCAGCCGCAACCCGACGCGAATGGAGGAGTCGCGCTTGGCGCGCATGGCCTGCGCCGCTTTGTCGCGCATGCCGATGACTTCGGTGGCATTGACGATGTCAATGGGCAAGCTGGAGGCCGAAGGATGGTTCCCCAGCTCTTCCCGCAACTGGGCTTCCCGGCCGACCAGCAGCACGTGGATGCCAGACTGCCGCGCGGCCTGGATGGCGCCCTCGACTTCAGGTTTAGGGGCGCGGTCTGTACCCATCGCATCGAGGGCAATAACGGTCGGCATCGGTATCCGCAAAGCCCTCCGGCCTTGCTGAAACGCGCGGCCAGGCGGATTACTTCTCGGTCTCGACTGCCAGGACTTCGCGGCCTTTATAGTACCCGCACTTGGGGCAAGCGCGATGCGGCATTTTGCGCTCGTGACAGTTGGGGCATTCAGAAAGTGAATGCGGGGTCAGGTAATCGTGGGCACGGCGCTTGCTGGTACGCGCCTGGGAATGTCTGCGTTTTGGATTGGCCATGAGAACCTCAGTGTCGAAGTCAGTGCTTCAGCTTGTCCCGGATATCGTGCAGTGCCCCCCAGCGCTGCTCCTGCAATGGCTGGCAGGTGCAAGCTTCGAGATTCAGGTTCCTGCCGCAGCGCGGGCACAGACCCTTGCAGGCTTGATTGCAAACCGCCTTCAAGGGAACCGTGAGCAGCACCTGCTCGCGCAGCACGTCCTCCAGCAACAGGCCCTCGCCCTGGTAATACGCGATGTCAGTTTCGGCGCCGCGGATGGAGCGCTCCTCGACACCGGAGTCGGCGCCCAGCGGCCGGTAGATCAGGTCGAACTCGCCGGCGACGTCGCGCAGTACCGGCTCCAGACAGCGGGCGCACCGCAGTTCGAGCTGGGTGGAAAAATCTCCCACCACCCGAATGTCTTCCAGGGCCTGTCCGCGTCCGCGCCGCTCTTCCACCAGTTCCGCCCGCCCATGGGTCTTGAGTGGGGTGTGCTGGCGGAAGTCCGCGCCAAAGTCGATTGCTTCCGGTCTAAACTCTTGCGAAAACGTGACTTCGTGGAGTTCTAATTCCCGGATACTGATCAACATCTTGCCGTCCCCGGCATGGAATCCGCGAAGCGCGTCCGCACCTCGGCAGGCCGACGCGTTCTCGACTGCAGGGTCCAAAACTCAACAATAAAGGCAGGGTGAGAGAGTGTCAAGGAAACGGGCAGCGCTGCCGCTGCCCGGTGTGATCCTTGGGTCAAGAAGATGTCAGAAAGTGGTTCCGGTGCTGCCCGCGGGGCGGCTGGTTTCCGTTCCTGTCGCAGCCTCAGCCGATCCGCGGATGGCGCTGATGCCGCTGCGCATGCGTTCGCGGCCCTGCTCGAAGGTCTCGCGGGCCGTGCCCGCCAGATCGTTCGCACGGTCGCGGATGTTGCTGCGCGTCTGCTCCCCGCTCACAGGCGCAAACAAAACGCCCAGTCCGATGCCGATTCCCAGTCCGACCAAAAAGCTCTTCATAATCGCCTCCTCGTGCGCTGATGGACACACACCTACCCTTTTTATATAGAGATGCGCCCTAGGGCCGCAGGTTGCTGCCCGATTGTGGTGCAACTCTGGAAAACGCGGCCGCGGCGCCAGGGATCGCCCCCCTGCTACACTAACCCGTTATGCTGAACGGGTTTGCCACGCCAGAAAGCACCGCCCGCTACCGCAGCCGCTTCCCCGAGCTGAGCCAGGCAGGACATTTCCAGCTCCAGTTGAACGTCCCCAAAGCCGGCGACCTGTGGATTTCCTCCATCGGCCTCGGCACCTATCTTGGCGAACCCACTGCCGAAGCGGACGTGGCTTACGCCCAGGCCGCGCGTCTGGCGCTGGCTTCCGGTATCAACCTCATGGATACCGCGATCAACTACCGCCACCAGCGGTCGGAGCGTAACATCGGCGCCGCCCTTCGCGACATCATTTCTGCCGGAGAACTGCGGCGCGATGAGGTCGTGATCTGTACCAAAGCGGGATATCTCTCCTTTGATAGCGAGGTCCCGCCCAATCCGGGAGCGTACTTCCGCGCGGAATTCGTGGACAAAGGGATCTTGAACCCTGCCGACCTCGCTGGCGGGATGCATTGCATGTCCGCCAGCTACCTCTCGGACCAACTGGAGCGCTCCCGCCGGAACCTGGATCTTGAAACCATCGACGTGTTCTATGTTCACAATCCCGAGACCCAACTGGGTGAGATTCCGCGGGAGCGCTTCCGCCAGCGCCTGCGCGAGGCGTTCGCCATGCTTGAGGAAGCCGTGAAAGCCGGCAAGATCCGCTACTACGGCGTGGCAACGTGGAATGGGTTCCGTGTTCCGCCCGCCGCACGCGACGCCATGAGCCTGGCCGAGACGGTCGAGATCGCACGCCAGGCCGGCGGTGAGCAGCATCACTTCCGCTTCGTCCAGTTGCCGTTCAGCCTGGGGATGCCGGAAGCCTTTGCCTACCGCAACCAGACCTGGGGGAAAGACAGCGTCTCGCTGCTGGAGGCGGCGTCGCGTGCCGGCGTGATGGTGGTGGGCAGCGCCACGCTCTCCCAAGGCCAGCTCACGCGCAACTTGCCGGAGTTCATCGAGCAGCGGCTGGGGGCGGGCAGCGACGGCGCCAATGCCATCCAGTTTGCGCGCTCGACCCCAGGACTGGCGGTGGCGCTCGTAGGCATGGGGCGGCCGGAGCACGTGCGCGAGAACCTCGAAGTAGCTGCCCTGCCGCCGACGCCACGCGAGCAGTGGTCGAAGTTGTTCGAGCGCGAGTGAGGCCGATTAGCTCGCGTGTCCGTTGCGAAACGCGATCCCGATGACCACCGCCAATATCGACAGCACATTGTTCAACCCAACGTTCAGCGCTAACTCCAAGAACCGGCGCTCGTGCCAGTAGGCGATGGTCTCGTAGGCGAAGGCTGAGAACGTGGTGCACGCGCCGCAGAATCCGGTGGCGGCGAACAAACGCCAGCGGTCGTGGTCATGGTCGGCGGTCCAGGTAAGGACATATCCTACGGTGAACGAACCCACTACATTCACCAGGAGCGTTCCGTACGGAAAACCGTGATGATGGGAGAGCTGCGACGAGAAGTGAGTGCAGGCGAAACGGGCCATCGCGCCGAGGATCGCACCGATAGAGAGACAGAGCAAGTTTTCAAGCATGGAAAAACTCCTACGCGGGATTCGTAGGAGTCATCAGCCACACGCTGGGGCGGTTAAAGGCGGAACTCCATCGCCTGCGGTGCTATGCTACCGCTTCCGAATCGCCAAAAGCAATCCACCAGATGCGGGTCTTTACTGATTCCGAAATCTGTTCGCTGCTCCATCCCGCCGAGGTCGTGGACGCGATCGAAGCCGCGTTCGCGCGCGAATACCGGGCAACGGCTGTGATGCCCGTCCGCACGCACGTGGAGGTGGCCGGCCGCGGCGTGTTCCTGGTGATGCCCTGTTACGACAGTGCCGTGCCCGGACTGGGGACCAAACTGGTGACGGTCTTCGACGACGCGGCGGAGCGGTTGCAAGCCACCTATGTCCTGCTTGACCCGGCTACCGGCAAGATGCGGGCGCTGATGGCAGCCAACTACCTGACCGACGTGCGCACGGCCGCGACCTCGGCGGTTGCTACCCGGCACATGGCGCGCGAAGCAGCCAGGGTCCTGGGTGTGTTCGGCACAGGAAGGCAGGCACGGTCGCACATCGAGGTGATGAGCGCGGTGCGGCGATTCGACCGCGTCCTGGTCTGCGGTTCGAGCGCAGAGCGCAGCCGAACGTTCGCGGCCGCGATGGCGAAGGAACTTGACCTAGCGATCAAACCGGCCGACGCTCGCTCGTGTGCCTCGCAGTCCGACGTGATCTGCACCTGCACCACCTCCTCGTCGCCAGTCCTCGAAGGCAAGTGGCTGCGGCCGGGCACGCACCTGAACCTGGTCGGCGCCTTCCAGCCCGACAAGCGCGAGGTGGACAGCGAGACCATGCGGCGGGCGCGCATCGTTGTCGAAACCTATGAAAGCGCGCTTGCCGAGGCCGGCGATCTGCTTATCCCGATGAGCGAGGGCGTGATCGGCCGCGAGCACGTGATCGCCGATCTGCACGAGGTCACGAGCGGCAAGAAAGCGGGCCGGACTTCGGCGGACGAGATCACCGTCTTCAAGAACCTGGGTTGCGCGCTGGAGGATCTGGTGACGGCCACGCTCGTCTGCCAGAATGCGGAACGGCGAGCGCGCGCATGAGCAGGCGGAAGCGATACGAGGTGGCCGTGGTCGGTGCCGGTGCGTTCGGCGCGTGGACAGCCTTCCACCTGCGCCAGCGTGGGAAGCAAGTGGTGCTGCTCGACGCTTACGGCCCGGGCCACAGCCGCTCCAGTTCCGGCGGCGAGACGCGCATCATGCGCACGGGCTACGGTCCCGACGAACTCTACACCCGTTTCGCTCTGCGGTCGATGAAGCTCTGGCGCGAGTTCAGCCGCCGCTCCGGACAGCAGCTTTTCCTGCGCACCGGCATGCTGTGGCTGGCGCGCAAACAAGATTGCCATCCGCTGGAGAGCTTGGAGGCGCTGACCAGGTTGAGCGTGCCGTGTGAAAAGCTGTCGCGGGCGGAATTGGGCAAGCGCTTCCCGCAGTTTTCCTTGCGCGGTATAGATTGGGGACTGCTGGAACCGGAGGCGGGCGTCATCCTGGCGCGCCGCGCGGTGCAGGCGGTGGTGGCGCAGGCGGTTGCCGACGGAGTCGAGTACATCGGAGAAGCCGTCCTAGCACCTGGCGGCGGTCCGCGACTGGACGGGATTGTCACCAACACCGGGCGGCGCATCACCGCCAGCGAGTTTGTTTTCGCCTGCGGCCCGTGGTTGCCGCGCGTCTTTCCGAACACCTTGGGCAAACGCATCTTCCCGTCCCGGCAGGAGGTATTCTTCTTCTCCGTCGCGGCCGGCAGCAGCAGGAAGTACGGACCGGCGGCGATGCCGGCTTGGTACAGCTTTGCCGACAACATCTATGGCACGCCCGACGTCGAGAACCGCGGGATCAAGGTCGGTTTCGATGGCCACGGGCCGCAGATCGATCCCGAGACCGCTGACAGGATAGTCAGCCAGCGCGGTTTGCGCGACATGCGCGAGCACGTGCGCAGATACTTTCCCGAGCTGCGCGATTCCCCCTTGTCGGAGACGAGAGTGTGCGCGTACGAGAACACCTCCAATGGCGATTTCCTGATCGACCGCCACCCAGAGATTGAGAATGTGTGGATCGCGGGCGGCGGCTCAGGACACGGGTTCAAGCATGCTCCCGCAGTGGGGGAGTATGTCGCCGGGCTGATCTGTGGAGATCGTCACCCTGAGCCACGCTTGGCCTATGCCACCAAGACGACGGTTCACATCAGAAGCGTTTATTGATGGCGGGTCACTGCCTGCGCCAGGTCGCGCCGGCGTCGGAAGTCGTCCAGGATTCGCCGGTTGAAGCGGTAACCACTCCATTCTGGGCGTCGGCGAACTCGACGCGCACGATGTCCTCGCTCAAGGCACGGCCGCTCGCCTGCACTCGCACACGCGCCCAGTGCTCTCCGCCGTCAGCCGAATGATAAAGCGCGCCGCCCGATCCGCCCGCCCACACGTCACTGCCCACGGTCGCGACCGCGCGGAAGGTGCCGCCGTCCGCGACTGCAACTTCCTTCCAGCTTCGCCCGCCGTCGAAGGACCGCTGCACGGCGCCGGAGTCGGAGACGCTCCAGCGCGGGCTGAGGGAGGCACGCTTGGTGCGGATCGCGCTCCGGCCCGGGGACAGTGCCGCGGCCTCGCTCTTCAGGGCGGGAGCGGCAGCGGTCACTTCGACGGTTTCGTTGGCCGCCGCGGAAGGAACCGGAACCGCCTTCACCTGTGCCTGGTCGATCTTCCTGTCTTTCTCAAATGGAGGGCCCTCAATCTTGCTGGCGTCGGCGCTCGCCTGCGCTTTCATCGCAGGCGGGGAAGGGGGCGCAGCCGACGGGGCGGGCTTCTCTGCGGTTACACTCAACGCGCCAATGGTTCCGACCTTCCCGCCGATTACCCCGCCCGCTCCCTCGCCGATTCCCCCGCCCACCGCGCCCGCCTGTCTTCCAGCACTCAATGTCTTGGCGTCACGGACGGGCCCGGGCTTTTTCGCCGGCTTGCCCGATTGCTTCGGCTCTGCGGCAGGCGGGGAGACTTCGCGCGCCTGCATTGTGGACTTCTGCGCGACTTCGTTCGAGCTGACCGTGGCGACTGCCGGGGCGCTCGCGCTGTGTCCCTCACGAAGCCGCATTCGCTCGCCGACTGCGATCAGCACCACCAGCGCCGCCGCCGTGAGCGCTCCCCAGTGCACAACGGGCGAGCGCCACCAGGAACGGCTTGCAGCGGCGGGCACTCGGCCGGTGGCCACCAGTCGCTCTTCCTTGACTTGCGGCAGCGCCGAAAGCGCCGCCAGCTCGCGGCACTCGGCGCAACGCGACAGGTGGTCGAGCACCTGCGCGCGTTCCTGCTCCGTGAGCGCGCGCTCGGCGAAGGCGGAGAGCAGGTTGGCGTCGGGATGCTCACCGATTGCCGCCTGGCTGCGCAGGCGCTCGCGCACGATCCTGGGGACCTCAGCCATCAGTCGCTTCCCTTCCTATGGAACGCGGAAGCGCCGCCTTTTTGCGAGAAGCGTCCGGTCACGTCCACGGACAGGTCGCGGACGTCGGTTTTCAGCGCTTCTTCCGCCTGCCTGCGGCTCATGCCGCGCCGCACTAGCTCGTCCATGATCCTTTCCCGCACCGCGCGCGCAACCTTCTCCAGCTTGCGGCTGATGGTGGATTCGTGTACGCCGAGCGTGCGCGCGATCTCTGCCAGCGTGCGCCCGTCCAGGTAGTACGAGGCAAGGATAAACCTGTCTTCGGCCGCCAGAGCTGCCAGAACGGCGTCGGTGGCCTCGACCAGCCGCGGGTCAGGGACCTGCTGCGGGGGCGGATCGGCGGCGGCAAACTGCGCACCCGCTTCCGTCTTCTCTTCCAGGCTAACCAGGCGCTGCCGGCGGCGGTAGCGGTTGACATACTCCTGCGCCAGCGTGGCCCGCAGCCAGCCTTCGAGCGAGCCGCGCCCCGTGTAGTAGTTCAGTTTGCAGGTTCGCCGGCCTGCGCGCGTTTCCGTGCCGTACAGTTCGGCGTAGAGGGAGTCGGCAAGTTCGCGGGCTGAGCTGTCTTCGCGCGTAATCGAGCGGGCGGCGTCGTAGAGCTTCTCACGGTACCGAGTGAGAAAAAGCTCCCACGCGCGCTCGTGGCCGGCGGCGCAGGCACGGGCCAGGGCCAGTTCCTCCAGGCGCAACCCGCGGCAGAACTCCAGTGCGTCGCCTTCTCTGGCTCCGGCAAGAAGGTACTTGGCGGCTATCTCCTCGAGGATGCGGGCGAACTCCTGTTGGGACAAGTCGACATCGGCGGCGCGGCTCCGCGCATACAGCTCCGAAACGGCGCTGGCGCGAATCCTCCGTGCGGGCGGCTGCGGACCCGGAATTTGGGCACTGCCGCTCATGACCTCAAAGCGCAACTCCGGCTCAACTGTTCTGGATGGTATCAACTTGGATGCAAGAAAACACCGTCCCGCCGTTCTTCCCGCAGGAAGACCAGCGCCAGCGCAGGTCTCCGGGAGGAAAATGAGATTAGCTCGAACTGCATGGATTGGGGCTTTGGGGTTGTTCACCTTGATGGCGGGCGGGGTCATTGCCTGGGGCGGCGGGCACCCCGACGAAGCGTCCGCCGGTGAGTATCACGTACTTTCGCCCATCACGCATGGCAGCCTGACCATCTTTCCCGTGGTCAGCGACCGCCGCCACGATACCCACATGTTTATCACTCTGGACGAGGGACTGCGCTCGGGCGAAGTGGTGGTCAGCGAGGCCGGACAGGTGCGGGGACTGGTGCGCCGCCGACCGGTGCCGCCGCGACACGACGGAGCGCAGGTTAACCGGCTGGTGCTGGTGAACAATTCCGACCGGCCGCTGCTGCTGCTGGCGGGGGAGATCGTCACCGGCGGCAAGCAAGACCGGGTAGTGGGCAAGGATCGCATCGTGCCCGCAAACAGTGATCCGGTGGACCTGAGCGTGTTCTGCGTCGAGCCCGGGCGCTGGATGGGAACCAGCGCGCAGTTCGGCGGCATCGCCTCCGGTAACGGCAAGAGCGCGTACGTCACCCAGATGGCCCAACCCAGTGTCCGCAGCAAAGCCATGGCGGACAAGGATCAGCAGAAAGTGTGGTCCGAGGTAAACGGATCGGTGGGGGCCCTGGCAGGACCGGTGCCGCCGGCTGCACTCGGTGGCACCACATCCTACGCAAAGGTGATGGGCAACGATGAAATACAGAAGAAGGTGGACGCGGTGGCCGCGCCCGTGGAGCGCTCGTACGAGAGCGTGATCAAGCAACTGCGCAACCAGAACGCCGTGGGCGTGGTGGTGGCGATCGACGGCGAGATCGTCTGGGCGGACATCTTCGCCAGCACGCCCCTGCTGGAGAAATACTGGCCGAAGCTGGTGCGCTCCTATGCGACGGAATCCATCACGCGTCGCGGAAGGAAGGGCAGCGCCGACGTCAAAACGGCGCAGGCATTCCTCGCGGACTTCAGCGGCAACCGCCAGGTGGTCGAGACCGAACCGGGAATTTTCCGCCACACCGAGATTGCCGGCTCGGGATTCCGCGCCTTCGAACTGGCGTCGCTGCTGCCCAAGACCGGCTTCGACGTGCACATCAGCAAGATGTCGGAGTAAGTGGAACCTTGTATCCCGTGCGCACGTAGGTAACAAGAGAGGAGTGGTAGAACCGGTGGCACATGGTTCCGGGCAACCCGACGATTCCCGAAAACGGATTTGGTTGCACGGTTCAATCAAAATTTTGTTCGCAACATCTAACGTTGGAACGTGTCCAATACGATAGAAGAAGGTGAGGTAGGGGTCGGAGGTGAGTGATGGGACAAAAGTTCAACATATCGGATGTGGCCAATCTGCGGAGCGAGTTGATCCAGGGAGGCTTGGATTCGCTGCAGTCTGGTGAGCTGCTGCAGGTCTTCCTGATGGGCCATGGATATGGGGTTTCGCGGGATGCGGCGCGGGATGCCGCTAGCCGGCTGGGCAGCGCAGGCTGCTCGCTGGAAGTGATCCGACAGGAACTGGAACACCTGGCGCTGGTGATGTAAACGCAACACAAATCCGCCAGGTGAAGAAGCCGGACCAACCAGTCCGGCTTTTTGCTGTCCGCACGGGCCAGACTCATCACGGGGGCACGGAGACACCGAGAACCGAACTCGTGTTTCTCCGTGCCTCTGTGTCTCTGTGGTGGACTTTGTCTGTTTGCGGCGGGCTATCGAAGGAACCCGGAGATAAACATGGTGCCGAAGATGAGGGCGAATCCCAGTTCCATCCATCCCAGGCGGTGTACGCGCAGAGGACGCGGCTTCTTGAAGAACCAGGCGGCGCCGCGCAGCAGCATGGGATGGAAGGCGATCACGCTCATCTTGGGCAACAGCCGGTAATGGAAGAAGGCCACGAGCAGGACGACAGTAAGGATCTCGCTGGCGAGGAATTTCCATCCGCGCGCCAGCCGCTCACGGAGCCCCGCCACCTTGGCGTTGCGTAAGCGCAACTGCACCATGTGGACTTGGTTGGCGGCGAACAGCCAGTTGGCAGCCCAGATCATCCAGGCGGTGGTGTCGAAGCGGCCCGCCGAGACGTAATAAGCGCCGGCGGCGGTGGAGGTCAATCCCACTAGGCCGACCATCTGCGACGCCAGGCGGGTCTCGCGGCCGAGCTTGCGCAGAAGGGCTTGCGTCCCGAAGGAGAAAGCGGCAATCGCGCCCAGCATTAGCAGGCGGGGATTGTTTCCATTCCACAGCAGCATCGCCAGAGCGACGGATGCCACTGCCGAATAGCCGGCGACAGCAAGCGCCACCAGGCGCCGTTCGGCAGGGGTGTCGATGCGCTGCGCCGATGTGCCCAGTGCGGCTTCGACCGGCGTGCGCAGGCAGAACAACGATATCGAGGCCAGCAGGAACAGCAACACGGGAACCAGCGCACCGCCGCGCAAGAGCCCAACGGTCGCGCCGGTGACAAGAGGCACCAGCAGGATGCCCCAGGCGCCGTGCTCGCGCGGCAGCACGAAGGAGCGCAGCCGGGCCTGGTTCAGGGTTCGAAGATCAGTGACGGTGCCGGACATTCGTTAGTACCGAGTACCAAGTACCGTGTACCGAGTGCCGCACAATCACACGTGCGCCCGACCAGGCCGAACCTACTTCGTACTCGGTACTTGGTACTCGGTACTCGGTACTGGCTTCCTTGCAGTTGCGGTCCGCGGCTGGTACACGCAGAACGGTTCCTCGTCCAGCATGTCTCCCGTGGCCGCGAAGGCGCGCGCGCGACATCCCATGCAGATGTTGCGAAACTCGCAGCACCCGCACTTGCCCTTCAAGTTGCCGGTATCGCGCAGCAGCTCGAACACCGGCGAATCCGTCCAGACTTCGGCGAAGCTCTTCTCGCGCAAGTCGCCGGCCTTCACCGGCAGGTAGCCGCAGGGAAAGACTTCACCTTCATGCGAAAGGAAGCACACGCCGGTGCCGGCCAGACACCCTTTGGTCGCGGCGTTCATGCCCTGGGGATGGCCGCCGGGGTGTCCGCCCGGATGGCCCCCTGCGCGCTTAGCCGGGTTGAGGACGATCCCGGTGCCGCTCGGCATGAGCGTGTCCGTGGGTCCGATGGCGTTGGGATCTGCGACTGCTGCGGCCTGGGCTGCTTTGCGCTCTTCCACCTGCCGCTGCTTGGCGACACGGAAATAATGTGGCGCGCAGGTGGCCTTCAACTCGATGTCGCCGCTCTTCGACTGGTCGTAAAACCAGTTGAGCATCTCTTCGTACTCTTCTGGCGGCACCATCTGCTCGGCGGCGATGTCCACGCCGCAGCCCACCGGCACCAGCAGGAAGGTATGCAGCGCGTCGGCGCCGATGGAGCGCGTCAGCTCCAGCACCGCGGGGAGCTGGTGCGCGTTGTGGCGCGCCACCGTCATATTGATCTGCAGCGACATGCCCAGTTCCTGCAGGTTGCGGAAGCCCTGTAGCGTGTTCTCGAACGCCCCGGGGATGCCGCGGAAGCTGTCGTGGGTGGCGGCGTCGGCGCCGTCCAGGCTCATGGAGACGCGGCGCACGCCGGCTTCGACGATTTTCTGCGCGACGCTTTTCGTGACCAGCGTGCCGTTGGTGGCCAGGGCCACGCGCAGGCCGCGATCGGTGGCGTAGCGCGCAAGCTGGAAGATGTCGCGACGGAACAGCGGCTCGCCTCCGCTCAGCACCAGGATAGGGTTGGCGAAATCGGCGATCTGGCGAATGATCTCGAGCGCCTTGTCCGTGGGCAGGTCGGTGGGCGACGACAGCTCGGTGGCGGTGGCGCGGCAGTGGATGCAGCGCAGATTGCAGCCCTTGGTGACTTCCCAAAAGACCAGGCGCGGCTTGTTGTCGGTGTGCATTTGGCTACTCCCCACGTGAGCCAACGGCTAACAGGTCGAGGATACGTTCGGCCCGGGCAAGGGGATGTGACTGGCGTCACAGGCGAGCGGTTGGTGGTCACAGCAGGGCAGTGGCGGCGACGACTGTCGAAGTGCACACCTTTGAGATGTTTGGCTTGTACGTGGAAGCCCACGCCTTTAGGCGTGGGATCAAGGCCGCCTACTCGAAAACGGCTTTAGCCGCTGTGGTAAACGGAGATGGATCGAGTCAAAGCCAGTGGTTACGAAAAATGTTCTCTTCGATTCCCAGCGGCAACTCTAGCATGGCCGCTCAATGCGCGTCAGCGATCTGCAGCGGCTAAAGCCGTTTGACTAATTAGCCTCTTTCCCCACGCCTGAAGGCGTGGGCTGCCACGGCCGACAGCCGACGACCTTACGGTCCTACCCCGCCGGTGTGGCAGTCGTTGCAGTTGACGCTGGCGAAGTCCATCTCCCCGCCGGGGTGTTGGAAGGTCGCCGACTGCACCTTGGCCATGGCCGAGCCGCCGTTCTCCTGGCCCAGGATGGTGTGGCAGCTCTCGCAGTCGCGGGCAATGGTCTTGCCTTCCTTGCTGACGTGCTGGCCGTCGTGGCAGCGGAAGCAACCCTCCGAGTACAGGTGTCCGATGTTGTTGGGGTGCGTTCGCCAGTCGAGCTTCATCTCGGGGAAGATATTGGTGGAGAACACGCGCTGCACTTCCGTGATCGCCTGCTTGATGGCGGGCAGCTTCCTCGAGTACACGTCCGGGTGCTTGGTCATGTACATAGAATCGAGGTCGGTCGCGATGCCCTCCAGTCCCTCCTGCGTGGTCTTGTACTGCTTGGTCAGAACATCAACCGCGTATTTCTTGATGTAGGGCAGCGAGACATCGAGGCGACCGGCGGTGAGCAGGTCGTCCACGGCCCGATCCGGCGGCTGGTAGATGTGGGTGGGGCGGTTGTGGCAGTCGATGCAATCCATGCGCCGCAGTGTGGCCTTCTTGATGTCCTCGGGCTTGACCGGCGAATCCTTGGCGAAGTACTCGGTGACGCGGCCCTGGTGGTCCTTGATCTTGACGTAGGCGATCTTCTGGCGCTGCTTGTCGGTGGGGACGTACCAGACCGCGTTGTTGATGTTCATGTGCCAGTGGATGCCCGTGGTCATGCCGGTGGTGGGGCTGCCGCCGCCGGTCTTGATGAGCATCTTGATCTGGCGCGGGGTGCTCTTCTCGTCGTAGCCGAAGTGATTGATGGTCTTCAGCTGCGCGCCGTAAAACTTCTCCGGCCAGTGGCACTGTTCGCAGGTCTGCTGCGCGGGACGCAGGTTCTCCACCGGGCTGGGGATTGGCCGGGGGAAGGTGTTAAACGTCGCAGCATACACCTGATACATGCCGGACATTTTCGAACGCACGTACCAGCTCGCGCCCGGGCCGACGTGGCACTCGACGCAGCGCACACGCGCGTGCGGCGACGCCTGATACGCGGTGAACTCCGGCTTCATCACGTTGTGGCAGAGCTGGCCGCAAAACTGGGTCGAATCGGTGAACTCGTATGCGCGATAGCTGCCCACCGCACTCAGCAGCACGAACACGACCACGAAGCTGCCGACAAACGTGAAGATGGCTCGCTGGCGCGGGATGTTGAGGTCGATCTTGGTGTAAGCGGGGATCTGGTCGGGCGCCAGCTTGCGGCGGCGCGCGCGTTCGCGCAGCATGCCTACGATCAGGAGCACGAGGCCGATCACCAGGAACAGTGGCAGCACCATGTAGGTGAGTACGCCGAAATAGGGATTCGACCCGCCCGCCAGAACGTCCACCAATAAGAGGAACAGTAGGTTGGCCAGACAGAGCCCGATGACCACCAGTCCGATCAGGCTGAGATAATTGCGGATGAGTCCGGGTACCCTTTGCTTGAGTTGCTCGACCATTTACTTGTTTCCCTTCCACTTGGCTTCCACTTCCCGCTGATGGCGATCGCCAGCAGGGGACCCATCGCCGGGAGCCGAGGCCACGACGCTGGAACTGGCTGCGGTCGCGTCGGCGCGTTCTTCCATCGCCCGGAGCGCGTCCAGCGGGTGCTCTTCGTGGTAGAGCTCCTCCGGCATCTTGCCGTCCCAGAACGCCCAGTTCAGCGGATAGACATCGGGATCAAAGATGACCTGGTAGAAGTGCCACACCACGATGGCGAGCGTGGCCAGCACCGCTTCATAGAAGTGGATGGCCAGCGCCACGTCCACCGACCAACGCGGCAGCCAGTGGCCCACCCCCATCTTGAACCAGGCCATCAGGCCGGTGGCCCCCATGAGGAAATAGCCCCACACCAGCGCCCAGTACTCCGCTTTTTCCGCGTAGTTGAAGCGCGCGAACGCCGGCCGCTTGGATCCGAGGCCGAGATAGTAGCCGAGATTGTCGCGGATGTCGAAGCCGTCCTTGAGTACCGGCAGCAAGTCCTTGAGAGCACGGCGGCCCTCACGAGTGGCGATGACGTAATAAGCGTGGTAGAAGCCGACGGCCAGCAGCACCACGGCGGCGACCCGGTGTCCGTAGCGCCGGACGTTCTCGCCGAAGACCAGCCCCAGCCAACTATCCGGGTAAGCCAACGCAAAGCCGGTGATCGCCAGGGTGATGAAGCTGGAGAGCAGGCACCAGTGCTGGATGCGCTGCTGCAAGGTCAGCCGAATCACGGTGCGCGGCTGGGAATTGCGCTTGGCCACCGACTTCTTGCGCCAGATCAGGAAATTGTGCAGCAGCATGCCGCCGATCACCGCAATGATCAGCGGGATGTACAGCCGCCGGATCCAGCCGATGACGATGCTGGAAACATCGGCCGAGAGCGGCACGTCAATGTGCACCTTGCCCAACGTGAACTTCTCGGTAGCGCCGGGGTGGCAATGGCCGCAGGTCTTCACCAGGTTGGCTTTGTTGATGGTGGAGCGCGGGTCGGAGGAGGGCAGAATGTTGTGCGCCCCATGGCAACTGGCGCAGTTGGCGACCACGGTCGAGCCCAGCTTGGCGGCCAGGCCGTGATAACTCGCCGTGTAGGTGGTCATGCGCCGCCCGGAGAAGCCGTACTCCTGCGACATGCGCATGCCTTCGTGGCAGTTGGCGCAGGTGGCCCGGGCGATGTTGCCGGCAAAAACCGACGACTTGGGGTCCAGGTGCGACTTGATGGTGTGGATGCCGTGGCAATCGGTGCACACCGGCGCCTCGAAGTTACCGCGCGCCACCGCCTGCCCGTGGATGCTCTGCGCGTACTCCTGCCGGATGTTGTCGTGGCACTTGGCGCAGGTGGCGGGGACGTTGAGCTGATAGATGCCCGACTTGGGATCGCTGGGCGGTCGGATCTCGTGGCTGCCGTGGCAATCGGTGCAGACCGCGGCCTTGGTGGAACCGGCAGTCACCGCTTTGCCGTGGACGCTCTCCTCGTAGTTGACGAAAGTGGCCGAACTCAGGCCCTCCTTCTCCATGACGAACTTCTGCCCGTGGCAGGCGCCACAGGTAGCCGGGATGTTGCCGTGAGCGACCCTCGATTTTGGATCGCTCGGCGGCAGGATCTCGTGCGGGCCACCGTGGCAGGAGATACACGTGGGAGCGTTGGCATCTCCCTTTGCCCTCGCCTGGGCATGGATGCTGAGGGCATACCCGTGGTCGGCATCGGCGTGGCACTTGGAGCACGACACCTTCATCGGCGTCACCTCGTGCGGGGCCGACTTCAGATCGTCGTGGCAATCCACGCAGGTCAGAATGGAGCCGTGGATGGAGGCGTTGAACTTGCCCTCATCTACAGCAAGGCTTACCTGCTTGCCACTGACCTCGTGGGTCAGAGTGGCATCGCCGTGGCAAGCCAGGCAGTCGGCATTACTGGGCTTCTTGGCAGCCCAGGCGGGGCCTATAAGAAGTATGAAGACCGGCAACAACAGCCAGTAAGCGCGCCGACCGCGAGGCCCAACTACGGGTACTGCTTCCCTCGCTGGCATTCCCAACCTCCTGCTACCGATACGCGAACAACATGGCATAAATAATCCAGACCACGATGCTGAACCCCACGGCCAGCGCTGCCCAGGCAAAGGTCCGGATGGTTTTCACTACGATGGCGGGATGAGGCTCCGCCAGGTGTTCTTCCAGCTCGCCGTGGGCCACCAGCGCC
>DASQGF010000086.1:0-7924 GCA_035632755.1 Terriglobales bacterium
CGATGATGATGGCGATCTTCGGCACCACCGAGTTGGAGACGGCGTTCACCATCTTGGCGCCCGCCTTGATGATGCCACTCCACTCCGCGTCGCGCCCCACCATGAAGCCGTTAACGTCGTGCAGAAACACCAGCGGCACCAAATTCTGGTTGCAGTCCATGATGAAGCGCGCGGCTTTCTCCGCCGATTCGGTGTAGATCACGCCGCCGAACTCCACCCGCTTCTGGCCGTGGTCGTCGAGCACGGTGACGTGCTTCTTTTGGTTGGCGACGATGCCGACGGCGAAGCCGCCGATGCGCGCAAAACCACAGAGCAGGGTCTCGCCCTATTCCGGCTAGTACTCGTCGAAGCGGCCGGCGTCCACCAGGCGCGCCAGGATGTCTTTCATGTCGTAAGGACGCGCGGGGTCGGCCTCGAAAATGCCATAGAGTTCCTCCCCAGAATAGAGCGGCGGCACCGGCTGTTTGCGGTCCCACACCGACTGGCGGCGATAGCCCATCTTTTCCACCAGCGAGCGAATGCGCGCGATGCAGGCTTCGTCGCTGGGCTCGCGGTAGTCGATGGTGCCGGAGATCTGCGCGTGCATGGCGGCGCCGCCCAGGGTCTCGGCGTCCACCTTCTGCCCGATGGCGGCCTGCACCAGCGCCGGCCCGGCAAGGAAGAGGCCGCTGCCGTCGGTCATCAGGATGTGGTCGCACATCACCGGCAGATATCCGCCGCCGGCCACGCACATGCCCATGATGGCCGCGATCTGGGGAATGCCCATGGCTGACATCACAGCGTTGTTGCGGAAGACGCGGCCGAAATCGTCGGTGTCGGGGAAGACGTCCTCCTGCAAGGGAAGGAAGACGCCGGCGGAGTCCACCAGGTAGATGGTGGGAATGCGGTTCTCGATGGCGATGTTCTGGGCGCGGATCACCTTCTTCGCCGTCACGGGGAAGAAGGCGCCGGCCTTCACCGTGGCGTCGTTGGCGATGATCATCAGCAGACGGCTGTGGATGCGCCCCAAGCCGGTGATCACGCCTGCCGCCGGCGCGCCGCCCCATTCTTCGTACATGCCGTGAGCGGCGAAGAGGCCGAGTTCGAACAGTTCGCTGCCGGGATCGAGCAGCACCGCGATACGCTCTCGCGCAGTGAGGCGTCCTTTCTCGTGCTGCGCCTCGATGGCTTTCGTCCCGCCACCCTCGCGGATCTTCTCCTCTTCATTGCGGAAGGTGGCCACCAGTTCGGCCATGGCGCGCATGTTCTTCTCATAGCGTGCCGAGGTCGCGTCCACGGTGGACTTCAGGATGTTCGCGGGCAGCTCGGTCGAGGCGCGCTGGGAATGGTCGGGCATTGGGTCGCGAGAGTACGGTAACGGTACAACAGCGGCGCGAGCGGGCGCAAACCGGGCGCGGCGCGGATGGACAACGGCATGCATCCCCCGGTCCGGCGGGTTCATCCAACGGCTATACCGCACAGCTCAGGGGGGCGTCCATGGTTGAAGAGCATGCAAAGGTGAGCGTCAAACGCGATCCTGCAGGCCACCCAGTCGACCAGGAAGACGAACGCGCGAAGCGAGAGAAGATGATGGACAAGACGCTAGAGGATTCTTATCCGGCGAGCGATCCGCCGTCTACCATCCCCAACCCCGATCCCGAGGAAGATTCCGAGGCGGCATAGGAATCGGATCCTCGGGTGACCGGGTCATCGGGTGATCTGCTGCGCCACCCAGCGCCTAGCCTCTGCAAGGGGGTCGTCACATACACGATCCACCAACCCATAGAGCAACGCGTGGGCTGCGTTTACCTTTTCGGCGGCGACGAACATTTCGGCCGCGCGCGCCCGGCCCACCAGGCGCGCCAGCCGCTGCGTGCCTCCCCAGCCGGTGACCAGGCCGAGCGCGGCGCCGCGATGGCCAAAGATGGCGTGCGGCGAGGCGATGCGGCGATCGCAGGCCAGCGCCAGGTCCAGGCCGCCTCCCATGCAGTAGCCGTTCACGGCGGCAATGACGAGGGCGGGAAATGCGTCCACGGCATCGGTCATCATCTGCCCGGCTTTCGAGAAGGCGAACGCCTCCGGGCCGCCGAGGGTAACGATCTCGTTCAGGTCGGCTCCGGCGGAGAAGGACTTCTGGTTGCCGGTGATGATGAGCGGGCGCGGTTCGTGCGCCAATTCGCGGACGGTACTGGCAAGAGAAGTCACACAGGTGCGGGTGAGGCGGTTGGTGCCGTCCTCGGAGCAGAGACGGATGATGTCACAATGGTCTTTCCGCTCAACGACAAAGCCAATACCTGTCATCGTGCCATTCTTTCGACGCGCGGAGTGCGGCGTGAGAATCCGGCCTCCCGTCCGCGGCCTGCGCTCAGGTCGCGCCATTTTGGATTTTGTCGGATTCGATTAGAGCAACCTTCTCCGTGCGGGTAAAGTGCTTCAGCTTCTTTTCTCGGACAATCGCGTTCACGGTGTTCGACACCACGCATGCTCGCAAGCGGCTGGAAGACCAGCATTTACACGCGGAGACGTGGCGAGCAACGTCTCTACGACTGAATGTTCACTCCGGGGGTACCTGCCTGTTCGTGCATTGTGGGCCCATTACCGGGCGACTTATAATCGAGGCGCTCTGGACGAAGTCTCCGTCAGGTTTTGGGGTTAGGTGTGCGGGCAGGGGTATGCCCGCGTGGTCACCTATGCAACGACACCTGCTTCTCCTGATGGTCCTGGCCACGGTAGCGCCGCAAGCATTCGCCCAGGGCAGCGGCATTGTGCCGCTCCGCGACGAGCATGGCCGGACCATCTACGTCGATGCACCTGTCTCCCATCCTGCCTCCGATCCTTCCAAAACCCTCAAACGTGCCCCTGTGCTGGTGTACTGGAGCCGTGTGGAACACCGGTGGAAGCCGGTTAATCCACCCACACCTTCGGCGATGAAAGCGGCGCAATCGGCCGCCGCCGAGGTCGGCGAGTACGTGGCCGCAGCCCCGTCCAGTCCGGTGATGAATACCGCCGAAAACGAGGCCAGCCCCGACGACCGCGAAATCCTGCGGGGACGGGCGATGACCTCGCGAGAACTGGACAGCATCATCGAAGAATCAGCCCGGCGCCACGACGTGGACCCGAACCTGGTGCGCTCGTTGATCAAGGTGGAATCGAACTTCAACGCGCGCGCGGTTTCGCCCAAGGGCGCCATGGGGCTGATGCAGTTGATGCCGGGCACGGCCCGCACGCTGAACGTCAGCAATCCCTTCGATCCGCAGCAGAACGTGGACGCGGGGGTGCGGCACCTGAAGCATCTGCTCCAGGACTTCAATGGCGATGTGAAGCTGTCACTGGCGGCGTACAACGCCGGCGCCGGCGCGGTAGCGCGCTCGAACGGCGTGCCGCGTAATGCCGAGACCCGCAATTATGTGAAGCGGATCACGGCACTGTACGGCGATCACGGAAACCTGCTGACCGGGCCCGTGGCCGACCCGATCCACGTCTTCCGCGATTCCAGTGGCGTGCTGACCATCACCAACACGGAGTAGAGCGGATTCAGAGATGTGTAGCCGGTGGAAGCGCAGGCCTTCAGGCCTGCGAAAAGGTGTCCTAAGTGATCGGGCCTTTAGGCCCCGGGGCTAAAGCCCCGTGCGTTGAAGCGCTCTTTTCCGCCGGGCTGAAGCCCGGCGCTTCCACCGGGTACACCGAGTGCGGAATTGCTCTCGCAGCCGGCCGGGGCCCCCGACACGCGTGGTTTTCGCGTGACGGGGTGGAGGCGAGGGGCCGGCAGGGACTGAGACAACGAAACGTGGTGGGTAAAGGTCCAACCCGGGGTGTGACTTGTCTGGTGGTGACGCTGGCGCTGATGCTTCTGACGCCGGCCGCCGCCACCACCACGGCCCACAAGCGGCAGGTCGCCGCCTCGCAGTTCGAAACCGCGGAGCGGCTGCGGGAATCGCTCAACGGACGCCCGGCAAGCGAGCGCACGCGGCGCGAATACCAGCGGGTCATCGATGCCTACCGCCGCGTCTACTACACCTCTCCCATCTCCAGCAAAGCGGACGCCAGCGTGGTCGCCGTAGCCGAACTGCTGGCGGAGATGGGCCGCGCTCTGGGCAATCCCAAGGTCTCCCAAGCGGCGATCATACAGTATGAGTTCCTGCGCCGCGAGTATCCCGGCAGCAGGCATCGGGTCGAGGCCCTGTTCACCATCGGGCAGATCTATCGCGACGACCTCGAGGACAACGAGCACGCCAAAGCCACCTTCGAGGAATTCCTGAAGCGCTACTCGCGCAGCCGTCTGGCCGACGACGCCCGCGACGCTCTAAGAGAGATCGCAAAAGCCACAGCCAAGCCGCCCAAGAAGGAGAGGGAAGGCGACGTCCGGCAGGTCAGCGATGCCGACCCGGGCAAACCGGCGGGCAGGCTGCCCCTGGTCACCGGCATCCGGCAGTGGTCCACGCCGGACTACACCCGGGTCGCGATCGACCTGGAAAAGCAGGTCAAGTACCAGGCCGGGCGTGTTCCCGATCCCGACCGCATCTTCTTCGATCTCTATGACACCCGCCTGGCGCCGGAACTGGTGGGCAAGAGCTTCGACGTTGAGGACGGCTTCCTGCACAAGATCCGCGTGGCACAGTACAAACGCGGACTCACAAGAGTGGTGCTGGAGCTGGACGAAGTCGTCGAGTATTCGGCGTTCTTCCTCCCCAACCCCGGCCGGCTCATCATCGACATCCACGGAAAGCAACCGGCGACGACCACCGCCAAGGCAGGCGAGAAAGGTACTCGCGGCCCGACTCTGCCGCCCGCTGCAGTCAGCGCAAAGACTGACACCCGGGGCACGAAGACACGCGTCGGGGCCAAGCCGGCGACCGGCAGCAACCAGAACCCCGGCACTTCCGACTCATGGCCGGCGATGGCGACTTCGAAAGATGCCGGCACCATGGAGATGGCCACCCTGAGCGAGCCGGAGATCAAGGCCACCTCCAAGCCGACCACCTCGCCCACATTCCAGGCGGTCGCGCCGCGCTCAAAGCGGAGTAAGGCGCGGGAGAAGCACGCGAGCCTCACCAGCCACGAAGCTAAGCCCACGGCCCATGGGGAACAGACGCTAATCCGCGCCCTGGGGCTGAAGATCGGCAAGATCGTGGTGGACGCCGGGCACGGCGGGCATGACACCGGCACCATCGGTCCGGACGGCCTGACCGAGAAGGCGTTGGTCCTGGACGTGGCCCTGCGCCTGGGGAAGCTGCTGGAGAACCGCATGGGGGCGGAGGTGGTGTACACGCGTGATGACGATACCTTCGTCCCGCTCGAAACCCGCACGGCCATCGCCAACAAGGAACAGGCCGATCTGTTCATTTCCATCCACGCCAACTCCAGCCGCGACCCGGAAGCGCGTGGCGTCGAGACTTATTACCTGAACTTTACCTCGTCGGCCGACGCGCTGGAGGTGGCGGCGCGCGAGAACGCCGTCTCCGAGAAGTCTATCCACGAGTTGCAGGACCTGGTCAAGAAGATCGCGCTCAAGGAGAAGATCGAGGAGTCGCGCGAGTTCGCCGCCGACGTGCAGCAGTCCCTGTGGTCCACTGCCGGCAAAGGCACGCGCAACCGCGGGGTCAAGAAGGCGCCGTTCATCGTGCTCATTGGGGCCAACATGCCTTCCATCCTGGCCGAGATCTCCTTCCTCTCCAACCCCGGCGACGAGCACAAGCTTGAGACTCCCGAGTACCGCCAGAAGATCGCCGAAGCCCTCTACCGCGGCCTGGCCAAGTATGTCTCCGGGCTCAGCGGCCTGAAGATGGCTGCGAAGATGCCCAAAGACGCCGGCCAGTAGAAGCTTTCCGTCTCCGAATGTTGTCTAATAGAATTGGGTGGGCCTTTTCCCCCTGATGAAGCGCATTTTGATCCTCGTTCTCTTTTGTGCAATGGCGATGGCCGCCTGGGCGGCGGCTCCGCAACCCCAGCCGTTTCTTCCCGACCAGTTTGCGGGATGGCAGCTCCAGGGGGCTCCCGGCATGTCTGACGACGCCAGTGCCGCCGACTCCGCCTACGGCGCCGTGCTGAAGGAATATGGGTTCAACGAGCTCGAGTCGGCCACCTACACCCGCCCTGACCGCAAGCTTTCAGTGAAGGCCGCCCGCTTCAACGATGCCACCGGCGCCTATGGTGCATTCACGTTCTACAAGACCGAAGGGATGGAAATCGAGAAAATCGGCGATCTGGCGGCATCGGTCGGCACCAAGGTCCTGTTCTACCGCGGGAACATCCTGGTGGAAGCGAGTCTTGACCGCGTGACCGCCATGTCGGCCGCGGAACTGCGCGAACTGGCCGCCGCCCTTCCTCAGCCCACGGGCAACAAGCTCAACCTGCCGACGCTGCCCGCCTATCTGCCGCGCCAGGCCTACATCGCGCATTCCGCCAAGTACGTGGCCGGGCCATCCGCATTCTCCAACATCCATGCGCCGTTGTCGGCCGAGGTCGTCGATTTCCAGCGCAGCGCGGAACTCGTGCAGGGGCGGTACTCGACCTCGAAAGGCGTGGCGACCTTGGTGTTGATCGCCTATCCCACGCCGCAAATCGCGGGCGACAGGCTGCGCGCCATCGAGTTCTGGATGAAAGCCAACAGTTGCTCCGCTTCCGGATCCGCGACGGGCGGCGGCTGCGACTTCTTCGGCAAGCGCAGCGGGCCCATTGTGGCGGTGGTGACGGGCGACGTCTCGCAGAGCGAGGCCCAGTCGCTGCTGGCTGCCATCAGCTACGATGCCGACGTCACCTGGAACCAGGCCACCTCTCTCAGCAAGAAGGACAACATCGGGAACCTGATCATCGCCGCGTTCACCCTGATTGGGATTCTCATGCTGATTGCACTGGTGATCGGTTTTGCTTTCGGCGGATTGCGCGTGCTACTGCAGAGGTTCTTCCCCAACCGCTGGTTCGGCCGGCCCGAGGATGTGGAAATCATCCAACTGAACCTGCCGCGCTGAGTCGCTCTTCTAAGTTATTGAAACCGGGCAATTTAAGGTGGAGAAACAGGGCCGAAAAACAGGTTTTGTGAATTTCGCAGCCCTGTTGATTGTCTTTGTAACTTATTGATTATAAAGGGCGTTAATATCTAGAATTCGCTTGACACCCCATCTTCGGGGCTCATAAGATTTCCGCCAAGAAAGGTTTTGACGGTAAGGGCTTCACCCTCCGTTGGAACTATTCTCCCTAAAAGAAAGGGCTGCCCTGTGCCGGGGTGGCCTTTTCGTTTTGCTTAGCACATGGCAATTGGCATCTAGCAAGTTGGCCAGCATGTGTCGGACATGTTCGGAAGATGAGCGCGTGAGAAACGGCGGCTTGATTTGGAACCAAGCCCATGAAGGTTCAGGGCCAAGTGCTAAGTGCCACCTGCCAAGTGCTGATTCCTGGAGCCGACGATCGGACTTGAACCGATGACCTGTCGATTACGAATCGACTGCTCTACCAACTGAGCTACGTCGGCCCCGTGCTGTAATTCGATTCTATCCGTGGTGGTCGCGAGGCGTAAAGGGCACAAAGGTTTCTGGTTTTTCGTTTCTAGTTTCTCGAGAGAATCGCTCAACGAGCTTCTGTCGAGAAACGAGAAACCTGAAACGTGAAACTTCGGAAATCCTGTGTACTACTGTGGAAACTTAGCCCTTGCAACCGGCAGTCACCGCTCACATAATACGAAGCAAGGTAACAACGCACCCAGTGGACCGTTACGCACGAGCGGACGTACTGCGGATCTTGCGGATCACGGCGCGCCAACTGGCAGCATGGGAAAGGGCCGGGCTGATCGCCGCTTCCGAGAGCTACTCTTTTTTTGAACTCCTGCAATTGAGATAGCTGGGCGAGTTGAGCGCACGGCGTGTGCGCCCGGGGAAGATCCGCGAGTCGCTCGAGGCCATGCAGCGCGCCGTGGCCGGCATGGAGAATCCGCTGCTTGAGACCGGCACCT
>DASQGF010000087.1:0-26034 GCA_035632755.1 Terriglobales bacterium
TGGCACATCACACTTCACGAGGCGGCTTGCGTGGCTGGCGCAAGCCGCCCTTCGTTTTTTGGGTGGCTTCTTCCCAGCGGATTAGCGCGGATCAACCCAGATCACAAACGCCTCGGCGCACTCGAACCTGCATCGCAAACCCGGGAACAACTCGCGTCCGCAAGCCCGCACTTGTTGTGCCGTCAAATTTTCCTTTCCACTGCTTTTCCGCACCAGTTCTCCACAGTCTGCGGATGAATTCTGCTTTCGGTTCCTCTACTATCGCGCAACTTTTCACTCCCGAATTGAAAGCTCTTGGCGACCACTGATTACAACATCGACCGCGGCTTGCCCTCCGCCATTGACGCCGAGCGGTCCATCCTCGGCGCCATCCTGCTGGACGCTCACAGCTACAACCAGGCGGCGGAATCGCTCCACCCCGACGACTTCTCGCTCGACTCCCACCGCCGCATCTTCTCGCGGATGATGGACCTGGACGCCACCGGGCGTCCCATCGACATCATCACGCTGCAGGAAGAGCTCAGCCGGCACAAGGAGCTGGAATCGATCGGCGGCGTGGCCTACTTGGCCTCGCTAACCGACGGCGTGCCGCGCCGGCCGTCGATCGAGCACTACGTCCGCATGGTGCGCGACAAGGCGCTGCTGCGCGGGCTCATCAATGCCGCCAATGTTGCCATCAGCAGCGCGCTTGATCAGGCTGAGTCCGCGGAAGAGATCCTGGACGCGGCCGAAGCGGCCATCTTCCAGGTCTCCGACAAGCGCCTGGGCCGGGGCTTTCTCACCATCCCGCAGATCGTTCAGGATTCCTTCGGCTCACCTGACGCGCTGATCGCTCCCGGCGCCCACATCACCGGCCTGGAGACACATTTCAAGGTCTTCGACGAGAAAACGCGCGGCCTGCAACGGGCCGACCTGATCATCGTGGCCGGGCGGCCTTCCATGGGCAAGACCGCGTTTGCGATGAACATCGCGGAGAACATCGCGGTGCTGGACAAGAAAGTGGTGGCGGTGTTCTCGCTGGAAATGTCGCGCGAGGCGCTGCTGCGGCGCCTGCTTTTCTCCCACGCGCGGGTGGACGCTTACAAGATGACCAGCGGTTTCGTCACCCGCGACGACACCCGTAAGCTGGCGACTGCGCTCAATGCGCTGAGCGAAGCCCCCATCTTCATCGACGACACGCCCGGCATCAGTGTGCACGAGATGCGCGCCAAGGCCCGCCGGCTCAAGCAACAGCAGCAGAACGTGCTGGACCTGGTGGTGGTCGACTACCTGCAGCTGATGGCGGCCACGCCCATCGGCGGCAAGCGTTTCGAAAACCGAACCCAGGAAGTCTCGGCCATCTCGCGCGGGTTGAAGGCGCTGGCTAAAGAGCTCAACGTCCCGGTAATCGCGGTCTCGCAATTAAGCCGCGCACCGGAAGCGCGCGGCGGCGACCATCGTCCGCAGCTCTCCGACCTGCGCGAGTCGGGCTCCATCGAGCAGGACGCCGACGTGGTCGGGTTCCTCTTCCGCGAGGAGTACTACAAGAAGGACGACCCCGATCTGGACGGGATCGCCGAGCTGATCATCGGCAAGCAACGCAACGGGCCCACAGGAACCATTCGCCTGGCCTTTCGCAAGAACTTCACCCGATTCGACACCCTGGCGGACGAACGTGATGCCGGTATTGATCCCGGCAGCGAGTTCTGAGCCACAGCGGTTTGTACTTCGGAACGGAGGTTGCACGATGCGCGCGGCTTATCACGCTATCGCCTGCGAGTATCCCAAGAGCGTATTTCCCTTCATGCCATTCCAGCCGCGATGGATGGCCGGGCTCGACCTGCACGAACGCGGCATCTTCAGCGCGTTGCTCGAGATCTCCTGGTGCGTGTTGCCGCCCTGCTACCTGCCCAATGATCCCGATCAGCTCCGGCGCATGCTGGTGGAGCGTTTCCGCCATTCCAGTTGGGACCAGCCGGTGCCTCCGCGCGTGTTGTGGCGCTTCCGCAGCGATCCGCGGGAGGGCTTGATCTACTTCCCGCCCTTGCTGCACGCCTACCGCTACATGCTGCGCGCCGAGCACCCGGATGACGTGCTGCAGCTCTCGGTGATGTGAGCCACGACTCACGAGTAGCTATAATCAGCTCACGATGCCCGCCTCCGCTGTGACAGTCGAGCGTGCAAATCTGCGTCCTACCTGGGCCGAGGTTTCGCTGCCCACACTGCGCCAGAACTTTTGCACCGTTCGCGATCATGTAGCGCCTGCTGCGACTGTGTGCGCGGTCGTCAAGGCTCACGCCTACGGTCACGGCACGGTGGAGTGCGCCCGCGCCCTGGAGCAGGAAGGCGCAAAGTGGTTTGGCGTAACTTCCACCGATGAAGGTCTGGCGCTGCGCGACGGCGGCATCGCCGGACGCATCCTGCTGATGACCGGCTTCTGGCGCAGCGACGAAGAACTGGTGCTCGAGAACGACCTCACTCCCGCCGTGTGGCAGCGGGAACACATCGAGCGCCTGGAGCAGGCCGCCGAGCGGCTGCGCAAAGACGTGGTTCGCGTGCACTTGAAGGTCGATACCGGCATGGCGCGCCTGGGCTCGAGCTTCGAGGAATTGCCGCAGTTGCTCGGAATGCTGGGCGCCGCCAAGCACGTGCGGGTCGAAGGCGTGTTCAGCCACCTGGCCTCATCCGAGGTCGTCGATTCCCCGCAGGTAGAGGAGCAGATGGCCCGCTTTGAGCGTGCGGTCGAGCTGGTGAAGCAGAGTGGCCTGGCGCCAGCTTATCTGCACATCGCCAACACTTCCGCCATCGCGACCCGGCCCAAGTCGTGGATGAATTTTGTCCGCCCTGGGATCGCGCTTTACGGCTATCAACTGCCGTCAGTGTTGGAGGGCAAGTCCTTTGCTCTGCCCGTGCGCCCTGTGCTTTCCTGGAAGACGCGGATCTTTTCCCTGCGCGACGTCGGCGCCGGCCAGGCGATCGGCTACAGCGGCGCATACGTCACGCCGGCGCAGGCGCGCATCGCCGCCCTTCCCGTGGGATACGCCGACGGGCTCAGCCGTAAGCTTTCCTCGCGCGGCCGCGTGATCGTCGATGACCATTACGCACCCATCGTGGGCAACGTCTCCATGGACATCACGTTGGTGGACGTCAGCGGGATCCCTGGTGCCGAGATCGGCTCGGAGGTCATCATCCTCGGCCAGGGCGAGCACTGCTCCGTCACCGCCGCCGATCACGCGCGCCTCACCGGCACCATTCCGTACGAGATCCTGTGCAACATCTCAAAACGCGTCCCCCGGCAGTACATTCCTTAGCGCGTAGGAGAGACAGCATGCTGCGTCTCTACCGATGGCTGTTGCTATCATGGATTCCCATGCGCCGTCTCTACCGCGAATGGATGCACGACTGGGAAACCCGCCTCACCGAGCGGGATACCAATCGTGTGGTGCGCCCATTCGACTGGGGGTTGGAGTGGGTCGAGGGCTGGCCGTTGGTGGATGGCGAATGGCGAGGCCTCAGCGGCGCAGAGGCTGAAAGCTTCGTGCACGATCTCAACCGCCGCATCGTCTCCGAGAGCGACCGCTTTTTCGTGTATGACATGCCGCTCGACTTTCGTCTGGAGGGAAGCTGCCTGCGCTTTACGTCGCCGGTCGAGACCCCATACGCTGAAAACAATCTGGTGACGGCGCGCTGGTTTCCTTCACCCCATCGCGCCAAGAACGGGCGCGATGGGGACCCCGCGGCGCGCGGCAGCCGAGCCGTTGTCGTCCTGCCGCAGTGGAACGCCGATGCCGAGAGCCACGCTGGCCTGTGCCGCATCTTCAACTGGCTGGGGATATCCGCGCTGCGCCTGAGCCTGCCCTACCATGACGTGCGCAAGCCGGCGGAGATCGAGCGCGCCGACTACGCCGTCTCTTCCAACGTCGCGCGCACCATTGACGCCTGCCGCCAGGCGATCGCGGACGCGCGCTCCTGCCTCGACTGGCTCGAGAGCCGCGGCTATCGCCAGCTAGGAATCGTCGGCACCAGCCTCGGCTCCTGCTACGCTTTCATTGCCAGCGCGCACGACGAGCGGCTGAAGGTGAACGTCTTCAACCACGCCTCGACCTACTTTGCCGACGTGGTCTGGACCGGACAATCGACGCGTCACATCCGCGCCGGCATCGAGAGCGACATCGATCTCGACCGCCTCCGCAAGGCGTGGCTTGCGATCAGCCCCGCGTCGTACTTCGACAAATTCGCGGCGTATCCCAAGAAGTCGCTGCTCGTGTATGCCACCTACGACCTGACCTTCCCGCCCGAACTCTCCCGCGAGATCATCACCGCATTCCGCCAACGCAACGTCGATCACAAGGTGGCTGTCCTGCCCTGCGGCCACTACACCAGTGGCGAGACGCCGTTCAAATTCCTGGACGCGTGGCATATCGCAAAATTCCTGGAAAGTGCGTTCGACTAGGGTACCTACCTGTTCTTCCAAACAGGTTTGCGCTTCTCCAGCACCGCGCGCAGGCCTTCCTGAACATCTTCGAGATCCATCAACTGGTTGAGATAGATGTTGTGGGATTGCCGCATGGCTTTGTCGAGCGGCAATCCGTTGGAGCCGGAGATCACGCGCTTGGTCATCTCCAGCACGGGGGCGCTGAATTCGCCGATCTTGGTGATCACTTCGTCGACCGTTTCATTGAGCTGAGCCTCGGGCACCAGCCGGTTGACGAAGCCCAGCGCCAAAGCTTCTTCCGCGGAGAGCGCCTCCCCGGTCAGGATCAGCTCGTAGGTCTTCTTCGGACCTATCAACTGCGGCAGCATCACGGCAGCGAATGGCGGAAAGATCCCCAGCTTCACCTCCGGCTGCGCGAATTTGGCCTTGGGGGTGGCTATGACCATGTCGCCGAACGCCACCAGCTCCGAGCCCGCTCCGATGGCCGGGCCATTCACCACCACGATCAACGGCTTGGAGATCTCGCGGATGGCTTCGAACACGCGGTTGAACGCTTCCAGGGTCGAGAACACGCGGTCGGCCTTCGAGTCCTCCACGCCGATGCCGGCGGAGAAGGTCCGCTGCGAGGAATCCAGCAGGATGGCCTTGATGTCACCGCGGCCGTTCAAGCGTTCGATCGCTTCCGCCATCTCCCGCATCAACGGCACAGTCAGCACGTTGTACGGAGGGTTGTTGAGTGTGATGTGCGCGATATAGGTGGAGGTGTCGAACTGGATATGCCGGAACGTGGTTGCTGCACCGGTGGCCATTGCGTGCTCCTGATTTACTCGAGGATCTCAGGGCCGATTATCAGGGGGAAGGTTGTTGGCGGACAAGTAACCATCGGACCATCCCCGGCGTCGCGCAGTGCCGACGTGGTCTGGTTCTGTACCTCGCCCGCGGCTGGGCGCTAGCGTAGAATTGGGTGCCATGAAGATCGCCATCGGCGCCGACCACGCCGGCTACGAACTGAAGGAGAAGATCAAGCAGCGGCTTGCGCAGGAAGGCAACGAAGTCCACGACAAGGGCACCCATTCCACCGACTCGGTGGACTATCCCGATTTCGCCCGCCTGGTCGGGGAGGAAGTTGCCAGGAGAGATGCCGATTTCGGCGTGTTAATCTGCGGCAGCGGCATCGGAATGTCCATTGCCGCCAATAAGGTGCCGGGCGTTCGCGCCGCTCACGTCACCAACATGTACGAGGCACAGATGGCGCGCGAGCACAACAACGCCAACGTGGTGACCGTCGGCGCGCGCATGCTGGACGAGTGGACGGCCGCACAGGCCGTGGAAAAATTCCTGCACACGTCGTTCGCCGGAGGCCGCCACGAGCGCCGGGTGCAGAAGATCATGGACATCGAACATCGGGAGCAGGCACATCACGCCTGATCCTGCGGCCACCGGAGGTGGAACATGACGAGTCCATCCGACAACATCCAGGAATTCTGCAAAGAACGGTTCCTCATCAGCACTGATTCCGGCCGGTTCGACATCGACGCCATCCACGCCTTCCTGACCCGCTCCTGGTGGGCCGAAGGCATTTCCCGGGAGACGGTGGCGTGCGCCCTCCCCAATTCGCTATGCTTTGGGGTTTACGATGGCCAGAAGCAGATCGGGTTTGCGCGGGTGATCAGCGACTTCGCCACCTATGCCTATCTCTGCGACGACTACATCCTGGAGGAATACCGCGGCAGTGGGCTGGGGAGCTGGCTTATGGAGTGCATCTTCCGCCATCCCGACCTGCAGGGCCTGCGTCGTTGGACGCTGATCGCGCAGGAGCCGCGATTCTATGCCAGGTTCGGCTTCAAGCCGATGGCCGAGCCGCAGATGAACATGGAAATCCTCAATGCCAACATTTACGGGAAAGCGGCGCCGCACGTGGCCTGAGCGGCGCATAGGGCAGAAACTGTCATGACCAAGAACAGCGATTGGATGTCCCGTCCCCTGGCGGAAGATGACCCGGATATCGCCGCCGCCATTGATAACGAGGTTCGACGCCAGCACGAAGGGCTGGAGCTGATCGCCTCGGAGAATTTCGTCAGCGAGGCGGTGCTGGAAGCCATGGGCTCGGTGTTCACCAACAAGTATGCCGAGGGCTATCCCGGCAAGCGCTACTACGGCGGTTGCGAGTTCACCGACGTCGTAGAGAACCTCGCCCGCGATCGCGCCAAGCAGCTCTTCGGCGCCGAGCATGCCAACGTGCAGCCCCATGCCGGCACTCAGGCCAACATGGCGGCCTACGCCGCCGTGCTGCAGCCGGGCAACACCGTCCTCGGGCTGAACCTGGCGCACGGCGGCCACCTCAGCCATGGACATCCTCTGAATTTTTCCGGCAAGACCTATCGCATCGTGCCTTACGGCGTCACCCGTGAGACCGAGACCATCGACTACGACGAACTGGAGAAGCTGGCGGAGAAGGAGCGCCCAAAGCTGATCATCGGTGGGGGCAGCGCCTATCCGCGCCTCATCGACTTTGTCCGCATGCGGCAGATCGCCGACAAGGTCGGCGCCATCTACCTGGTGGACATGGCGCACTTCGCCGGCTTGGTCGCCGGCGGCGCCCACCCGTCGCCCGTGCCGCACGCGCAGATCGTTACCTCGACCACCCACAAGACGCTGCGCGGTCCGCGCTCGGCAATGATCCTGTGCAAGACCGACTACGCCCAAGCAGTGGACAAGACCGTTTTCCCCGGCATGCAGGGGGGGCCGCTCGTGCACATGGTCGCCGCCAAAGCCGTCTGCTTCCGCGAAGCCATGCAGCCGGAGTTCCGCGACTACGCTCGCCAGGTAGTGGCCAACGCCAAGGTGCTGGCGGAGACGCTCGCGTCCGAGGGCTTCCGCATCATCTCCGGCGGCACCGACACCCACCTCATGCTGGTGGACGTCTTCGCCAAGGACATGCTGGGCAGCGAGGCGGAGAAAGCGCTGGGCGAGGCCGGCATCACCGTCAACAAGAACGCCATCCCCTTCGATACCAACCCGCCCATGAGGCCGAGCGGCATCCGCATCGGCTCACCCGCGCTGACCACGCGCGGCATGAAAGAACGCGAGATGCGGCAGATCGCGCTGTGGATCTCGGAAGTGCTGCACAGCCGCACCGACAACGCCGTCCTCGCGCGCGTACGCAAGCAAGTGCTGGAAATGGCCGAGGCGTTTCCGCTGTATCCTGAGCGGCGGGCGCGGGCCCAAGCGGAGGCGCGAGCCTAAGCTACCGGTCGAGAGGCGAGGGGCGTGGGCGGAACTACCGCGCTGCTTTCTGCGCCTCGATCGGCTTCAGGAATTCCTCCATCGAGAACGTCGGAGACAGGCGCCTGAGCTTCTCGACGAGTCGATTGCGATCTCCCTCGGTGCTGGCCGCAGCATAGCGCTTCCGCAGCAGGGCGATTTTCTCCTTGCGGGCGCGGCGGCGGCGGATCTCACTCTTGCGGCTGGGTGTAGTCATGAATGCGCTCCCTCGCATGTGGGATTGGAAAAGCCATTGTATTTGGAATCCAGCGATCTTGCATGGCGCCGCGGCTGATGTTGGCTCTCGCCCCGCCTAGCTATACACTTGCGCCGTGCGAATCGCCATCGATACCCGGCGGATCGGTGACTTCGGCGTCGGCACCTACATCCGCAATGTTGTCCGGATGCTGGGGCGGATCGACCGCCAGAACGAGTACCTGCTGGTCGGGCCTGCCGAGCCGTTGCGCGAGATCGATGAACTGCCGCCCAATTTCCTCAACGCGCCCTACTCACTGCCGGACACCTCGGCGCGCAACTACTTCGAGTTCCAGGGCATCTTGCGCAAGTTCCACTGCGACGTGCTGCACGTCCCGCACTTGTTTTCCTCGCCGCAATACATCCCCTGCCGCTACGTGGTGACCGTACACGACCTGCTCGACCACTTCTATCCGCCGCCAGGCGAGTCCGCCACCCGGCGCTCTCTGCGGTTCTACTTCACGCGTCGGGTGCTGCGCCGGGCCGAGCGCATCTTCGCGGTGTCGAACTCCACACGCAACGACATCGGGCGGCTCTTTGACATCCCGCTCGGCAACGTTGAAGTCATCTACAACGCCATCGACGAGCGCTTCCGGCGCGGCCATGCCACCGACGCCGACCGCCAGTTCATCGCCGGGCGTTACCAGGTGAACTATCCCTTCCTGCTGTACGCCGGAAATATCCGGCCTCACAAGAATCTCATCCGCATCATTGAGGCCTTCTCGGCGCTCAAGACCGAACTGGAGAAGGAGGACCGCTTCCCCGACTTGAAGCTGATCATCATCGGCGACGAGCTCTCCAAGCACCCCGACCTGCGGCGGACTGTGGTGCGCAGCGGCGTGACCAACCACGTGCGCTTTCTCGGGTTCGTGCCCATCGACGTGCTGCGCATCTTCTACGACACCGCCAAGATATTCGTTTTCCCCTCGTTGTACGAGGGGTTCGGTCTGCCACCGCTGGAAGCCATGGCGCACGGCACTCCCGTGGTGACTTCGAACACATCGTCGCTGCCGGAAGTGGTAGGCAACGCCGCCGTGCTGGTGAACCCGGAAAACGTGTTTGACATCATGCGCGCACTGCATCGCGTGCTGCTCGACCAACCCTTGCGTGAGCGCTTGAAGCGCGCGGGATACGAGCAGTCGCTGGCTTACTCCTGGGAGTCCTCGGTCGAGAGAATCCGCCAGGTGTACGAGGAGGTAGCGCAGCAGGGCAGCGTTACCGCCGGCCAGCGGCTGGCGAAGAGAAGTCCGTAGTCTCCCGGAGACTACAGAGTGTCAGTCATTGGTATAGGAGGGGTTCGGCTTTCGGCCGCCCAGGTGAGCGACACATAAGCGGGGGACCCAACCAGGAACGCCACCCGCTGGCGGGGCTTGTCCCGCTTGATCTCCTGCCAGAACTCAAGGGCCGCGCCAGGGTTCTCCCGCGGCGCCACCAGGACCAGGTGGTAGATATTGCTCCGCCAAAGTTCCAGCGCCTCAGGTATGTTGCTGGCCACATCTACATCAACCAGGCGTGACCTCATGAGCGTCGCGCGTACGTTTCGCGCCTTGGCAAAACTGTCGGCCAAAAGGACTTTTTTCTTGTCCAGATTTACAAAGGGCGCTGCAGAATTGTCAGGCACAGCCCACCTCCCGGTCTTCTGAAAGGCGGACGATTCAACAAGCAGGCAGTGGTGAGAAGCGAGCGTCTGCCAGAAGGTGCAACCATCGTATCACCGTTACCCACCGGCCGTGCCCTTATTTGCCGAGAAGAGCGAGTCAGCCAGTCGCCCGATTTATCTGGCAGGAAAGCTCCCGAGGTGATACTCTTTAGTTGCGTTAGATTTGAAATCGGTTGTGAGCAGCACTCAGCTTACCAGCTCGTACCTGCCTGCAGTACCCTCCGACTTCTCTCCGGCGTAAATCAAAAAAAGGAAAGCTACAACAAAATGGAACAAGGAACAGTCAAGTGGTTCAACGACGCTAAAGGCTTCGGTTTTATCAGCCGCCAGAGTGGCGAGGATGTTTTCGTGCACTTCTCGGCGATCCAGGCGAGCGGATTCCGCAGCCTGCAGGAAGGCCAAACCGTTCAGTTCAACGTCGTAAAGGGACCCAAAGGGTTGCAGGCGGAGAACGTACAGCCTGTGTAAGTTCGACCGTCAGCATCAAACGGGCGCTCGCATAGCGAACGCCCGTTTTTCTTTGCCTACAAGTCAGCCTTGCTGAGGCAGCGGCAGCGGTTGCGCCAGATGAAGCTTGGTGAGCACCCGGATCACCGGCCATGCCGGGTCGATCTCCCACCTCCGCATGCTGAACTTGGATGAGGCCGGATACTGGTGATGGTTGTTGTGCAAGCCCTCTCCGCCGGTCAACCAAGCCACGCTGCGCAGGTTGGTGGCGGTGTTGTTGAAGTTCCTGTATCCCAAACAATGGCAGATGCCGTTGATCACGGCGCTGCTGAAGACGTAGGCCGCGCCCTGCACCACGAACGTCGCCGCGCCCAGCACCGGGCCTACCCAGCCGCTCGCCAGCAGGTGAAAACCGTACATGAACGCTGCCAGCATGATGCCCAGCCCGATCCAGCCATGCGATAGCACGGCCTCGGCTCGGCTCCGCGGGATGTCCTGCGTGTATTTCTCGACCACCTCGGGCTTCTTGGCTTCCTGTGCATAGTAGATGGCGTTCAGCAGCAGAACCTTCAGCAGACCCTTCAAATACGGGCTGTGCGGATCGCCCTCCTCGTCGGTGAAGTGGTGGTGCTTGCGATGCACCGCCACCCACTCCCGCATGGAGATCCCGGTGAACAGCCATAGCTGGATCCGCATGAGCAGGGCCATCGCCGGATGCAGCTTCAGGCCCTTGTGCGCCATGGTGCGGTGCAGATAGATGGTGGTGCAAAGACTGGAGAGTTGCATAGACGCAAAGGCCACGAGGACTGCGACAAGAATCGGAATCAGCATGTTGTTTGATTCTTCCTGTGCCGGGGGACTCTGAAAAGCCTTCCCGGATGTTAAGGGAACCGTGAAGCTGGCGAGTCGAACGTAAGAGTCAATCCCACTCCATTATCCATTCTAAAGCACAACCGGGTGAGGAGGTGTGAAATCGCGAAATCGTTGGTTCACTAGACCGATGCCCTACCCGCGTTCAGCGAGATGGTCGGCAGGAACTGAATCGCAGGTTGGAGGGAAGATAAGTAAAGTGACACCGGACCTGTAAGCCGAATTATATTACGCCGAAAGCAGCTAAGTTCTGAATCCAGTATTGGCGACGGTTTCGGCGGATTCTCGAAAGTCGCTATAGTCTCGCCCGAACCCGGTCGAACTCCAAAAGATGGACACTAAATTTGGGTCTTCCAAGAGGAGCGCGCGTTACTGGGGAGAGCTGATGTCGGGCGCCTTGTTGGGCTCGGTTCCAGTGGCCTTGATCTATTCGTTCTTCGTCGAGCACTATGTAGCGGGAATGACCGGCGCGGTTAAAGGTTGATGGGAGGTTCTGCGTGGAAACACGAACGTGTCCACACGGAAGCTTCTGGATGATGCTCGCCATAGCGGCAATTGTGGTTGGGCTTAACGCCTGCAGCGGTGACAAGAAGCAGGAACAGAACGCATCGGCGCCGGGCGCACCCTCGGCTCCAATCGGTGAGGCCTCGATCTCAGGCACCATTAGCCTGGACCCGGCCTTAAAGGACAAAGTGGGCAAGGCGCCACTGCTCATGATCATCGCTTCGACTTCGTCCAATCCGAGCAAGCCTGCGTTGGTGGTCAAGCGGGAAGCCGATGCAAGTTTTCCCTACAACTACAAACTCACAGCCGAAGATATCACTCTCGTAGGTTCATCGTTCGAGGGGAAGATGTATGTGGCTGCCGGATCGATCCTGCCGGTATGGTGGGTCCGCCGCGTCCAGGTACGTTCGAGGGTACTTACTCGGGTAACCCCGTCCCGACAGGCTCAAGCAAGATCGATATCGTGATCAATAAAGCCTATTGAGGATAGCGACCGGCGTGATGCGGAGCGCTTCGTTGTATGCCGCACTGCATCACGGTGCGCGGTACAAAGCCGGGTGCCTTCTCGATGGCGGGCCGAGCTGTCGCGGTGCTGCCGCTGAGCACGGGACGGGCGACTATGTCCCTCAAAGTACGAGTACTGTCGTTGACAGCCGGGCCTTTAAGCCGAATTCTGTCTGCTCACCTTGCGGCGGGCAGGACGGTCATTCCTCTGGGCCGCGCATTGCTGCACGGCTCTAGCGACCTACCCGGAGGTAAAGCGCGCCGAGTCAGCGCGCGGACACCGAAGCGCCGCTCCCTCCCTATTTGGTCTTGCTCCGTGTGGGGTTTGCCCTGCCCGCCCCATTACTGGAGCGGCGGTGCGCTCTTACCGCACCTTTTCACCCTTACCCGGCGCTGCGGTTTCCCGCGCGCCTGGGCGGTATGTTTTCTGTGGCACTTTCCGTCAGCATCCCTTTGAGAGATGCCGCCCGGACGTTATCCGGCACACTGCTCTGTGGAGTTCGGACTTTCCTCCCCTGATCCCGCGCGGCCTGAACGAGTCCAGCGTTCGCGGGGCAGGAGCGACCGTCCGGTCCGGCTGTCAACCACCTCATTATAGTGGAAGTTGCGCACGGAAAGTCGCCGAGACGGCGGTGCTACATGGTGCTCAGTAGACCGCTCGCCGCCGGAAGGGCTATAAACACCCGAGCATGGTCCGCATCATCGTCGAGATCGTGGCCGCAGCCTGCGCTGTGTTCGGCACGGGTTTCTACCTCTTTTCCGTCCTGAGCGCATCGCGCTTTCTGCGGCAGCCGCGTGCGGAGGAGGGGTTTCAGCCGCCGGTCTCGATCCTGAAACCCGTGCGCGGCGCCGACCCGCATGCGTACGAATGCTTCCGCAGCCATTGCCTGCTGGATTATCCCGAGTACGAGATCATCTTTGGCGTGCAAGACGCGGGCGATCTTTCCGTCCCCTTGGTCGAGCGCTTGAAGAAGGAGTTCCCTGGCCGGCGCATCGAGCTGGTGGTCTGCCCGCGCGATCTGGGGACCAACCGCAAGGTCAGCAATCTCATTCAGATGCTCCCCGCCGCGCGCTACGATCACCTGCTGGTCAACGACGGAGACATCCGCGTTCCACCCGGCTATCTGCGACGAATCATGGCGCCGCTGGCAGATTCGAAGGTGGGATTGGTGACGGCTCTCTACCGAGCCGTCGCCGGACGCAGCTTGGGTTCGAAGCTGGAAGCGCTGAGCATCAGCGACTTCGCGACCGCGGTCTTGGTTTCCTATCAGAACCGGCGCCGTTTTCATTACGGCTTCGGCTCCACACTGGCGTTTCCCCGGCAGGTGCTGGAGCAAGTCGGCGGCTTCGAGGCACTCGCCGACTATCTTGCCGACGACCACCAGCTCGGCACATTGATTGCCCAAGCCCGATACAGCATTGTTATTTCCGACCTGGTGGTCGAGACAACTCTGCCTGACTATTCGCTGCGCGATTTCTGGCGCCACCAACTGCGCTGGGCACGCACTGTGCGCGACGCCAGCCCGCGCGGCAACGTGGGCCTGGTCCTCGTCTTCGGAGTACAGTGGGCGGCGGTGGCGGTGATCGCGGCTGCTGGCGCGGCATGGGCATGGGCACTGTTTGCGGTCGCCTATGCTGCCAGGATCGCGGCCCTGCTGGTTACTGCCTTGGGTGTTTGCAAGGACTCCAGGACGCTGAGCCGGCTGTGGCTTCTTCCTATCCGCGATGCTCAGGCTGTTCTGGTGTGGGCGGCGTCGTTCGCAGGCCGCACCGTGGTTTGGCGCGGTGACCGTTTCCTCCTGAGGCATGGCCGCCTGCTCCGCATTCAACCTCCTGCCGTAGAGACGTAGCTGGCTACGTCCCGGAGACGACCGCTCATTTTGACCCGGAACACCGAGGCCGAGCGCTCGGAGATCGCCGAAGCGAAGAAGTTCATGGTCGTGGCGCAAAAATAGGGGGACCCGTTGCAACCTGTGACTTTGGTCAAGGAGACGCTCATAAGTGCCCCAGCGGAATGAGGCGGCAGGCCCGAGGAAGTTTTTCAGCCGTAGCGCGACGACGCCGGGAGCGGCAGCTGGTTACCCGGCAGCATCGGTAACGAGCTCGAGAACCTCCACGTCGAGTGTCGGGCGGAGCACCAGAATTTTGCCTAGTGCGTCGAGCCCCACGCACATGAAATTCGGTCCAGCGGACGACCGCGGTATCCACTGTCCGAACGGCCGTTGGCCGAATCCAGCTAACACCTTGCCCTGCGGGTCCATCGCCACCAGCCCGCCGGAATCCACGTCAACATAGTACTGATTGCCGGCAGCGTCGAATGCGAAGGCAATCGGCGTCCGGCTAACTCCGAACGGCCATATGCCCCGAAAATTCCCGTTTAAATCGAACAGCTCAAAGCGGGAATTACCGGCGTCCAAAACGACAAGGGTGTCGCGATAGAGGGCAATGTCGAGTGGATGATTCAGTTGTCCCGGCGCGGTACCAAAGCTTCCGAACGCCTGCAGCGGCTTGCCTTCAAGATCGAACGACAGGATCTCGTCCCTGACCCAGTCTGCTACGTAAAGCTTTCGATTCTGCTTGTCCACCCAGATGCCTGTCGGCAGCTTCAATACGCCGAGGCCAATCGTCCGCATGAAATGCCCGCCGGGCTGAAAGACAGAGACAACAGACCGCCTCAACTCGGTCACGTAGATGTTGTCGTCCGCATCCACCGCGATATACACAGGCGTAGCCAGACGATGGCGGCGATCACCTTTGATCTGCCAACGCTTTCCCTGCCTGGTATCGAAGACATGCACCACCGACAGGGCGGGATCCGTCACCAAGATCCGTCCTTGGGAATCCGCGGCCATCCGATAGGGGAAACCTTGGGCAAGGCCGCCGGACAAGCGATCCAGCAGCGATTGATGGAACTCCCCTGGAGCGTACGCTCCAAGCGATGCAAGATGGGAAGATTTAACTTGGTCGTGCGGTGCGTCGTTGCCGCCCCAGGCTTTGCTGCTTTGGGTTATGACAGCGAAGAGCAGCAGCACGGGGACGCCCGCCGCGGCATATAGTCCACGCATAGAGGTCGCCTCCCCAGCGGCTACTTACTAGGATGCACCAGCAGAAAAATGAGTAGCTTGCGACAGGGTAACGTGGACATTGCTGTTACGGCAGGTTTGCCCGTTTTGGGAATCCGCACTCTCGCAACTAGCTTTTGCGCCGGCCGACTCTATTTTGTGGGCGGTTGTGCAGAACAAACGCGCTTCTCGAAGACTGGCCGCGCGGCATTTATGGTATGGGGTTGTGGCTTCTTCCAGCGACAGTCACCTCTGGTGCTGCGGAGGAGCCGTGTCCGCCTGGTACGACGATCCCGGTTTCTTCACGGTCGCACCCGGCGGTTCTCCAGTCGCTGCCCGCCGTGCTGGGCCTTCCGAGCTGTCTCGAGTGGCAGCCGCGCTGACCGGCCAGAGCTTACTCTTTCCGACAACGATCCCACACCCTTTGACCCAGGGGGGATCTTCGCCCGGTCCGCCCTCACCCAGCGGACGAATGGCTGTTGGCCAGGCATTGTGCGCCTGAGAGCGCTACTTGACCGGTGACAAAAGTAGGGCTACGTCCGGACGCGGCATGTCCCGGGCCGGGGCGCGTCCCCGCTTCTGGAAAGGGTCAAGAGCCGTGTGACGTATGTCACGCCGGTATGTGCGAATCAGCACAGCAGTGCGTTTCAACTTCTACCTACACTTCACCAGCACATGGAAAAGGGCTCGCCGGGCACAGCGGGCCGTCCGCAGGAGAGTCACAGTGCTGTGTGAGCAAAATCACGGCAATTCACAAGGGTTGGCACCAAAGTGTGTGATTTCACGGACCCGTTGTGGGAATTGTCCCAGTCTGGAGCGGGGGTCGGTGCCGCGTGGAACCGGCTGTCCGCAAGCCATCGAGTTTCAGCTACTTGGGAATCAGAACCTTGATGGCCCAGCGCTCCGGCGGCGGTTACTAGCGTGCTTAAGACCCAGGGTTGAGGCTGGCATGAAGACCCTAGCAACAACACCTTCGGTAAGAACGGCGGCTCATTGGCTGGTTTTGGTGGCCGTGCTCGCCATTCCAACTATGGCGAAGCAGCACCCGGTGCCGCTGGACCCGAAGACCGACGCCGCCAAATGTGTTGGGTGCCATGAGGACAAGGCTAAGGGCAAGGCAGTCCACTCGGCCATCGCGACCGGCTGCCTAAGCTGCCATGAGATCCGGACGAGCAAGGACGTTACCCGGGTCAAGCTGATCACCACCACTCCCGTTAAGCTCTGCCTCCAGTGCCACAGCGATAAGGATGCCGCCCAAATCAAGGGTCACGTCCACAGTCCCGCGGTCCGCGATTGCGTTAAGTGTCACGATCCTCACGTTTCCGACAACAAGAACCAGTTGTTGAAGCCGGCCTCGGGAGCGACCGCGAAGGAGAACCTTTGTCTCTCCTGTCACAACAAGGGCGTCAATGTCCCCGAGGATGGCAGCCGCCACGCGGCGCTGGACATGGGATGTGACGCCTGCCACATCACGCACAAGACCAGCGACAAGGGAGACCGCGAGTCCAAATATCACCTGACCAAGAACGCGCCCGGACTCTGCATCGACTGTCACGACCCCAAGGCTGCGAGCCTGGCCAAGGCACACCAGGGCCAGCCCTTCGAAAAAGCCGACTGCCTGACCTGCCACGACCCGCACCAGTCGCGATCCCCTAAGCTGATGCAGGCTTTCGTGCATGCGCCCTTCGAGGGTGGCAAGTCGTCGTGCGAGAGCTGCCACCAGCCGGCCAAGGACGGCAAGGTGGTGCTGACTCAGGCCAGCACCAAGGAGCTGTGCCTCTCGTGCCACTCGGACAAGGCCGAACAGATCGAGAAGGCGAAGGTTCAGCATCCGGGCGCAGCGGGCGATTGCACCGATTGCCACAGTCCGCACGCCGGCAAGAGCCCGGGCTTCTTGAAGCCGGATCCGGTGAGTGCCTGCACCAACTGCCACAGCGAGCAGGCCGAGCTGCACAAGAAGAAGGTGCTGCATCAGCCCGCGTTCGAACAGGGATGCGCCACGTGTCACGAGCCGCACGGTGGCGCAAACAAACACCTGCTGCGCTCGGCTTCCCTTAATTCGCTCTGTCTCGAGTGCCATGGTCCCGAAGCTGCCCCTCAGAAACTTGCGAGCCAGCATCTCGTGACCATTTTCGACGGCAAGGTGAAATTGCCGGAGAACTACTTCGCCAAGGTCGTACGGCTGCCGATCAAGTACGGCCGAGGCCACCCGGTAGACCGTCACCCAGTAGTGGACCAGATGCAACCGGACGACATCTCCAAGGTCCGAGTTGCCGTTAACTGCACGACGTGCCACCAGCCGCATGCTTCGGCGCAGCCCGATCTGCTGGTGAATGATCAGGCCAATAATCTGACGTTCTGCGAAAGCTGCCACAAAGGTTTGCGTTAGTGATCGCAAAGGGAGATGCAAGCGTGCTTCAACTTCATCAAAACTCGATTCGACGCGCAGTGGGACTGGCGGTGCTGCTGGTTGGATTGGCCATGGTGTTGATCGAACCGCTTTCCGCCGGCAAGAAGAAGAAGGAGGGGGAAGCTCCCGCCTCGAAGACTCCCGACGCCAAGTGGATGCTGGAGCACCTGGATCACTCCAAGATCGTCTGGCCGAATCCCCCGGCGATCACGCGTGTCCGCTACTTGGACATCTTTTACGCAGAGAAGTTCGAACCGTCCAAAGCTGCCAGGAAGAAGAGCGCCTGGATGGACCGTCTTTCCGGCGTGGCAACTGGAGAGACCAGGGTTACCAGATCCCACTTTCAGCTTGTGACGCCCTACGGAGTGGTGGTGGACTCGAAGGGCCGCCTCTACGTCGCCGACGAAAAGGTAGGCGCCATTTTCGTTTTCAATACCGAGACCAAGGATGTTGAGCTTATCAAGCATGGCCTGCACGCGCGTTTCAAGCTCATTACGGGGCTGGCCATTGACGACGCCGACCACCTGTTCGTGTCCGATAGCATGGCGCGTCGAGTGCTGGTCTTCAATCCGCAGCACCGCCTGGAAGGAACGATCACCGAGGGAATGGCCAGTCCCGCCGGCCTGGCGATCGACAACACAAACCGCTTCCTCTATGTCGCGGATGCGGACTTGGACCAGGTGCTGGTTTACGACGCCGATTCCCCGCACAAGCTCCTGCGCACGATAGGTACCAGGAGCAAGAACCACGAGCTGACCGCGCCGGGTGATTTTTCCCGGCCTACCAATCTAGCTGTCGATGCCAACGGCAATCTTTATGTTTCCGACACTTTCAATGATCGCGTCGAGATCTTCGACGCCGACGGCGGCTTCATCCGCACCTTCGGCAAACCCGGCGATGGTCCGGGCTATTTTGCGCGTCCGAAAGGGATCGCCGTTGACAAGGACGGACACATCTGGGTCGCCGACGGTGTGCAAGACCGGGTGCAGGTTTTCACTCCCGAAGGGCGGCTGCTGCTCTGGATGGGCGGGCATGGGAACCTTCCTGGCCAATTCGGCTCTATCGCCGGGCTCACCATCGACAAAAACAATCGCGTTTTCACCTCCGAGCAGTATCCCGGCCGCGTGCAGATGTTCCGCTATGTGAGCAACGAAGAGGCGATGGCCGAGAAAGCGCGCCGGGACGCCGAGGAACAGAAGAAATCTGAGGGAGCAAAGGCGGAGAAACCGCCCGAGGTCGCGACGCAGCAGGATGCGGCGCAAGCCAACACATCAAGTTCGGCGGCGCACTAGCGCCACGATGGGCCCTTTGTGCAAAAGCAGGAGATGTTGATGCAGTAGAGGCAATAAATGAAAAGCAACGCGTTGCAAGACACTGATTCAGGAGGTCTTACTTCAATGAACAAGATGCTACTCATCATTCTGTGCATCGTGGCCTTGGCCGGGTACGCGATGGCGCAGAACCCGACTTACGCTCCCGGTTCCACCGGTGGCATCCACGGTGTGGATAAGTTGGGCGCACACAACAACGGCGGGCGCGGCTGCACGGGCTGCCATGCTCCGCACAGCGGCGCCGCTGGCGCCGGCGGCAACGTCGGCACCGGCACGGTCGTCGATACCACCAATGCCGGCAACGACGCACTATGGGGCCAGGATCTGGGCCCGCTCTACGGCTATCAGCTGAAGATGGGCGACAACGGCCAATTTGTTGAAACCCTTCCCGCCAGCTCCGCATTTGCCGTGGGCAGCGACGAGATCCGCGGCATCATGATGTGCTTGAGCTGCCACGACGGCAACATCGCCAGGGGCGCCATGATGACCAACCAGTCTTGGGAGCAGAAGTTCGGGCTCCTACCCACTGGCGCCGGAGGCCAGCCTCTCTACGGCAGCAAGCCGATTCCCACGCTGCTCGGCAACGATGGCACCGCTGCCGGCAACTACAACAATGACCACCCGGTGGGCATACAGGCCACTCTGGGCAGGGTCGGTGTTGCTAGCCGTTGGACAATCGTAGCTGGCAAATACACGACCACCGATGCCGCGTACCTCCAGTTCATCGCCAACTACGGGGCACCGACTTTCTTCGGTCGTACGCCACCGGTACTTTCACCCCTGGACACTACTACCCCGACGAATGCGTACTTGGTTTGCACCACCTGTCACACCCCGCACACCATGTACACCTTCAGCGCTTCCTCGAGCAATAAAATAGCTGGGAACAGCTCTGGTGTGTACCCCACCTATTTCTTCCTCGTGGCTCCTTACAACCCCGGCTCGCAGCCTACTCCGTTTCAGGCTTCGTCTGCGACGCAGTTCTGCCGCCAGTGCCACTTCAGCGGCGCCGGCGGATCGAACGAGGCCAGTGGCATCATGAACGTCACCACTGCGTTCTAGCCGTCCGTTTGTAACCGGGGAGGGAACTCCCCTCCCCGGTTTTTCGATTGAGGATTGAAGTGAAGTCAGAAATTACAAAGTACGGATTAGAAACTCTTGCGATTTGCGCCCTCGTCGCGATGGCACTGTGCCCGGCACTGGCCCAAGTGGCGTCCCACGCGCCCACAGCAAGTAAGGCACCGTTGAGCGCCGAGGCACCGGCACCCGCGCCAGCCGTGCCGGTCACGGACAAGCCGGTAGCGCGGGTGAACGATGCGGTCCTGACGGACCGCGACCTGCTGCGCGAAATGTATGCCATTTTTCCCTATGCGCGGCAGCACAATGGCTTCCCCAAGGAAATGGAAGCGCAAATCCGCCAGGGCGCTTTGGAGATGATCATCTTTGAGGAGCTGGCGTACCAGGAAGCGATACGCAGAAAGCTGGCCATTCCACTCGCGCGCATCAATCGGGCAGAGGCTGATTTTCGGAAGCAGTTCTCCAGCGGCAAACAATATCAGGAGTACCTCAAGTTTGAGTGCAAGGGCTCGCCGCGGGTGCTGCGGGAGAGGATACGCCGCTCGCTGCTGATCGAGGCCTTACTCAAAGTGGAAGTGCAGGACAAGGCGGCGGTGTCCATGGCCGAGACAGAGGCCTTCTACGACAAGAACCCCAAGAAGTTCGAACACGGCGAGAGTTTCGCGATTCAAACCATCTCGATCATCCCTCCACAAAACGCCAGCGCCGAGGTACAGAAGGAGGCCCGGAAGCGTGCCGAAGAAGCTTTGCGCCAGGCCAAGGCGACAAAAAACTATCGGGAGTTCGGCCTGCTGGCGGAGAAGATCTCCGACGACGATTGGCACGTGAACATGGGGGACCGCAAGGTGGTGGACGCCGCGATGCTGCCGCCGCCACTGGTGCAGGTGGCGCGGGCGATGAAGCCGGGAGACGTGAGCGATCTCCTGCAGTTCGGCACGAACTACACACTTTTCCGGCTGAACGCCCGCACTCCGGCGGGCAAGACGGAATTCGAGGCAGTAAAGACAAGACTCCGGTCCGATCTACAGAAGGCCAAATCCGAGCAGCTTCGCGCCGCTCTTAACCAGAGGCTGCGGAAGAACGCAAAAGTGAAAGTGCTGTAACGACCGCAGAGCAGGTGGGCAAGTGAACAAAAAAATTCGTGACACGGTTCTTACGGCAGCAGCAGTCATGCTCTGGTTCTTGCCGGCGGCTGCGCAGGTGGAGGTGGGCGAGGATGTGAAATTGAATCTGTCGGGAAACCTGTCGTTCGGCTACACGGGTACTACTGGCGACTTCACATCTTCCGGGCACGGCCTGAGCATCGGCGGCAACAGCGACCTGCACGGTTATTATTACAACCCCCAATTTCTTTCCTTCGACATACAGCCCTATTACAACCGGTCGCAGAGCAACTCCACATTCCAATCGATCACTGATAGCAGCGGCGTTACCGCAACAGCGAATCTTTTTAGCGGAAGCCACTTTCCTGGCTCGATCACCTACGCCCACACCTCCGACAGCACGGGACAATTCGGAATTCCGGGGGTGACCGGCCTCAGCACGGAGGGATCCGGCCAGTCGTTCACCATTGCCTGGGGCGAAGCCGTGCCCAACCTGCCGACCCTCAACGCCAGCTTCTCGCTGAATGGGCAAGACGCTTCCGTGCCCGGGGCGAACACCGTGAGCCACTCGGCTTCTCGCAACTTCACTCTCAATTCCGACTATTTGCTGAAGGGATTTCGCCTGCACGGCTTCTTTACCCACATGGGGACCGATGGAAGCTTCCCGGGGTTTCTCGCCGGCACGCCTGAGCAAGATTCGTCGGTAGGGTCGAACTCGTACGGAATTCAGGCCTCCCATCCGATTCCGCTTCACGGCTTCTGGAGCGCCGGGGTGTCCCGCTCCACGTTCGGCGGCGACTTCTGGGGCGGAACGGTGACCGGCTCCAACGAGGGCAGCAACGACATGTTTTCTACCGGCGTAACACTCAATCCCATGCGTACTCTGGGCCTGGGGCTGAACCTGCTCTATCAGAGCAACGCGTTCGGAGCCGTGCAGCAGCAGCTCCTGCAGGCGGGCGGCACCCTGCCCGCCCAGATCGCCGCAAGCTCGGCCGACGCGCTTTCCTTTAACGGCTCTGCCTACTACACATTCCTGTCTCACTTTGGCCTCACGGCTCAGTTCAATCATCAGGAGCAATACTTCAACGGGGGCAGCCTCGGATTTACGCAGTACGGGGGTGGCATCTTCATGAACTACGCCCACCGGCTCCTGGGATCGCTGAACTTCTCCGTGGGCGCGAACGACACTGCAACCCAAGCAGGCAACTCCGGCGCTAGTCTCTACGGCAACGTTAACTTTGCCCGCCGAGTTCAGGGTTGGGACCTTGGGGCGAACTTCAACTATTCGCAGGCGGTCCAGTCCCTGGTTGCCGTCTACACGACCTCACTGTACGGCTACGGCGCGAGCGCACGGCGCAGGTTCGGCAATAGGATGTACTGGACCAACTATTTCAACGCCAGCCACAGTGGTATGGCTCAGACGGCGGGCTCGAGCAGCCATGCGGAGAGCTTCTCGACCAGCATCACCTACCGGCGATATACTTTGGTCGGGCTGTTCTCGCAGTCGGCAGGGACGGCCATCCTGACCGCACAAGGCTTAGTCCCAGTTCCCATCGGTGTCCCGCCGTCGCTTCTTCCCGGGCCCGTCCTCTACTCGGGGACGAGCTACGGAGGAGGAGGGAGCGCCACACTCGGGCGTCTTTCTGTAAGTTTGAACTACCTGAAGGCAACCAGCGATACGACCTCCGTGTCGATATTCTCAAACAACGGCACATCATTGCTGACCGGGCGGCTGGGCTACCGGGTGCGCAAGCTTTATTTGGACGCTGGGTTCACGCGCTTTGGGCAGAGCGTCAGCGCAGCAGGCGTTCCACCCGGTATCATTAATTCCTACTACGTCGGAGTTTCGCGATGGTTCAAGGTCTTCTAAGCGGAGCGCGGATGGCGCGTGCGTGCCGCGTCGCGAATGTGGCCTGCGCGGTCCTTCTGCTGCTCGCTCCGGCGGTGGCATCGAAGAAAAAGGCGCCGGCTGAGTCTCCCGCGCCTCCTGACCTTCAGCTGGAGGCTGGCCGAAAGCTCACCTACGAACGCAGCTTCAGCTCCGAGCGGGAAGTACGCAAGAAACCGGGCTTCTGGGCCAAGGTGGTGAACTTCATTGCTGGGGAAGCTGTGCCGCGCGGTCTGGTGCGGCCTTACAGCATCGCTGTGGACTCGCGCGGGCGGGCGATTGTGACCGATCCGGGTGCTGGCGGAATCCACATTTTTGATTTCTCGCAGCAGAAATACAAGTTCATCCAGCGCCAGGAGAAGGGCAAGGACCCGATGGTGATGCCGCAGTGCGTTGCCCTCGATGCCCAGGACAATATCTACGTCACGGATTCCAAAGCGGGCAAGATTTTTGTCTTTAATGCAGAAGGGAAATATCAACATGCCTTGGGCAGTTTGAAGGGGGGCGAAGGCTACTACAAGCGGCCCACGGGCATTGCTGTGGATTCGGAGGCACAGCGGATCTACGTTACCGATACGCTGCGCGACAAGATTTTCGTGCTCGACATGCAGGGCCAAGTGATGCAGACGATCGGCCAGCATGGGGACGACAAAGGCCAATTTAATTATCCGACGGAGTTGAAGCTCCGCGGCCAGGAGCTGGCGGTTGTGGATGCGATGAATTTCCGGGTCCAGCTTCTCAGTCACAGCGGGTCGTTTCAGACTTCGTTCGGACAAAATGGCGATTCCACTGGCGCCACGTTCCGCCCCAAGGGAGTTGCGATCGATTCCGAAGGACACTTCTACGTGGTCGACGGTCTGTGGGGCGTCGTACAGGTTTTCGATCGCGAGGGACGCTTGCTTTATTACTTCGGGAGAAGAGGCACTGGACTGGGAGAGTTCCAGTTGCCGGCCGGCCTGTTTATCGATCGGGAGGACCGCGTTTTCGTGGTGGATTCCTACAATCACCGCGTTCAAGTGTTTCGGTATTTCGGTCTGAAGAACCTGGCTCGCGGGGGTACGCCGTGAAGAAGTTTTTTTTGCTGTCCATCCTGGTGCTGGTGCTGGGCAGCGGCTTGAGGGCCCAGTTCACGGGTGACGTGCTCGGTTCTCATAATTTGTCGCCTTCCGGCACCTCGCCAGTGAAGGGTGCGTCATCGGCTGCCTGCCTGTATTGTCATGCGCCGCACTCGGGGATCGGCGGCAGCACGCCGCTCTGGAGCCAGACGCTATCGTCGCAGACGTACAACATGTATTCCAGCACGACGATGCAAAACACCGCCGCACAACCGACTGTGGGCGGTCCCAGCAGTCTCTGCCTGAGTTGTCATGATGGCACCGTCGCGGTTGGGAGCGAAGTTCCCTACGGGACCATGCCAGTGTCCGGGACCATGTACAGCAGCGACGTATTCGGGACCAATTTGAAGGCATCCCATCCGTTCATTCTTAACAAGCCGCTGGTGGATTCTCCAACGCTGGTTCCCAGTTTGGCCGCGACGGGAACCACGGCCGACCCTCTGCATAAAGTCGCACTGATCGGCGGTACGGTCGAGTGCACCAGTTGTCACGAACCGCACCAACAGAACCTGGATCCAGTCTCGCTGAATTTCCTGGTGCGTGACGGCTCGAGCGGGCAGTTGTGCCTTGCGTGTCACAGTCCCGATGCGCGAACCGTAAAAGGCAAAACCAACCCTCTGGCGCAGTGGTCCACCAGCATCCATGCTATGTCGGCGAACAATGTAGCCGGCGCCGCAAAGCTCGGCAGCTACACGACGGTCGCCCAGTTTGCATGCCTGTCGTGTCATATGCCTCATAACGCCAATGGCGCCGCGGGGCTGCTGCGCGGAACTATCAACCCACCGCCAAACACGGATGCGACCAGCATGAGCTGTGTGACCTGTCATAATGGCAGCGCCAACCTGCAGCAGCCGATTGCCAATGTGTACGCCGAACTGGCGAAGACCACCGGGCATCCCATGCCGGTGGGGAGCAATACCCATGATGCGAACGAACCGGCGGTGCTTGTCAATAACCGCCACACCACCTGTGCGGATTGTCACAATGGGCATTCGTCGTCTCAGGTATTGAACTTTCCGTCCCCGCCGACCCTGCGCGTGTCGCAGACCGGCGTGGTTGGAGTCAGCGCAACTGACGGCACTACGGTAATCAATCCAGCGGTCAATCAGTACGAGAATTGCCTGCGCTGCCACGGCAGCAGCCCGGGCAAGCAGGCTCCGGTAGCATATGGATATTTGCCGGTATGGGCGGTGAGCGCGGCCGACCCGCTGAATGTGATTCCGCAATTCGCCGCAACTGCGACCTCGAGTCACCCGGTCCTGCACACCAGCACCAGCCCCTGGCTACAACCCAGCCTGCTGAATTACATATTGAATATCGACGGCGTCAGTCCCAGCTCACGCTCTTTGGCCTCGAGCCAGCCTACCAGCATCTTCTGCAGTGATTGCCACAACGCCGACGACAATCGCGAGTTCGGAGGCCAGGGGCCAAACGGTCCTCACGGCTCGCAGTACTCGCACATCCTGGAACGCCGCTATGAGTTCAGCCAGGTGTCACCCGCCGCGGGTCCGGGCACTCCGATCCAGAACCTGTACGTCACACCGAACCTGAACGCTGGGGGGGGCAATCCCGGGCCGTATGCGCTATGCGGCAAATGTCATAATCTTTCCAACGTTCTGTCAGACGCCAGCTTCAAGCCAGGGTCAACCGGAAAAGGTGGACACTTCACCCATATTTCCGAACAAGGCGCCTCCAGTTCCGTCTGCCACACAGCCCACGGTATGGGTTCGCTTTCGGGAAACATTACTGGCGAACGTCTCGTGAATTTTGACGTGAAAGTGGTTGCTCCGAATGGAAGCTCGCCCATCTCCTACAACCACGCAACGAATACTTGCACACTTACCTGCCACGGCTACTATCACAACACCGACGGTTCGGTCTCTGCTATCCCACGTGCCAGCACAACCGTAAGAACTGGCCCAACCTTGAAAACGAAGTAACGAGATGACCTACATGGTCGATGGGATACTACGAACACGGTCAGTCGGTGCGAACGGGGAGGATCCTGGGAACCGCTGAACTGGGGAAGCTTTGCCCAATCAAGCGCTGTGCGAGTCGCATCTTTTCGGGGCGTTCCTTTGAGGACCACTGCCTATCGAACCGTGGGCTTGGCGCGTTGTCCAGCCCTGG
>DASQGF010000088.1:0-11073 GCA_035632755.1 Terriglobales bacterium
ACCGCCCGCCAGTGGGACGACATGTTCGCCACCAACACCCGCGGGCCGTTCCTGATATCGCGCCTTGCCACTCCCCTGCTGCGCGTGCGCAAGGGACGCATCATCAATATCGCATCGCTCGGCGGCCTGCGTCCCTGGGCCAGCCACGCGCATTACTGCGGCTCCAAGGCTGCCCTCATCATGCTGACTCAGGTCATGGCCAAGGCGCTGGCACCGGAGGTCTCCGTCAACTGTGTTTCGCCGGGCATGATCTCGACCGGGGGCTCGCAGCCGACCGCTTTTCTCCGCCACGTCGCGCAGAAAACCCCGATGAAGCGCGCCGGCACTCCCGCCGAAGTTGCCGCCACCGTCATGTTCTTCGCCACCGGTCCGCACTTCATCACCGGCCAGGTGCTCGGAGTGGATGGCGGCTTGGGACTGGAGTCATAACCCTGAGGTGTTCCACGGTGATGGCGCTGAGAGTTTTCAACAGGCCCTGTGGGAAATTCTGTGGAAAACTTGGATTGAAAATCCTTTAACCTTCGGTAACTGCTGCCGATTCATCTGTTTGCACAATCGCGAGTGCGGATTGTGGCGGGTGAAATGCTCATGTCCGCAAAGGTCCGTCTGGACAAACTGCTGGTCGACCGCGGTCTGGCCGCCTCGCGCGAGCGCGCTCATGCGCTGGTGCTGGCCGGCAAAGTCCTGGTGAACGAGCAGAAGGTGGAGAAGGCCAGCGCCGCGGTCGATCCGGCGGCAGACGTCCGCATCTTGGGCCTGGACCTCAAATACGTCAGCCGCGGCGGATTGAAGCTCGAGAAGGCGCTCGAGCACTGGCACGTCGAGGTGCGCGGCCGTGTGTGCATGGACGTCGGAGCTTCGACTGGCGGCTTCACTGACTGCCTGTTGCAGCACGGCGCCGCGCGCGTCATCGCCATCGATACCGGCTACGGCCAGATCGCGCACCGCTTGCGCCAGGACTCGCGCGTGTGCCTGCTCGAGCGTACCAACGCTCGCTATCTCAAGCCGGAAGACGTGGGCGAGCCAGTGGACTTGGTCGCCGTGGACGTGTCGTTCATCTCTGCTACACTCGTGCTGCCTGCGGTGATCCGCGCGGCTCGCGGCGGAGCATCCCGCCGACTCGAGTTGGTGGTGCTCGTCAAGCCGCAGTTCGAGGCGGGTAGGGAAGCGGTGGGCAAGGGCGGGATCGTGCGCGACGCCCAAGCGCAGAGGGAAGCGGTCGAGAAGGTTCGCCGGGCCGTGCTCGATCTCGGCGCCTCTCAGACCGAGTCGATCGATTCGCCGATCCTGGGCGCGGAAGGCAATCGCGAGTTCCTGCTGCACGCAGTCTTCGAGGATTTGTAATTTGTAATTGGTAATTTGCAATTTAACCGCAGGCATGTGGGCCTGCACTGGATCTCAACCAATTACCAATTACAAATTACCAATTGGGTGATGAAGATCGTCGCCATCATGTCGAAGCCTTCACAGCCGGCGCTGGAGCGCGTGGCTCCGGAGGTGGTGGACTGGTTGAAGCGCCATGGCTACGAGGTCCTGATCGATCAGGAGACCGGCTCCTACCTGCCGTCGCATGCGGCTTTGCCGCGCGACGATCTGGCCGCCAAGAGACCCGAGTTCGTGCTCGTCCTCGGCGGCGACGGCACCATGCTGGCCGCGGCACGCGCCCTGGCCGAGGTGAAAATCCCCGTCCTGGGCGTCAACCTGGGCACGCTCGGCTTTCTGACTGAAGTATCGCTCTCCGAGCTTTATCCCACGCTGGAAGCGCTGGTCGAGAACCGCTGCGCCGTGGAAGTGCGCAGCATGCTGCACTGCCATCTCATGCGGCAGGGCGAGCGGTTGGCGCACTTCGATGCGCTCAACGACGCCGTCATCCACAAGAGCGCCATGGCCCGCATCCTCGAGTTCGAGATCCAGGTGGACGACCGTTTCGTCGCCAGCTACCGCGCCGACGGCCTCATCGTGGCCACCCCCACCGGTTCCACCGCTTACTCCCTGGCCGCCGGCGGACCCGTCGTTTCCCCCGAGGTAAACGCGTTCATCATCACCCCCATCTCTCCCCACATGCTCACCCATCGCCCGGTGGTGGTCAAGGACAGCCGCATCGTAAAAATCGTGGTCATCGGCACGCCGGAAGAAGCCTTCCTCACCGTGGACGGCCAGGTCGGCATCCCCGTTGTTGAAGGCGATCACATCACCTGCAAGAAGTCGGCGCGCGAGGTGCGGCTGCTGCGCCACGCCGACCGCACCTTCTTCGACGTGCTGCGGATGAAGCTGAAGTGGGGGGAGAGATAGTACCGAGTACCAAGTACCGAGAATGAATTGTCATCCTGAGCGAAGTTGAGCTGGTTTGCGGGCGTCTGAGCCCGCAGGCGAAATCCCGAGCGCAGCGAGGGATCTCCAAGCCATAGGCGTGAGGACCTTCACACGATCAGCCAGGCGAGCAGGGCGGAAGCCCTGCGATGACGGCCTGCGGAATCACACCCTCTCAATCGTCACCGACTTCAGCTTCACTTCCTTCACCGGACGGTCCTGCGCGGCGCGCGGGGCGTTGGCAATCTTGTCGACGATGTTCTGTCCCTCCACCACCTCGCCGAAAATCGTGTGGTTGCCGGTGAGCCACGTCGTGGGTGCCACCGTAATGAAGAACTGACTGCCGTTGGTGTTGGGGCCGGCGTTGGCCATGGCCAGTTTGCCGGCCTTGTCGAACTTATGCGGCGAGCCCTTGGTCTCGTCCTCGAAGCGATAGCCCGGACCACCCATGCCGGTGCCGGCCGGGTCGCCCCCCTGGATCATGAAGTTGGGGATCACGCGATGGAAGATGGTGCCATCGTAGAGGCGGTCCTTGGATTTCTTGCGCGAGACCGGATGTGTCCACTCGCGCTTGCCCTCGGCGAGTTCGACGAAGTTGGCGACCGTCTTGGGCGCTTCCTTCTCGAACAGACGGCAGACGATCATGCCCTCGGTGGTGTCGAGTGTGGCGTAGGTTCCAGGCTGGCGTGGCATGGGAATCCTTTCCTTATTCCTGCTTGACCGGCTTGGGGGCGCTGGCTGTGGTTTTCGCCGCTCCGCGCTCGATCACGATCTTGTTGATCCGCACCGGCGTCGTTGGCTTGTTGTTGCGGGGGTCGGCGGGCACACGCGCGATCTTCTTCACCAGTTTGACGCTGGCATCATCGCACTGGCCGAAGATGGTGTGGCGGCCGTTCAGGTGCGGCGTGGGCACTTCGGTGATGAAGAACTGCGATCCGTTGGTGTTGGGTCCGGAATTGGCCATGGCCAAGCGTCCGGGACGGTCGAAGGCGAGCGAGGGCACGATCTCATCGGCGAACCTGTCGACGGGGTTGCCCATGCCACTGCCCAGCGGGTCGCCGCCCTGGATCATGAAGTTGGGGATCACGCGGTGGAAGATGGTTCCGCTGTAGAGCGGCACGCCGTGTTTGGTCTGCCCGGTGGACGGGTCCTTCCAGTCCGTACTGCCGTCGGCGAGGCCGATAAAGTTGGCCACCGTCTTGGGCGCTTCCTTGGGGAACAGCTTGCAGCGGAGCGTGCCCATGGTGGTGTCGAAGACGGCGGTGGGCTCGGCGGCGGATTTCTCTTGCCCGAGGACGGGAAGCGCGAGGCCAGCGAACAGGATGAGGCAAAGAAACTTTCTCATTTGGACGGACTCCTTGGACTTAAGTGTAGAGACGCAGCATGCTGCGTCTCTACCAACGACGGTCCACCATTTTACCTTGGCCTCACTACCTCGGGCCCGGAAAGCGGCTGGGCGCCGAGTGGTCTTTCTTTCTGCAACTCGCGCGCAGTCTGTTCACACGCACGCATGACGCGCAGCAGGTTGCCGCCAAGGATCTTGTGGATCTGCTCGGGGGTGTAGCCGCGCTCCACCAACGCCCGGGTGATCTTGGGCAGGTCGGCGACGGAATCCATGCCTTCGGGCAACGCTGCGACGCCGTCGAAATCCGAACCGAGGCCGACGTGATCTACGCCTGCTACTTTTGCCATGTGGTTGATGTGGTCGATCAGCGACTTGAACGGCGGGCGCGGAATCTTCGCCGCCCACTTTTTCTCCAGCTGCACTTCCTCTTCGAAGGTCAAGGGCTTGCCGGCAGCCTCGTTCTTTTCGCGTGCCGCTCCGATGGCCTGGTCGCGTTCCGGCTTCTGCGCCTCCCAGGCGCGGCGGTAATCCTCGCTCACGAAGGGAGCATTGAAGTTGACCATGGCGACGCCGCCATTGCGGGCAAGCGCGCGCAGCATGTCGTCGGTCATGTTCCGTGCATGGTTGCTGAGCGCGCGCGACGACGAGTGCGAAGCGATCACCGGGGCGCGCGAGATCACCAGCGTGCGGTAAAAGGTGCGGTCGCTGACGTGCGAGATGTCCACCAGCATGCCCAGGCGGTTCATCTCCCGTACCACCTCCACGCCGAAATCGGTGAGGCCGTCGTGGTGCTGGACCTTGGGGTCGTCGATGTCGCCGGAGGAATCGGCCCAGTCGGTGGTCTCGTAATGCGTGAGCGTCATGTAGCGGACGCCCAGGCGGTAGTACTCGCGCAGCAGGCCGAGGCTGTTGTCGATGGCGTGCCCGCCCTCGATACCCATCAGCGCGGCCAGCTTGTGCTGCTGGTGGGCGCGCACGATGTCGTCGGCGGTGAAGGCCATCATCATGCGGTCGGGATGCCGCGCCACCTGCTGGTACACCGAGTCGATCAGCTCCAGCGCCCGTTTCGGATAGTGCCCGCGATAGCGCTCGAGATCCGGCCAGATGGAGAAGAACTGCGCGCCCAGGTTGCCGGCGCGAACTTTGGCCAGGTCCGTGTGGCCAGTTCCCGCGTCGGAGCCCATATCGAAGCCTTCATCGACGAAGCGCTGGGGCGTATCAGCGTGGCCGTCAATGACGATGGCCGACTGGTGGATGGCGCGCCAGTCGGGCGGGGCTGCTTTCTTGGGTGGACTTTGGGCAAAGACGGAAAGGCACAACACGAGAGTGCAGAACACCACGTTTCGCAAACGCATCAGGGTAGCTGGGAAGGACTATTGACTTCCGGATTGCGTGCTCGCGAGCCGGTTGATCTCGCGCCACTCAGTATACCGGTCGGAGATCATAACGTGGAAGACTGGTTGCCGGCGCTCTTCGGCGCCCTCGATCAGGCCTTCCTGGCGGAGGTTGAAGAGGTAGTCTTCGATGAATTTGTGCTGCTTGCGGGTGAGGCCGCGCTTGTTGATATCCACGGTCAGGCCGGCCAGGTGGGAGGAAGCGGTCTCGCCCGCTTCGGGGGCGGCGTTGCCGTTGTGGCGGCGCAGCTTGCGCTGGTACTCCATGGTGCGCACGGCGGAGTTCACCTGGATGGGCTGGCCGAACTCCTTGTAGTAGGCCTCGCCCAGGTCCTGCAGGAACGTGTGCGTCCACGGACGGCAATAGCGGTGAGCGGCCTCGCGGATGGCGACGTGCACCCCGTCGGTCTCTTCGATGGGCACCAGATCATGGCGCGCTTCCAGTTCCGCCAGCTCGACCTCGTCAGCGATGCGTGGAAGCTCCAGCCGGTCGATCTCCTCGTTCTGGCGCAGCATGGATTCGTAGGAGCCGCGCAAGACCGGATTCCAGATCACGCGCCGGGGGCGAGTGGCATGGCGGTTCTTGCGCGGGGTGGTATGCGCCACCGCCGCCGCGTGCGCGCCGAAAGCCTGCACACACGCCATCGCCAGCGAGATCAGAACCAGAACGAAAGTGCGCAGTTTACGTAAATACACGACCGGAGCCCTCACTACATTGAACTTCGCTGTCACTGTTCGGATTGTATCGGGGCACTGGTAATCCGCCCCCGGCTCTTTGGTACCCAAGCGAGGCAAAAGGACATGTACGGCAGGGAGTGGTCTGTTGAGAGGCAAGGCTTTAGCTCGTTGGCCGCCGCCGGGTGATTCTGGCCGACAACCACCGACCACCGACCACCGACGGCTTTCTTCCTAGCGCTTGAACAGATCGAACAGGGCCTGCTTCATCACCGCACCGCCCACTTCGGCGATGGAGCGCGTAAGCGGGATGTCCTTGGGGCAGACCTCGACGCAGTTCTGCGCGTAGCCGCACTCGTGGATGCCGCCGTCGCCCATCAGCGCGTGCAGGCGCTCGCTCTTGAGCGCTTTGCCGGTGGGGTGGGTGTTGAACAGGCGCACCTGCGAGATCGCCGCAGCGCCCACGAAGCCGGTCTGCTCGTTGAACTGCGGGCAGGCTTCCATGCAGCAGCAGCAGGAGATGCAGCGCGAGAGCGGATAGGCGTACTCCTGTTCCTCGGGCGACATGCGCGGGCCCGGACCGAGGTCATACGTCCCGTCCACCGGCACCCAGGCTTTCACCCGCTTGAGGTTTTCGAAGATTACACGGCGGTCCACCGCCAGGTCACGCACTACGGGAAACTTGGTGAAGGGCTCGATGCGGATGGGCTGATCGAGATTGTCGATCAGGGCCGAGCATGCCATGCGCGTTCGACCGTTGATGAGCATGGCGCAGGAGCCGCAGACCTCTTCCAGACAATTCGAGTCGTAGAAGATGGCGGTGGTGGCCTTGCCGTCGCGCGTCACCGGGTTGGCGGCGATGTCCATGAAGCAGGAGATCACGTTCATTCCCGGCTTCCACGGCAGGGCGAATTCCTCCCAGTAGGGCTTGGAACCGGGAGCGGCTTGACGTTTGATCTTTAAGAGTACGGTCTTGTTATTGGCCATGATGATCGTGTTCCGTTTTATTTGTGGTGTCAGTCCCTGACACCTCGCAGGCGCCCCTTCAGCCTCCGCCGAAAGCGCCGAAGATCGCAACTATGAAACCTGCCACCTGCATGGCCTGATTATGTGTATAGAAGCCGGCCAGCAGTAAAGCCACGCCCATCACCATCAGGAGCAGACGCCACGATTTCAGTATGGATAAGGCGCGTTCCATGGCTCCTCCTGGTGGTGCATTCAAAACCGAGATCCTTCGCTCGGGTTTCCCGCGCTCTGCCCCAGCACGCCAACACCGGGCGTGCGGGGGACCCCGACAACGCGCGGGAACCCTCGCTCAGGATGACAACCTGTTAAGTTTTTGTTCGGCGCGGCTTAAGCCGCGCCCTTTCAAAACCAAAACTACGCCGCCACGTCGTACCGCCTGGGACGCGGCGGGATCAGCGACGTGTCCACCGGCTCGAACTCGAACCTGGGCTCGTCGGCATCGGGCGCGAACGAGGCCTTGGTGGTCTTCAAAAAGTTCTTGTCGTCGCGCTCGGGGAAGTCCGGTTTGTAATGCGCGCCGCGCGACTCGTCACGCAGCGCCGCACCCTGCGTGATCACCCGCGCCAGTTGCAGCATGTTGTAAAGCTGGCGCGCGAAGACCACCGTGGTGTTCGCCCATAGGCTCTTGTCGCTCACGTTGACGTGCCGGAAGCGTTCCAGCAACTCGCACAGCTTGGCGTCTGTCGCCTTGAGCTCTTTGTTGTAGCGGATGACGGTGCAGTTCTTGGTCATCACGTCGCCCAGTTCGCGCCACAGGCGGAAGGGATTCTCCGTGCCGTCGGACTTCATCAGCCGCGCGTTGATCTCCTCCTGCCGCTTCTTCTCCGAATCGAAGCAGCCATTGGAGGCGAGACCCTTCACGTTCTTGGCGTACTTCAGCGACGCCGGTCCGGCGACGAATCCGCCCCAGATGCAGGAGACCAGCGAGTTCGCGCCCAGGCGGTTAGCGCCGTGGTACTGGTACTCGCACTCGCCCGCCGCGTAGAGCCCGGGGATGTTGGTGGCCTGCTGGAAGTCCACCCACATTCCGCCCATGGTGTAATGCATGCCGGGGAAGATCTTCATGGGCACGTCGCGCGGGTCGTCGCCCACGAACTTCTCGTAGATCTCCAGGATACCTTCCAGCTTCTTGTCCAGGATCTTGCGGTCGATGTGGCTGAGGTCGAGATAGACCATGGGCTGGCCGTCGACGCCGAGGTTGTGTTCGAACACCACCTTGAAAATAGCGCGGGTAGCGATGTCGCGCGGTACCAAGTTGCCGTACTTGGGATACCACTCTTCCAGGAAGTACCAGCGCTCGCTCTGGGGGATGGTTTTGGGCTCGCGTTTGTCGCCCGGCTGCTTGGGCACCCACACGCGTCCGCCCTCGCCACGCGCCGACTCCGACATCAGCCGCAGCTTGTCTTCGCCCGGGATGCAGGTAGGGTGCACCTGGATGAACTCGCCGTTGGCGTAGTACGCGCCCTGCTGATAAAGAGCCGACTGTGCCGATCCGGTGCAGACCACCGAGTTGGTGGACTTGCCGAAGATGGCTCCGACGCCGCCGGTGCAGATGATCACGGCGTCAGCCGGGAAGGTGTGCACTTCCATGGAGCGCAAGTCCTGCGCGCAGATGCCGCGGCAGATGCGGTTGCCGTCGAGCACGGCGGAGAGGAACTCCCAGTGCTCGTACTTGGTGACCTTGCCTTCGGCCTCGTAGCGGCGTACCTGCTCGTCAAGCGCATAGAGCAGTTGCTGGCCGGTGGTGGCGCCGGCGAACGCGGTGCGGTTGTAGAGGGTGCCGCCGAAGCGGCGGAAGTCGAGCACGCCTTCCGGGGTGCGGTTGAAGGGGACGCCCATGCGGTCGAGCAGGTCGATAATGCCGGGTGCCGCGTCGCACATGTCTTTAACCGGAGGCTGGTTGGCGAGGAAGTCGCCGCCATAGACGCTGTCGTCGAAGTGCTGCCAGGTGGAATCGCCTTCGCCCTTGAGGTTCTTGGCGGCGTTGATGCCGCCCTGGGCGCAGACGGAATGGGAGCGCTTGACGGGCACGATGGAGAACAGGTCCACCTGCCCGCCCATCTCGGCGATCTTGATGACGGCGGACAGCCCCGCCAGGCCGCCGCCGACTACGATGATCTTGGGATTTGCCATATTAATGACCTTATCAATGTTTGTCGACCGTCGCGGCTGTTGGAGCGGCGCGCAACTGTCCGGCGTTGACGTCCACCGGCTGCCGGGGAGTGACCAGGAAAGTTCGCAAGCTGACCAACCCCACGCCAGTGATGAGCAGGAACAGCGCCAGGCAGAGCGCCAGGAAACGGCTCCGCGCTCGCTCGCCCACCGTGATCCCCCACTTGGCGCAGAACAGCCACAAGCCGTATGAAAAGTGCCAGGACGCCGCCACCAGGCCGACGATGTAGAAGGCCAGCTGCCAGGCAATCACCAGCTCGCCCTGTACCTTGCCGAACGAGGCGCCCGGGTGCGCGTGCAGGTCGATGCCGGCGAAGCGCAGATGCCAGATGTGCCAGCCGATGTAGAAAAACGCGATGGCCCCGGTCCAGCGCTGCAGGGTGTACATCCAGTTGCCGGTCCAGGGGTAGGCGCCACCGACGTTTGAATCGCCGCGGTACCAGATGTAGAAGCCATAGAGGCCGTGGTAAGCGATAGGCAGCCAGATGAACACGGCTTCGATCGCCGTCACCAGCGGTAGCGAACCGAGAAGCCTCACCGTGTTCGCATAAGCCTCAGGACCGTTCAAAGCGGTGCCGTTGGACAAAAGAATGTGCTCGAGCAGGAAGGCGCCGATGGGAACGATGCCGGTCAGCGAGTGCAGGCGTCGCCAGAAGAACTCGCTGCCTTGGGCTGCGCGCAAGGCGGCCACGCCGTCCTCGATCTTATGCGAACTGGTGGTGAGTGGAGGGTTGTACGATGCCATACGAAACCGACTCCTTTATGAAAGACCGCGCCAAGAGGAAAGAACCCCGAATTATGGGTTCCCGCCGAGCAGCGAGTCAAGAAATACTCCACATATCTATGTGATGTTCGTCACATACGATTGGACGCGAGCGGTTCTCATCTCTTCACTTGGATTATTCATGATGTCGGACCGCTCCGGGTGGAGCAGGGCTTCACGCCACCCCCTTCAAATTGTCATCCCTCGCCTCGCGCCCCCTCCGTTCCGTCGGTCGCGCTGGCTCGGGATGACAATCCGTCAAATGCCGGCTCCGGCGCGGCTTGAAGCCGCGCCCTTTCAAAACAAGACTCATGAATGATCCAGGTAAAGGCCCGCTGCACCCCAGCCCTCACGCTCATACCACTCGAGGAATTTGCGGAACGCCGCGCCGCGATGGCTTACCCCGGCTTTCTCTTCCGGGGTGAGTTCGGCGAAGGTTTTGCCCAGGGCGGGGAAGAAAAACAGGGGATCGTATCCGAAACCGCCGGAGCCGCGGGGCGCTTCGAGGATGCGGCCCCGGGCTTCGCCGCGGAACGTCGAGAGCGTGCGCCCGTCGCGCGCGGCAGCGATCACGCAAACGAAGCGCGCCGTACGCTCGGCAGCGTGGGATAGTTCGCGCAGCAGGCGAGCGTTGTTGGCGCCGTCGTCAGCGTTGCCCTCGGGCGACGTTGCAGCGAAGCGCGCCGAGTGGACGCCGGGCGCGCAGCCCAGAGCCTCCACCTCCAGGCCGGAATCATCGGCCAGCACGATGTCGCCGGGCGCGAAGCGGCTGTAGTGCTCCGCCTTCTTGCGCGCATTCGCTTCGAAGGTGGCGCCGTCCTCGCGCACGCCGGGCAAGGAATCGAAATCGGGCAGGGAAGCGATGGTGACCCCGCGCGCCGCGGCGGCACCCGCGAAGTCGCGCAGCTTGCCGGGATTCGATGTGGCGATGAGGACGCGTGGCACCGATGACAGTGTAATCTCCGGTGGAAGCGGCGCAGCCCACAAACACACGAAGGGCCTGCGATCATGCGCAGGCCCTTCGACGCGGCGGTCGTCCGCCTTCGACTGCAGTGCGAAAGCGGAGCGCTAGTTGAAGTACGCCGCGTTCTTCTCGATGAATTCCTTCTTGTCTTCCGGTAGGTCGTCGGCGGGATGGAGCGAGTCGGAGGTGCACACCGGCACGCAGGCGCCGCAATCAATGCACTCCACCGGGTTGACGTACATCTGGGTGGCAGCCTCGAACTCGGGTTCGTCCTTCTTGGGATGGATGCAGTCCACCGGACAGACGTCCACGCAGAGCGCGTCCTTGATGCAGGAATCGGTAATGACGTAGGCCATGAGGATCTCCTCAAAAAAAATGTCGCCAAAGTGAGAGTACGGAGAGCGCTACCCGGCAGGCGGTGATT
>DASQGF010000089.1:0-1632 GCA_035632755.1 Terriglobales bacterium
AGCACTCCAGCCCTGCCGTGGTCGTCAATGCGCGGGCCGTTGCCCGCCTGCGGGCCGGACACCCCTGGATCTACCGCTCTGACGTTGTCTCCAGCGAAGGCGCCGGCCCCGGCGCCGTGGTCGAGGTCAAGAGTGAGCGTCGCAGATTCCTTGGCACTGCCTTCTACAGCACGGCTTCGGAGATCGCGCTCCGCCTGCTTTCCCCCGCAAAGATCGAAAACGTGAGCAAGTTGGTGCGCGAGCGGGTGCGCAACGCGGTCGATTATCGGAGAAAGGTGGTACAGGACACCGACGCATATCGCGTCGTCTTCAGCGAAGCCGACGAACTCCCGGGCCTCATTGTGGACCGCTACAACGACGTGCTGGTGCTGGAGGCCCTGACCCAGGCCACCGACGCCGCCGAGCTGAAACAGGCCGTCGTGGCCGAGCTGGTGGAACAGTTTGCGCCAGCCGGGATCGTGGAGCGCGCCGAGCCCCGCATCCGCCAGCTTGAACAACTTCCGCCTCTGAAGGACGGTCTGCTCCACGGCGTCAAGACCGAGACCCTATTCACCATGAACGGCGTGCGTTTCCACCACCGCGCGCTCACTGGGCAGAAGACCGGCGCCTTCCTCGACCAGCGGGAGAACTACGCCGCGACCGCCGCCTATGCCCATGGCGACGCGCTCGATGTCTTCTGCTACCAGGGCGGGTTCGCGCTGCACCTGGCGCGCGTCTGCCCGCAGGTGACCGCGGTGGACAGCTCGCGACCGGCACTGGAGCAGGCGGAGGCAAATGCCGCTCTCAATCCCGGCCTGCCGGAGATCGAGTGGATCGAGGCCAACGCCTTCGATTTGCTCAAGGATTACGCCGCCGCCAGCCGCCAGTACGACACCATCGTGCTCGATCCGCCGGCCTTTGCGCGCAGCCGGCGCGCCCTCCAGACCGCCCTGCGCGGCTACAAGGAGCTGAACCTGCGCGCCCTGAGGATGCTGCGTCCGGGGGGCATCCTGGTCACCTGCTCCTGCTCCTACCACGTTGGGGAGGGCGAGTTTGTGGAAATGTTGGCCTCGGCCGCAGTAGACGCCCACCGGTCAGTCCGCATCCTAGAGAAACGGGGACAGTCCAAAGACCACCCCGTGGTGCTCACGATCCCAGAGACTAGCTACCTGAAGTGCGTAATTGCTGCTGTAAGCCACTGATTTTAGGGATAAAACAATAGTTGACAGCAATACGCTAAATTTTTATGATGCGTATTGACTAAATGCAGCATTTTGATGCGTTGACGCATCACTAAGACCTTCTTAGGAGGAAAAAGAGTTATGACCATGCTGACTCGTTGGGATCCCTTCCGCGAATTGACCGTGCTGCAGGACCGCATGAACCGCCTGTTCCAGGACTTCGCTCCCCGTGGTGAGCAGGAGTTGACTGCCGGAAACTTCGTTCCCCCGGTGGACATTTACGAGGACGAGCAGAGCGTCACCCTGAAGGTGGAAGTGCCCGGGCTCGATCCCAAGGACGTGGATGTCCGCGTGGAGAACAACACCCTGACCATCAAGGGCGAGCGCAAGTTCGAGAAGGAAGAGAAGGAAGAGAACTTCCATCGCATCGAGCGGCGCTACGGCTCGTTCGTGCGCAGCTTCACCCTGCCCA
>DASQGF010000090.1:0-22101 GCA_035632755.1 Terriglobales bacterium
CCTCGCTAGTTAAAGGGAGGCCAAAGAACCGATAGACATTTTGCGCGGTCTGCAACCCGATCTCCTCGGGCGATATCCCGCGCAGTTCGCCGATCTGGCGCGCAACCTCGCGCACGAATGCCGGCTCGTTGCGCTTGCCGCGGTAGGGCACCGGCGCCAGGAACGGAGAATCGGTCTCGATCAAGATGCGGTCGAGCGGCAGCTCCCGCGCCGCGTCCCGGATGTTCTGCGCCTTGGGGAAGGTCACGTTGCCGGCGAAGGAGATCATGAAGCCCATGTCGAGCGCACGGCGCGCATGCTCTATCAGGCCCGTAAAGCAGTGCAGCACACCGCCCAGCCCGCTCGGCGCCCACCGTTCGGTCAGGATCGCCAGGCACTCGTCCCAGGCGTTCTGGCTGTCCTCGGACGGCCGGCAGTGGATCACCACCGGCAACCCCGCCGCCCGCGCCAGTTCAAGCTGCGTCAGGAAAACTGCGCGCTGCACCTCGCGCGGCGAGTGATCGTAGAAGTAATCGAGCCCGATCTCCCCCCAGGCGATCACCTTGGGATTTCGCGCCAGCGCGCTGAGCTCGTCGAAATCGTCCTTCGTGGCGAGCCTGGCTTCGTGCGGATGAATGCCGACGGTCGCATAGATGCGCGGCTCGCCTGCTTTCTCGCGGTTGGCGAGCTGGATGGCGCAATCGAGCGAGCCCGGCCCGGTCCCGCTGCCGATCGCGACCACGGTCTCGATGCCGGCCTGGTGCGCCCGCGCCAGCATGGCGTCGCGGTCGGCGTCGAACTGCGACATCTCGAGATGCGCGTGGGAGTCAACGAACATTGAATCATTGAGCCACTGAGTCATTGTGCCATTGATCTATTGATCCACCAGCATCGAAAAGCTTGGTTTTTCAATGACCCAATGACTCAATGACCCAATGGCTCAATCACTTCAGTCTGGCCCCGACGGGAACGTCTTCCAAGAATCCCGCCAGCACTGGCGAGCCTTTGTCGCCCACCGAGGCGGCGACGATCATGCCGTTGGATTCCAGGCCCCGCAGCTTCCGCGGTTGCAGGTTCACGACGATGACCACCTTGCGTCCGACCAGCGACTCCGGCGCATAGGCCTCGGCGATGCCGGCCACCACCTGCCGGACTTCGGTGCCGATGTCCACTTCCAGGCGCAGCAACTTGTCGGTGCCCTTCACTTTCTCGGCGACTTTCACCTGCCCGACGCGCATCTCGACCTTGGCGAAATCGTCGATGCTGATGCGCCCGTCGGCGCTGGCTGCGGGAGCGGACGCTGCCGGCGCGGGGCCGACGGCCGCTTGCGTCACCGGCGGTGCGGCTTGGGCGTGCGTCTCCGCAGGTGTGGCCTGCGCTGCTTGAGTTGCGGTGCGCTGCTGTTCCATCTGCTGCATCCTTTCGATGGCGGACTTGTCGGCGCGCGGGAACACCGGTTCCACCTTGCCGAGCTCGGTGCCGTGCTGCAGTTGGCCCCACTTTAGGTCGGTGAGGCGGAACTCGGAGATCGCGCCCAGCCCGAGCTGCTCCCAGATCCGCGCCGTCGCTTCCGGGATCGCCGGGTGCGCCAGCGCGGTCACGATTCGCAGCGCCTCAGCCGTGGTGTAGAGGATGGTCGCCAGGCGTGAGCGGCTGCCCTCGTCCTCTTTTTCGGCCACGGCCCAAGGTTCGTTATCCACGATGTATTTGTTGACCGCGCCCACCAGCGACCACGCGGCTTCGAGCGCGCGCGAGAACTGGAAATCGTCCCAGAGGGAAGCGAAGTTGGCGATGGCGTCCTGCGCTACCCTCGCGATGGCGTCGTCCGCTGCGGTGCGCGAACCGCCGGACGAGGGGTACGGCATCTCCCCGCGGAAGTAGCGCGCGATCATGGTGAGCGTTCGGCTGGCGAGGTTGCCGAGATCGTTGGCCAGGTCGGAGTTGTAGCGCTGCACCAGCGCGCCGAAGGAGAAGCTGCCATCCTGTCCAAAGACCACTTCGCGGAGCAGGAAGTAGCGCAGCGCGTCGTTGCCGAGAACGTCGATCACCGTCTCGGCGCGGACGATGTTGCCGCGCGACTTCGACATCTTGCTTTCCTCGAACAGCAGCCAGCCGTGCGCCACGATGGACCTGGGCAGCGGCAGCCCGGCGGCCATCAGGAATGCCGGCCAGTACACGCAGTGGAAGCGCACGATCTCCTTGCCGATCATGTGCACGTCGGCGGGCCAGTAGTGCGCAAACTTCTGCTGGTCTTTCTTGTCGGGGGAGCCGAATCCCATCGCTGTGCAGTAGTTGCTCAATGCGTCGAGCCAGACATAGATGACGTGCCGGGAATCATCGGGCACCGGAATGCCCCATTGGATGGTGGTGCGGCTGATGGAAAGATCGCGCAGGCCGCTGCGCACGAACGTCATCACCTCGTTGCGGCGCGTCGCCGGACGGATGAAGTCCGGCTGCCCGGTGTAGAGCTGGAGCAGTTTGTCTTCAAACGCCGAGAGCTTGAAGAAGTAGTTCTCCTCTTTCACCGTCTCGGTCGGACGCCCGCACTCAGGACAGGGCGAGCCGGGGCCGAGCGCGTCCACGTACAGCTCGTCGAAGACGCAGTACTGGCCGCTGTAGGAACCCTTGTAGATGTAGCCGTTGTCGCGGATGCGGCGGAACATCTCCTGCACACCCAGCTTGTGGCGCGGCTCGGTGGTGCGGATGAAGTCGTCGTAGCTGATCCTCATGCGGTCCCAGAGGCCGCGGAACTCGCCGGCGATGTGGTCGGTGAGCTGCTGGGGAGTGACGCCGGCCTCGGCTGCCGAGCGCTCGATCTTCTGCCCGTGCTCGTCGGTGCCGGTGAGAAAGAAAGTGTCGGAGCCCAGCATGCGCTGGCGGCGCGCGATGGCGTCGCACGCGATGGTGGTGTACGCGTGCCCGATGTGCGGTCGGGCGTTGACGTAGTAGATTGGCGTCGTGATGTAGAACTTGCTCATTCTGACTCTTGCAGATAGGTGCGCGTGGCTTCCTGCATCACCTGCTTGAGCGGGATCTTATGCTGGTCGGCGATGCGGCGGCAGTCCTCGTACTCCGGCGCGTAGTTCGCGATCGAGCCGTTCAGGTTCGCGACCTTCATCCGCACTTCCCCCCACGGCGTCTGGACCGTGACGGTGTGGCGCAGGAGGGTCTGCCGGCGCTCTTCACGCATGCGGATGCCCAGCGTGGTGGTCTCGCCGAAGACCAGCTTCGCTAGCCGCGGCGCATCTTCCGGCCGCGCCAGGACGGTCAGCAGCATGCCGGGACGGCCCTTTTTCATCTGCACCGGCGTACCGAACGCATCGAGTGCGCCTTCGGTGAGCAACCGCTCCATCACGTAGCCGAAAACCTGCGGATTCAGGTCATCGAGATTGGCTTCCAAAACCGCGATCACATCCTCGGGAATTTCTGGAGACGCAACAAGCTGCGTCTCCACACTATCGCCGATGGTCAACCGAACCACGTTGGGCTGTCCGGCGAGATCGCGTGAACCCGCGCCGTAGCCCGTAGCGGCGATTCTTATCGCCGGGAACGGAGCGAAGCGCTTGCACAGCGTCTTTACGATGGCAGCGCCGGTCGGCGTGACCAGTTCCGCGTTGGCTCCTGAGGAATACACGGGCGCGCCGCGCAGCAGTTCGACCGTCGCGGGCGAGGGTACGGGAAACTGTCCGTGCGCGCACTCAACCGTTCCGCTGCCGACGTTAAGTGGCGAGCAGATCCACTCGTCCACTCCGAGGGCCAGGCTGCCGACGGCCGCGCAAACGATGTCCACGATGGCGTCCACCGCGCCGACCTCGTGGAAGTGGATCTTCTCCACGTCGGTGTTGTGAATCTTTGCCTCCGCCTCGCCCAGCGCCTGGAAGATGGCCCGCGCACGTTCCTGGGCAGCGGGCGCGATCGTCGTGTTGCGAATGATCACGCGGATTTCCACCAGGCCGCGATGAGGGTGCTCGTGACGGTGGTGTTCGTGATGATCGTGCGCGTGTTGGTGGTCATGCTCATGCTGGTGCGCGTGCGATACCTGCTCGCGCGGAAGATCTTTTTCGCCGCGTACCCAGACGTCCACCTTGGTCGCCGAAATCCCGTTGCGGGAAACACGCGAAATCTGCAAACGCGCTCCGACAGCGAGTGCGGCCACAGTCTCCTCAAGCACGCTCGCGGGCAGGCCGGCGTCGAGCAGCGCTCCCAAAAACATGTCGCCGCTGATGCCGGAAAAGCAGTCGAGATAAGCGATACGCATGGCGCACACTCCGCGTCGTTGGCAAGAGACAAACTTTGATAATAGGGAAGCCAGTGCCTCCGGGTCAAACCGGGGCGCGCAAACGCGTTTGCTATAATCGGTTTTTTCTCAGCGACTTACGAAGGCTTTCCGAGAGTGTATCTCCAATTCCAAAAGCGCCTCGCCCAGCGCGTGCTGACTTTTCTGCGCGAACAGTACCAGCTCGAGCTGCCCACGATGGTGGTCGAGCAGCCGCCGAACACCCAGTTCGGCGAGTACGCGCTGCCGCTCTCATTCGAGCTTGCCAAGAAGTTGCGCAAGCCACCGCGCAAGATCGCGGAAGAGATCGTCGCCGGGCTGGGCGAAGTTCCGGGGTTCGAGAAACTCGAAGTCGCGGGCACGGGATACATCAATGCCCGTGTGAACCGCGGAGAGCTGGCGGCCGCGCTGGCCGGCGTCCCCGCAGCGACGCCGGAGGTTCCCGGGAAGATCCTGGTCGAGCACACCAGCATCAATCCCAACAAGGCGGCGCACATCGGCCACCTGCGCAACGCCATCCTGGGCGACACGTTCGTACGGCTGTTGCGCGCCCGCGGCCGCTCGGTGGACGTGCAGAACTACATCGACAACACTGGCGTGCAGGTGGCGGACGTGATCGTAGGCTTCGTCCACCTCGAGAAGAAGTCGCGTGCGGAGATTGAGCGACTTATCGCCTCCGAACCGCGCTTCGACTACACGTGCTGGGACCTTTACGCCCGGGTGACCCAGTGGTACGAGCACGACAAAGAGAACCTCAAGGTCCGGCTCGACACCCTGCATGCCATCGAGCTGGGTGGCACCGAGCCGGCCACGATCGCCGATCTCATCTCCATCACCGTTCTCCGTCGCCACCTCGAGACCATGCAACGGCTGGACATCCAGTACGACTTCCTGCCGCGCGAGAGCGAGATCCTGCACCTGCACTTCTGGGACATGGCATTCCGGCAGATGAAGGAAAAGGGCGTGCTCACTTACGTCCAGGAAGGGAAGAACAAGGATTGCTGGGTGATGTCGCGCAGGCGGACGGATGCCGACGGTCTGGACCCAAAGGATCTCAGGATTGACACCTTCGGCGCGATTGGGGCGCCTGAGGCAAACACTGCTGTGCGGGTTACGCACCTGCCGACCGGGACGGTCGTGACATGTCAGGAAGACAAATCCCAAGCTAAGAACCGCCAGAAGGCTCTCGCGCAACTGGCGGCCATACTTGCCCGGGGCAGCGCGGAAGAAGACCAGAAAGTCATCGTGCGTTCGAACGGCACCGTCACCTACGTCGGCAAGGACATCGCTTACCACCTGTGGAAGTTTGGCCTGCTGGGACGCGACTTCGGCTACCGGCGTTTCTACCGCTATCCCGACGGCCACCAATGCTGGATCTCGGCCGAGCAGGGCGAGGCTGACCATCCGCACTTTGGCGACGTCGCGGAGATCTACAACGTCATCGACTCCCGCCAGCAGGACGCGCAGCACAACGTCATCGAAGCGCTGCGGGCGCTCGGCTACACCGACCAGGCCGCACACTATACCCATTTTTCCTACGACATGGTCGCGCTCACTCCGCGCTGCGCCCAGGAGCTCGGCTACGCGCTGGCCGAAGACGACTGGGCCAAGCCCTACATCGAGATCTCCGGTCGGCGCGGTTTCGGCGTCAAGGCCGATGACCTGATCGACACCTTGATCGCTTCCGCGCAGAAAGAAGTGGACAGCCGCCATCCCGGGCTGGAGAAAGCCGAGCGCACGCGCATCGCCACCCAGATCGCCGTCGGCGCGCTGCGCTACTTCATGTTGAAGTTCACAAAAAATTCGGTCATTGCTTTCGACTTCCGCGAGGCGCTCAGCTTCGAGGGCGAGACCGGCCCCTACGCGCAGTACGCCGTCGTGCGCGCTACCAACATCTTCCGCAAGGCGGGCGTGCAGCCGGAAGCGGCGCTGGCCGAGAGCATCGATTACGCGAGCTTCTTTTCAGGCGAGACGGGGAACGAGATTTGGGAGCTTTGGCTGACGGCCTCGCGCTTCACCCAAGTGGTCGAGCAGTGCATCGCCACCACCGAGCCGGCGCACATGGCCAAGTACGCGTTTCAGTTGGCGCAGGTGTTCAACAACTTCTATCACCGGCACCACATCCTGACCGAGCCCGACGAAGGCCGGAAGAAGTTCCTGCTGGCAACGGCTGCGGTGGTGCGCCGCGAGCTGGTTCGCGCGCTTGACGTTATGGGGATTAGCGTTCCGCCGGTGATGTGAACTTCATTCGGCGCGGATCAACGCGGATGAACGCGGATAAATTCCCCCCAACAACTTTGCGAAGCTTCCTCCCCAGCCTGCGTGGGCATAACCATAACTCTCAAGATTCTTCGCTTCGCTCAGAATGACATTTGTCAACAGAGGCATCTGATCCGCGTTTATCCGCGTCCATCCGCGGCGGAGAAGCTAGCCCGCCATGTCCTTCACGAACTCCACGATGGAGCGCACGGCGATCCCGCTTGGCCCCAGCGCGATCCAGCTCTTGTTTTCTTCTGTCCAGGCGGTGCCGGCGATGTCGAGGTGGATCCACGGGGTGTCCTCGACGAACTCTTTCAGGAACATGGCCGCGCTGATGGCGCCGCCGTAGCGCCCGCCGGTGTTCTTGATGTCGGCGATGCCGGAGCGGATCAGCTCGCGATATTCCTCGTCCAGCGGCATGCGCCACATTTTTTCGCCGGCGCGCCGCTCCGCCTGCTCGAAGCGCGCGTACATATCGTCGTTATTGGCGAAGACACCGGCGTTTACCGCACCTAGCGCCACCACGACCGCGCCGGTCAGTGTGGCGGCGTCGATCAGGTGGGTGGCGCCGAGCTGGCGCGCGTAAGCGAGACCATCGGCCAGCACCAGGCGGCCTTCGGCGTCGGTGTTGATGATCTCGATGGACTTGCCGGTCATGGCAATCTGCACATCGCCCGGCTTCTGCGCCTTTCCGGACGGCATGTTCTCGGTGGCGCAGACGATGCCGATGACTTTGACCTTCGGCTGGAGCAGCGCGATGGCGCGGAGAGCGCCCAGCATGGCCGCGCCTCCGGCCATGTCGTACTTCATCTTCTCCATGCCGTCGGCGGGTTTGATGGAGATGCCGCCGGAATCGAAGGTGATGCCCTTGCCGACCAGGCCGAGCACCGGCTTCTCCGGCGCGCCCGGCGGCGAATATCGCAGCACGATCAGTTGCGGCGGCTCGTCGGAGCCCTGAGCGACGCTCCAGAAGGCGCCCATCTTGAGTTCGCGGATCTTCTCCGGGCCGAACACTTCGATGGTGAGGTGCGGCGAGTTGACCTCCGCCACCATGCTGCGGGCGCGCTCGGCGAGCATAGTCGGAGTCATGCGGTTGCCGGGCTCGTTGACCAGTTCGCGAGTGAAGTTCTGTGATTCGCCCATGACGCGCGCTTCGGCGAGCGCCTTTTCGAGCACGGCGCGATCGGCGCCGGCGGGCGCTAGCAGCGTGACCTCCTCGATCTGCTGGTCCTTGCGATCACTCTTGTATGTGTCGGCGTCGAAGTTGCCGACATACGCGCCTTCGGCCACCGCCGTCACCGCATCGGCTACTCCCGAAGCCATTTCCGGCGCGAGGAACGCGAGCGAGCGGATCTGCTTGGGCTTGAGAAAGCGGACGGCGGTTCCCGCCAGCTTGCGCAGCTCGAACGAGGAAAAATCCTTCGCCTTGCCGCCGCCAACCAGCAGCAGCCGGCGGGTTCTTAGTCCTTGCGGCCGGTGGACCACGACGGTCTCGAACATCTTTCCCGAAACCTCGCCGCTCGCCAGCAGTTCCGCGGCAGCGCTCTGTACGGCTTGGCTGCCGCCGAGGATGACAGGCGCGGGCTTGTCTTTTTCGCCCTGGTCCACGACCACGACGGCCAGACATTCGGTCTCGAGCTCAGCAGGATTCGTGTAGGAGAGCGTCGTCTTCATGAGATCCTCGAGGTGATTGAGTGATTCCGACTGGGGTAATTGAGAAATTGGGTAACTGGGTAATTAAAACCCAAAAGTCGCGCTAGTTCATCTGCCGTCTTCTCAATTTACCCAATTACCAAATTTCCCAATTACTCAATCTAAATGTTTCCCGCCTTCCGGCTGCGGGCGATGGCTTCGCGCGCCTCGCGTTCAGCGGTGCGGCGGCGTTCGGTCTCGCGTTTGTCCCAGAGCTGCTTGCCGCGGGCCAGCGCCAGCTCGACCTTGACCCTGCCGCTCTTGAAATACAGCCGGGTGGGGATCAGCGTCAGTCCTTTTTGCTGGGTCTGGCCCGTGAGTTTCCGGAGCTGGTCCCTGTGGACCAGTAGTTTGCGGGTGCGCGTGGCTTCGTGCTGCGAGTATCCCGCATTCTCATAGGGCCCAATATGGGCGTTGAGTAACCAAAGTTCTCCGTCTTTTACGAGTCCGTATGCGTCTTTCAGGTTGGCTCGTCCGCTGCGAATTGATTTAACCTCAGTGCCATGGAGGACAATGCCGGCTTCGAACCGCTCCAGCAGGTGATAGTTGTGCGAGGCGGCGCGGTTGACGGCGGCATCGCGCTCGCCCACGGCCGTGGGGTCGCGGCGCGGGTGTTTCTCCGGGTTTGGCCGGACTTGGTGCGTGGACTGGCGTACCATGCCGTCATTCCCCGCAGAACCTAACATGCTACCACAGTTGAAGATAGCGACCGAAACCGGCTGCGGCGCTGGTGCTATAATCAGGCACCCGCACCGTTCAGAAAACGAGTTTGGCCCTAGGCTGGACATTCGTTCTTGGTGCACGAGAGCAGCAAGTCAACCCGAGCAAGGAGTCCAATGAGTCGCTTCACGCGGGCTGCAACCCTGTTCCTCGCTCTCTTCTTACTGTTTTCCGCAGCCGCGCTTGCGGACCAGGCCAAGAAGCTCTATGACCAAGGCAAAGCCGCTGAGGCCCGCGAGAACTATGAGGCGGCCTACGATCTGTACAGCAAGGCTTTTGACCTGAAGCCGGTCGACATCCGCTACAAAGCCGCGGTCACCCGCCTGCGGTTCCTTGCCGCCGCCTCCTACGTCCATCGCGGGCAGAAGCTGCGCGACGACGGCAAACTTGAGGACGCACTGGTGCTGTTCGAGAAGGCCTACATGATCGATCCTTCTAGCTTCATCGCGCAGCAGGAGATCAGGAAGACCAAGGCCATGATCGACGCCAAGAGCGGTGGCGGAGGCGCCAGGCCCGAGGCGATGTCACCTATCCGCAAGCGCCTGGAGAGTGCGCAGGAACCGGTCGAACTGGCCCCCATCTCCAACGTCCCCATTACGCTCAAGCTGACCGAAGACAGCAAGGTGATCTACCAGACCATCGGCAAGCTGGCGGGGCTGAATGTGCTGTTCGATCCCGACTACACCTCGCGCCGCATTTCGGTGGAACTCAACGGCGTTACCCTCGACCAAGCCTTGCAGGTGGTGGCGATGGAATCCAAGACCTTCTGGCGCCCGGTCACGCCCAACACCATCTTCGTGGCCAGCGATACCATCGCGAAGCGCAAGGAGTTGGAACAGAACGTCATCAAGACTTTTTACCTGTCGAATGTCTCCCTGCCCACCGAGCTGCAGGACATGGTGAACGCCATCCGCAGCATCCTGGAAGTCAGCCGCATCCAGCAATTGCCCACGCAGAAGGCCATCGTGGTGCGCGGCACTCCCGACCAGGTGGCGCTGGCGGAAAAGCTGATCTCCGACATCGATAAGGCCAAGCCTGAGGTGATCATTGATGTCGTGGTGATGCAGGTGACCCATGATCTGATCCGCGACCTGGGCATTTCGCCGCCGGGCAGCGCCTCCGTCGCCCTGCAGGGCACCACCAGCACCACCACTACCACCACGACCGGTACCACCACCGGGACCGCTACTGGCACTACCGTGCCGAACACGCTCACTCTGAACCAGTTCGCCAACCTGACGGCCAACAATTTCCTGGTGACCATCCCGCCGGCCACGGCGAACTTCGTGTTCAGCAACGCCAATACCAAGATCATCCAGAGCCCGCGTATCCGGGCCTCCGACGGGCAGAAGGCGTCGCTAAAGATCGGCGACCGCGTGCCGGTGGCCACCGGGTCGTTTCAGCCCGGCATCGGCGGCGTCGGCATCAACCCCCTGGTCAACACCCAGTTCCAGTACATCGACGTGGGCGTGAACGTGGACATAACCCCGCAGGTGCACGCCAACCGTGAGGTTTCGATGAAGGTGACCATCGACGTTTCGGCGGTGATCTCGCAGGTCAGCATCGGCGGCATCCAGCAGCCGGTGATCGGGCAGCGCAAGATCGAGCATGAGATCCGCTTGAAGGAAGGCGAGGTCAATCTGCTGGGCGGGATTTTCGAAGATCAGGCCGTCAAGAACCTGAGCGGCATTCCAGGCCTGGGACAGATCCCGATTTTGAAATACTTGTTCGCCACCGAACACACCGAGAAGCATCAGAACGAGATCGTGTTTGCGCTCATCCCCCACATCGTGCGCGCCCAGGAACTGAGCGCCATGAACGAAAGGGCGCTGGACGTGGGGACCGGGACCTCCATCGAGCTACGCCGCAAGATCGAGAGCCCGGGCGGCGGAGCGCCGCAGGGTACCGTGTTCCAGCCCAGGACCAGCGAGCCCCGGCCAGTGAGCGCGGCGCCCGCGCAGAATCCGCCGGCAGCCACTCCTGCCATGCCGCCAGCGCAGCCGTCGCAGCAGGCGCAGTTGCAGGCGCCACAGACGCCGCTTGCGACCCCGCCTACAACCCCCTCCGGCCCCATCGCGTTCACCTTCGATCCGCCAACCATATCGCAAGCGACCGGAAGCACCTTCCCCGTAAACGTGATGCTAACGGGCGGGCAGGACGTGTTCTCCGTTCCCCTGCAGATCAGTTACGATGCCAAGTTGCTGCAATTGGTGAACGTCTCCAATGGGTCCTTCCTGTCGCAGGACGGGCAGCCGGTGGCGTTGGTGCATCGCGACGATCCCGCAACCGGCATGCTGCAAGTGACGGCAACGCGCCCGCCCGCCTCCGGCGGCGCCTCCGGGCAGGGTACCGTGCTGACCCTGACCTTCCTCGCCAGGGCCCCGGGGCAGGGGACGGTGGCGATCACGCGTCCAGGGGCGCGCAACTCGAGCGGCCAGGTGATCCCGGCGTCGGGAGGGCAGGCCAGCGTGACCGTCCACTGATGGTTGCTGCCAGGAGCGATAAGTCTATGCAGTGTTTCCGCCGCGTTCAGCATGGCGGCCGGCGAGCCCGCAGTCAGACCCGCGTTGAGTGCGGGCGGCACCACCCCAGCAAACCAAAACCGGGTTTGCTGGGGACCCCGGATTGGCGCGGGGTCACGCTGATCGAGCTGATTATCGCCATTACCATCTTGATGATCCTTACCGGCGCCGCTGTCCCGATTGTTCGGCTGCAGGTCAAGCGCCAGAGGGAAGTCGAGTTGCACCGGGACCTGTGGGAGATGCGCGACGCCATCGACCACTACAAGGACCTGGCCGACCGCAACGCTTTCCAGATCAAGGTGGGCAGCGAGGGTTATCCGCCCGATCTGGAAACCCTGGTCAAAGGCGTGGACTCGCAGGGCAAGAAGATCCGCTTCCTGCGCCGCATCCCGGTGGACCCCATGACCGGCAACACCGAGTGGGGGTTGCGCTCGATGCAGGATGATCCCCAGTCCACCTCTTGGGGCGGGCAAAACGTCTTCGACGTGTACACCAAGTCCACCGGCACGGCCCTGGACGGAACCAAGTACTCTGACTGGTAATGGTGAACATCCCCAAGCGGAAAGAGCGTTGGCGCGGATTCACGCTGATCGAGCTGATGATCGTCATCATGATCATCATGATTCTGGCGTCGATCTCGATTCCTATCTACATGAACTCGATCGTGCACGCCAAGGAAGCCGTGCTGCGCGACGACCTGTTCACCATGCGCTCGGTCATCGACCAGTACACGCTCGACAAACAGAAGGCGCCCCAGTCGCTCGCAGACCTGGTCTCGGCCGGCTATCTGAAGAGCCTTCCCAAGGATCCCTTCACGGGATCGTCCGATAGCTGGCAAACCACCAGCGACGACACGCTGATGGACCCCACCCAGACCGCGCCCGGAATTACCGACGTCCATTCCGGCGCCAGCGGCGTCGGCACCGACGGCACAGCGTACAGCTCGTGGTGATGGCTTTGTAGAGACGGTCTCTTCCTGCTTGCCTGCTCCCTGCTCCGCACATTGCGCCCTCCTGCCCCCGCGCACTACCATCTCCGTATGCCGGTGGAAACGGAAATCAACGCTTACACACCCATCAAGGCGCCGCGCGGCGGCCAGATCTCCTGCAAGTCGTGGCAGCAGGAAGCCGCCATGCGCATGCTCATGAACAACCTCGACGAGGAGGTTGCCGAGCGTCCTCACGATCTGGTGGTCTATGGCGGCCGTGGCAAGGCCGCGCGCGACTGGCAGTGCTACCACGCCATCGTCGCCGCGCTGAAAGCGCTGGAGAACGACGAGACGCTGCTCGTGCAATCAGGCAAGCCAGTCGGCATCTTCCGCACGCACGAATATGCTCCGCGCGTGTTGATCGCCAACTCCAACCTGGTCGGCCACTGGAACAATTTCGAGAAGTTCACGGAGTTGGAACGACTCGGCCTGACCATGTACGGGCAGATGACCGCCGGATCGTGGATATACATCGGCTCGCAGGGGATCATCCAGGGAACCTTCGAGACCTTCACCGCGGCTGGCGAAAAGCACTTTCACTCCGGCCTCGAAGGCAAGCTGATCGTCTCCGGCGGCATGGGAGGCATGGGCGGCGCACAGCCGCTGGCGGCCACCATGGCGGGCGCGGCGTTTCTCGGAGTGGAGGTTGATCCCGAGCGCATCAAGAAGCGCCTCAAGACCGGCTACTGCGACTTCATGGTCAACTCGCTCGACGAGGCCTTGCGCATCCTGAAGAACGCCGTGCGCAAGAAGGAAGCGGTTTCGGTCGGGCTGGTAGGGAACTGTGCCGACGTGATCCCCGAGTTGGCCGCGCGCGGCGTGCTGCCCGACATTTTGACTGACCAGACCTCGGCGCACGATCCGCTGAACGGCTACATTCCGCAAAGGTTATCGGTGGAGCAGGCGGCTGATCTGCGCCAACGTGATCCCAAGGGATACGTCGAGCGTGCGCTCGATTCCATCGCCCGGCACGTGGAAGGCATGCTGGCGCTGCAGAAGATGGGCGCCGTCACCTTCGACTACGGCAACAATATCCGCACCATGGCCTTCCAGCGGGGCGTGAAGAACGCCTATGACTTTCCGGGATTCGTGCCCGCCTATATCCGTCCCCTGTTCTGTGAAGGACGCGGGCCGTTCCGCTGGGCGGCGCTTTCGGGCGAGCCCTCCGACATCGCCACGACCGACCAGCTCGTGCTGGACATGTTTCCCGAGAACCGCATTCTCAGTCGCTGGATCGATTTGGCGCGCAAGCGGATCAAGTTCCAGGGACTGCCGGCGCGCATCTGCTGGCTGGGTTACGGCGAGCGCGCGCAGTTCGGCCTGGCGATCAACGAGCTGGTCAGGAAAGGGAAGATCAAGGCGCCCATCGTGATCGGCCGCGACCACCTCGACACCGGCTCCGTGGCCTCGCCCTTCCGCGAGACTGAGAGCATGAAGGACGGCTCCGACGCCATCGCCGACTGGCCGCTGCTCAACGCGTTGCTCAACACCGCCAGCGGCGCGTCATGGGTTTCGATCCACAACGGCGGCGGCGTGGGCATCGGATATTCACAGCACGCCGGGCAGGTCACCGTTGCCGATGGAACCGACGCCATGGCCAAGCGCATCGAACGCGTGCTGACCAATGATCCGGGGATTGGCGTGGCTCGGCACGCCGACGCTGGGTATGAAGGAGCGATTAAGTTCGCCGACAAGACTGGCATTAAGATTCCGATCAAGAAATGAGCACACACCGAAGATATAAAGTTGAGGAACGGCATGCCTGAAGCCATGCCCCTCCGAAAGAGAAACACCACCGAAGCCGCGCTGCTCCTCGTCAACATCCGCCAGCTGCTCACGCTGCGGTCTCCCGGCGCAGCGCCGCGCCGCGGACGCGACCTCAGCGATCTCGGCCTGATCGAAGACGGCGCCGTTCTTTCGCTCGGCGGCAAGATCGTCTCGGTCGGCAAGACCAAAGACGCGCTCAGCGACGCCTGGATAAGGAAGAACCGGAAGAAGATTCGCAAGATTGACTGCGGCGGGAAGGTCGTGCTTCCAGGTTTCGTCGATTCCCACACACATCCGGCATTCACCGCGCCGCGGCTGGTGGATTTTGAGCAACGCATCGCCGGCGCGACCTACGAGCAGATTGCCGAGGCCGGCGGCGGCATCCGCTCCAGCGTGGAGGGCGTGCGCAAGGCGACTCGCGCCGCTCTGGCTGGGCATGTCCTCGCTGCCCTGAACGCGATGCTGATGCAGGGTACGACCACAGTCGAAGCCAAGTCCGGCTACGGACTGAGCCTTGATGCCGAACTCAAATCGCTGGAGGCCATCGGCGACGCTGCCCGCGAGTGGCCCGGTACGGTGGCGCCGACGCTGCTGGGAGCGCACGTTGTTCCGCGCGAGTATGAAGGGCGGGAGGACAAGTACGTCCGCATCGTCTGCAAGGAGATGATCCCGCGCGCCGCTGAACGCAAGCTGGCGAGATTCGTGGACGTCTTCTGCGACCGCGGTGCTTTCAGTTCGGCGAGCGCGGAGCACGTTTTTCTGGCTGCGCGCGAGCACGGGCTTGGAGTCCGCGCGCATGTCTGCCAACTCAGCCACTGCGAGATCGCGCCACTGTTGAAATATGATCCTGCCTCGCTCGATCACATGGACTATGCCGGCGATGACGACATCGCCGCTCTTGCCGCGCAGTCCGCGATGTCGCCCGCGCACCAGACGGTGGCCACGCTTGTGCCGGGAGCCAACCACTTTTTGGGGTTGGGGCGGTTTCCCGACGCGCGCCGTCTGATCGACTCAGGCGTGCCGGTCGCGCTCGCCACCGATTACAATCCTGGGACTTCGCCCACCATCAGCATCCCGTTCGTGCTCTCGCTGGCATGCACGCACATGAAGATGACGCCCGCGGAGGCCATCGCCGCTGCCACCATCAACGGCGCGCACGCGCTGCGCCTGGCCGGGCGGAAGGGCAGCATCGAGCCCGGCAAGGACGCCGACCTCGCTATCTTCGATGTCGCCGATTATCGCGAGATACCATACTGGATCGCCGGCAGCCGCTGCGCAGCGGTGATCGTCGCCGGTATAGAGCCGTAGCTCGCTACGTCTCGCTGCCGCAGGCGCTGCGGATCTCCCGCCAGAGATCATCGCGTCCGTCACCAGTGCGGGCGGAGAAGCGAGCAATGCGGTCCACGCCGAACTCCTGCCGCAATCGCTCCAGAGCGGTGCGCAGCGTGTTTCCTGAAAGGCGGTCGGCTTTCGTGGCGACGATCAGAAAATTCCTCTGGTTTGCTCCCAGCCAGTCCACCAGCCGTCTGTCGCTTTCCTGCGGCGGCACGCTGCAGTCTACCAGGACGATGGAGAGGCCGAGCGTGAGGCGGTGCTCGAGGTAGGGCTCGATGAAACTCGCCCACTGGGCCGTGACTTCCCGCGGTAGGCGGGCGTAGCCGTAGCCGGGCAAATCGGCGAAAAACAACGCAGGCCGCGGCTTTCCCGGCCAGCGTATCTCATAGAAGTTGATGGTGCGCGTCCGCCCCGGCGTGGAGCTGGTTTTGGCGACCTTCGCACCCAGCAGGGAATTGATGACGCTGGATTTCCCCACGTTCGAGCGCCCCAGGAAGGCGACTTCCGGTACCGAGGGGGCAGGAAAGTGGGCCTCGTCCGACGCCGCCAGCAGAAACCGGGAGACGACTTTCATGTGACCAGTTTGCGGGTTCTAACGGTAGGTTGCAACTGGCAGTCCGGCTAGGATCAGCACCGAGGAATGCTTCCCAGCGCGCTCGAGCAAGAAAATCCCTCGCGACGGGGCGAGGGAAGCACGACGCGGCAGCGATTCAGGCGGCTCTGGGTGCGGCCAGCGCGTCCAGGCTGCGCAGCGTGCAATACACGATGCCGTCCACGTCGCTGCTGGAGCACATGTCGCTAGCGCCGGCGGCCAGCGCCGAAGCCCACATCTCTTCGTCGGCGACGCGGTGGGTGCACACGATGCTGGTTTTGCGGAAGCTCTGGTGCAGATGCTCGAGTTCGGGCAAGCCCACCAGCTCCAGGTCTACGATGGCCACGTCGGCGTGGTGTTTGGGGATGGCGTCCCGCAGTTCCTCCAGGGAGCGCGCTACCGCCACGGAGCGGAAGTGGCCAAAGAGGGAAGCGGCGAGATGTTCAGCATTCTTGGAATCCAACTGGGCTACGACAACGTTCAGCGGTCTCATGGCGATGCCTTCCTTTGGGGGTAAGGGGCCTGGCATCATGCCAATACCGGGCCGTGGCCGTGCTGCGGTTCGGAACCGCAGGCATGTTTCTCTGAACGCGTTACTTCTTGGAGCCACCCTCCCGAGCCGGGCTGGCGTCGAACGGCTCGGGCTGCAGCTTCCCGTTCTGCTTTAACAGGATCTCTACTTTTCCCTCCGCCGCTTCCAGTTCCTTACGGCAGGAGGCGGAAAGAGCAATGCCTTCTTCGAACAGCCCCAGCGCCTTCTCCAGGGGCAGTTCCCCCTTCTCCAGCTCATCTACGATCTTTTCCAGGCGCTGGAGGCACTCTTCAAACTTGGGCAAGCTCCACTCCCTCGTTAATTGTAGTTCAGGTTCGGACGCGCTGAGCGCCAGAAATTTTCGGCTGCGTTCCCACAACCGAACTTTCCATGACGCACTGCAGCATTCCCCAGCTACGCCACGGTGGTTCTGCGGGAAGAGCCCAAGGCGTCGATGACGTCGAGGGCGGCGGGATAGCGCGACAGGGGCGCGCTCACCTGCGCTCCCTGCACCAGGTCGCGGATGGCCAGCAGCATCTCGCGGGCGATGGCCACGCCCTCGGCACGTGCAGCATCGGCGCCCTGGCTGCTGGCGGCCGCCATGCGTTCCACGATCGCGTCGGGCACCGAGACGCGCAGCTCGTTCTTCATGAACTCGGCATTGCGCACGCTCACCAGCGGCCAGATGCCGGCGATGACCGGTATCCGGCAATGCTCAATGCGCCGCAAAAATTTCTCCAGCAAGGCCACGTCGAACACCGGCTGGGTCACGGCATATTCTGCTCCGGCTTCCACCTTGTATTCGAACCGGCGGATCTCCTCGTCGATATTGGGGACGCCGGGGTTGGCGCCCACGCCGACCACGAAGCCCGCAGCCGTGCCGATGGGATTGCCGCCGAGATCGAGGCCGTTGTTCAAATTGTGCACGAGATTGACGAGCCCGATGGCGTCCACGTCGAACACCGCGGTAGCATCGGGATAATTGCCCATCTTGGGCGGATCGCCGGTGATGCAGATCAGGTTGCGGATGCCGGTCGCGCTCGCGCCCAGCAAGTCCGATTGGATGCCGAGCACGTTGCGATCGCGGCAGGTGTAATGCAACACTGCCTCGATGCCGACCTGTTGCTGGATCAGGATGGCCAGCGCCTGGTTGCTCATGCGCGCCGAGGCGCGCGGGCTGTCGGGGATATTCACCGCGTCCACGCCGACGGACTTCAGAAATTTCGCCCCTTCGATCTCGCGCGCTATGTTGGTGCCCTTTGGGGGGACGATCTCCACCATGGTGACGAACTCTCCGGCCGCGATCTTGGCGCCTAGCTTTGAGCGCTCTGCCAGTGGCGGACTGGCAACCGCCGATTCTGCTTTGGGTGTGGACGGCACGACGATACCCGCAGCTTTGGCGCCGCCCATCCGCAGCGCGGATTTCATCGTGCGAATGTGCTCGGGAGTGGTTCCGCAACAGCCACCCACCAACTGCACACCCGCATCCAGGAACTGGCGGGTGTATTCCGCCATGTATTCCGGCGAGCACAGATAGATGTTGCGGCCTTCGACGGCGCGCGGCATGCCGGCGTTGGGCTGCGCGGCGAGCGGCTTGGTCGTCACCCGGCGCACGCGCTCCATGGCGCCCAGCATGGCAACCGGACCGACGCTGCAATTGCAGCCCACCACGTCGGCATCCCATTCGGTGAGCCTCGCGGCAAAAGTCTCAGGGCTGGAGCCATCGAGACAGTTGCCTTCTTCATCGATGGTCACTTGCGCCACCACCGGGACCGCCGCGTTCACCTCGCGCGCCGCGAGGATAGCCTGATGCAGCTCGTCCAGGTATCCCATGGTCTCCAGGATCAGCAGGTCCACACCACCTTCGACCAGCGCGGCGATCTGCGACGTGAAGGCCGCTTTCGCCTCCTCGCGCGAGGTCTTGCCCAGCGGCTCGATGCGGATGCCCAGCGGGCCTACCGATCCCGCGACGAACGCCTGCGTGCCCTTCTTTGCGGCCTCGTTCTCTACGGCTTCGCGAGCCACCCGCGCCCCGGCCAGGTTGATCTCGTGCACCTGCTGCCCCAGGCCGTGGCGCTCCAGACGGTAAGCATTGGCGCCGAAGGTGTTGGTCTCGATGATCTCGGCGCCGGCCTGCAGGTACTCCTGATGAATGCCGCGGATCAGGTCGGGCTGCGAGAGGTTCAGCTCGTCATAACAGCGGTTGATGTAAATGCCCTTGGCGTAGAGCAGGGTGCCCATGGCGCCGTCGCACAATATGGGCCCCTGCCGCAAGCGGGAAAGAAAGTCGTTTGCCATCCGTGCTCAGAATATCGAATCCGCGCCGAGTAAGCCAGCGAGCGTTCGAGTCGGAGGTGCGTCAGTTCGAAATTCGGCGCCTCATGGCCAGCAAAAGTTCTAGACAAGCGAAGTAGGTTAACCCATTGACCGCTGTTATGAGAATGTAGCTGACGCGACCAGGGTTTAGTTTCCAGTTCGCGAATCCGCCCGGATAGCCGATGTATATAGCCAAAAAGCCCTGCACCCCATGCGCTCCCCAAGTTGCAAGGATTAGGGTTGCCCCAAGCGCTGCGAAGACAGCAATAGCAAAAACGATGGCATGTTTCATGAGACCTCGATCTTGAATCGGTCTAATACTTTTCAGACCGACCCACCAGCATAGAGCCGATTACAAATAGACAGGGCACAGAGGGCCGATTCCTCTGTGCCTTGGTGTCTCTGTGGCCGCTACTTACTGCTGGCCCGGCTTGGTGGCCGCCACCTTCTCGGTGGCCTGCTTGTCGTTGACGCGGGTCAAATAGGGGTACACGGGCGTGACTTCAAAGAACATTTTCTCGCGCGCCGAGAGCAGCCCCACCGGCTTGGCTTTCGACATTTGGGCACGGTCGTTCCAAGGGTCCACTTTGATGCGCGCTCCCATGGGCAGGGCGGCGATCTGGTCCAGCTTGTTCATCTCCAACGCCGGCGCCGAGGCGATCAGGTCGGACATGCGGGTGCCGCCGCCCAGGGTCAGGCCGTTGCCCAAGTGGGCGCGGATCAAGTTGGGCAGCACCGGGGCCCGCTGCTGCAGCGCCCGCAGGAACAGCCCGGCATTGGCCAACTGGTCCTTGTAGGGCGAGTTCTTGAGCAAATCCAGCGCCTTGGCGTCCGCCGCCTGTTCCTGGTCCGGCGGATGGCTCAGGGTCAGCCTGGTGAAGGTCTGGCGCTCGGGGAAGAGCATTTTGTCGTTGAAGCCGTACATTGGGTTCTCGCCATGGGCCAGCAGGATGTGCGACATCTCGTGCGCCAGCACGGCCGCCAGCGTGGCCTCGTCGGGCAGCACGTCGAGCAGGCCACGGCTCATCACGATGGTGTGGCCGACGGTGAACGACTCCATGGGCGCGGTCAGCAGAACCCGGCAGCGGATCTCCGGCTGAATATCGATCTTGTTGGTGATGGCGATGTTGTTGATCACCGTGTCCAGCACCTTGTCCACTTCGCCTTCATGGGCCAGCAGGCCGACGCGCTCCAGCTTGTCCAGCACGTTCTCCTCGGACTCCCGCGCCCACATGCGCTGCGCCTGCACCGGCGAGAGGTCCTGGGCGTTGTCGCTCTGGTCCTTCACCGTGGGCGCCGGCTCTACCAGCACCTGCGTCAGCTCGTCCTGGCGCCCGCGGCTGTGTACGTTGTAAGCCCAGAAGCGGGTCTGCGCCTTGAACGACAGGTGCTTGCGCGGCATGGAGTACTTCATGTTCAACTCTTCCGAGTAGCTGTAGGCGGGCAGCCACAGGTTGGGACCCATGTTCAGCCGCCAGCTATCGAAATGGAAGTAGTAGCCGTAGCGAGGCCGTGGCACGAAGGTCCCGTTGAAGCGGACGATGTCGTAGTCCTGGTCTTCCACCCACAGTCGTCCCAAGAAGCGCCCCTGTCCGGTGTTCTTCCTGGGCACCACGTCGAACACCAGGCAGCGCACGTCGCCCAGGAACTCGCGGCGCACGAAGGTGAAATCATAATGTGCGCTGTCCAGTTGATTCTCATCGGGGGAGATCACGGCGAAACCGGCTGCGTTATATTGCATTCCCCCCAGCGACCCGAAGAGGTGGTGGAACCAGCCGCTGCGGTCGGGGACGAAGCTGGCGGTGGTGACGCCGCGGCTCAGGTCCAGGCGCCCCAGAAAATATGTGTCGCCCGAGGGCACTTCGCCCAATTCGGCATCGGGCTTCATGTCCTGGATGTAGGTTTCCACCATGGGAGCGTAATTGCGCATGTTCTGCGCGAACTGCGTCTCCCGCTGGTTGATGCGGCTGATCACCTGCTCGAACGACGTCGGCTGGGCGGCCCACGCCGGCGCCGCCACCACCAGCACCAAGAAGCTCGTGATACCCCATCCTGATCTGCGCATAACGTCCTCGGTTCTCGCCCCTGTGCGGCCTGAAGTTCCAGCTACGCCAACTGGAAAATGATGTGCAACGTGGCGCTCGAATCCACCGGCTTGCCCTCCCGCTGTGCAGGCTTGAACTTGATCTGCTCGGCGGCGCGCATCGCTTGCTCATCCAACCCATGCCCCAATCCCTGCAAGATGCGGATCACGTGTACTTCGCCGGTGGCTGTGAACTGCACCTCCAGGCGGACTTCGCCCTCGATCTTCAGCTTTCGGCCTTCCTCGGTGTAGTTCGGTTTCGGTTTGGCCAGGATCTCGACCGGCGTGGTGAGCGGCTCTTTGGCGGCCACTTTCTTCGGCTGCGCTTCCGGCGCCGGGGTGGAATCGGCGAAGCCGGCCGACTTCACGGTTCCGCCTCCCTTTCCGCCTTTCGGATTGCCCACCGCCACTCCGTTCCCGAATCCCGCGCTGGCCACCACGCCAGGAATACCCGTCGTCCCTCCCAGCCCGTTGCCGCGCCCCGGACCTGAGGGCAGCTCCCAGGCGCCGAAGGCATTGATGTTCACCGCCCGCCCGTTGCTCTCGCGCGCAGGCACGCCGTTGGGATCGCCGAAGCCGCCGGTCTGCACCTGCGTTGCCGGGCGGTTGGTGGTCGGCATGGCCGAACTGCCGGTAGAGAACGTGTTGGTGGCCACCACCCTGACGACCGGGCGCGGCGCGGGCAGTTCCGGCAGATGCCCGGCAGCATTCTTCAGTTCCGGCGCCTGCATCTCCGCTTCCCGCTTTTTCGGCTGGGGTAGCGGCGGCAGCATCAGACTCGCCACCACCGGCGGTTCCTCCAATGCCGGCCTGCTTATTCTCGGGGTCAAGCGCGGATTCACCGGCTGGGGAGTGCGCGGCACCGGAGGCTCATACGGCACCAGAGTAGTGATCATGTAGCGAGCAGGCAGTTCCAACCGAGCCGGGTACAGCAGGTTCACGTTGATCACCAGCAGCAGTACAAGTGTCTGCACACTATAGCTGGTGAAGAACAGTGTCCAGCGCGACTTTGGCTCAGGTAGCGGACTAAACAATACCTT
>DASQGF010000091.1:0-1573 GCA_035632755.1 Terriglobales bacterium
CGCAGCACGTTCTTGCCCATGTCCTTCTTCACCTCCCCGCCGCTCTGCACCAGTTCGACCAGTTGCGGCTGCCCGCGAAACTCATCCAGCAGGAAGACGCCGCCGTTGATGGGCAGCTTGACGCCGGGAGCTACCGTCGGCGTCCTTGCCTCTTCCGCCCTGCGCTCCGCCTCGAGTTCGGCCGAGAGCTCTTTGGTCTCTTCGGAAATGTGGCTGGCGCTCTCCTTCTCCCATTTTGCGGTCGCAGGCCAGTCCACCAGGCTGGAAGGGACCTCTTCCCACTCGTAGCGCTCGGCGCTGTAGTAGCGCACACGGTCTCCGTGGACCTCCCATTTGGTGGCCGGCTGGTAGCTGCCGTCCTTGAGGATAAGCCGCTTGGTGAGCTGCGGATTCTGGGCGCGCGCACAGGGCTGAGGCAACACAAAGGCCAGCAACAGGGCGAACAGCAGGGTTCCTGCGCTCCGGAGAAGCTTGCGCATGCCCTCCATGTTACCCGCAGCAGACTTTTGTTGCACGATACGGAGTTAGATGCCGGCGCCAGCGTCCGTGGCGATTCGAGCTTCAACGCTTCAGTCGCCAGAATGGCCCGCGTAGGCCAATCTCGGCAAACAATGCCTGGGCTTCGTCCACGGTCTTGGGCCGCCAGTCGGGGCTGAGGCGATCGCCGTACCAGGCTTGGGCCAGGCGCCAGCCCTGGTTGAGCGAAAGGATGCCACCGCGCCGGTGGTTCCACTGCCGGCACCACCGGTCCACGTGCTGTCCCGACCGGAACAGCAGCATGGTCTTTCACGTGAAGACCACGTCCTCATACCAGCGCCGCGCCGGCAAGGCGATGTGGATCAGCCCCTCGGCCCGGCGCAGGTTTCCATCCTTGACCTTCAGCGGCATAGCTTCGTTGCAGCAGCCGCAGGAGGCGAAGACGTCTCCGTCCACGTGGAGCGCCGCCAAAATCCCCAGCGCATCCCAGATGCACGGACCCCACCACGAGCGCTTGCCTGCGCGCACCGGGAACGTGGTTGGCACCTGCGAGAACGGCGCCGCGCGCCATAGCTCGCCGCTCGCTTCCTGCAGGACAAAGGCGTGGCTCGCGCTCAGCCGCCGGAGCGCCGCTTTGACCTCTGGTAGCGGCTTGTTCAGGCCTTTGGCAATGGCGGCAACGGCCGGAACCTGTCCGGTGCGGATAGTCTGGCGATAAACAAACGACCGCACCGCGTTATCGAGATCGCCGCGGAATGTGGAAAAGCCGCTCTTGGTCGACATGTGTGTCATCCATTAGACGCGTCTCGGCCCACTAAGTGCTAAAAGCCAAGAGCTAAAAGCCACAGCCAAGAGCCCGTACTACACCCTAGCCCTCGCCCCGGTTTTCAGGCATAATTGGTCGTGCACCCCTCTGGAACGCACAAATTACTAAGAAAACTCAGGGTGAGGACAAGATGTCGGCAAAGTACATCTTTGTAACCGGTGGTGTCGTGTCTTCTTTGGGTAAGGGTCTGGCTGCGGCCTCGGTTGGCTGCCTGCTGGAGAGCCGCGGACTGAAGGTCAACCTGATGAAGTTCGATCACTACCTCAACGT
>DASQGF010000092.1:0-8274 GCA_035632755.1 Terriglobales bacterium
GGGCGTCTGACTCCCCAAACTCCTCGTCCACCGCTATATGCCCAACCCGTCGAGAGTCGCCTCATCCTCAGCCGTGAATGCGTTCTCTTCGATCTCCTTGCGGTACGCCTCCAGGTTGCGGACTTCCAGGTAGGTCAGCATGCCCACCACAGCCACTTCGCCCTTCACTTGCGCCGCTTCCCTGAGCAGCGAGGGCACCAGCAGCCGTCCCTGGTTGTCCATCTCCACCACCTGGCCGTAATAGTTGGTGCGGTCCAAAAACTTTTTCTTGGTCGGGTTGAAGGTCGAGAGGCGCGCCAGCTTCTCCTCGATGCGCTGCCATTCCTCGAACGGGTAAATCTGCGCGCGTTTCCCATCCAGGCTGGTGATGTAGTACTGACCGCCCGAGTACTTCTCGTCCACCACGCGCTTGAATTCCGCCGGGACCTTCAGCCGTCCCTTTTCGTCCACGCGGGCTGGATGGTTGCCGCGAAACATACTTCCCAATCGCTCCCCGGTTCCCTAAACTTCTCTGGACTGCCAGGGAGGTCAAGACGGTCAAAAGCGGGCTGATTGCGGGTTGGTTGGCGTCGTTTCTTGGGGGTCGGCTATTCATCCCACTCCCAGTCACCGCGCTCCACCGGCAATGTCATGATCACCACTTTCGACCACTTTGCTCCACATCCTACACCTAAGTTATGCCGTGTCAACAAAAATCTTTAGGGTCACCTTAGGAGAATCGGCTTGGCTGCAGCCGGAGGCTGGGGCCGCGAGGCCTAGACGGTAAAATCCCTTTTGCCACAAGGGCTTGGGTTAACCATGATGGTTCCTGGGTGCGAAGCAATTTCTCCCGTCCCAGGTTCGGGAACCTATTCACGAGTCTGCTCTTACCCGACGTTTATAATGTCCCTTCGCACTCGCCGAGAACCTTCCCCCTGAGACGAGTGTGAGAGTTCGCGGAGTACCTCGCGTGGCTCCTGATCCCAAAAAGCGAGAGGAAGTTGGAGGGCGGCATCGCCGCACCCTGATCCTGGTCCTGGGCATTGCCATCTTCCTGCTGTTCGCGCTGGTGTTCTCGCAGCAGGCATTCAAGCTGACGCTGCGGCCCACGACCTCGGAACAGGCGCTGATCTTCGTCGCGCTGTCGACCCTGATCTTCCTGCTGCTGATCGCGCTCACCTTCGTGCTGCTGCGCAACCTGCTGAAGCTCTACACCGAGCGGCGCACCGGCAAGCTGGGATCGAAGTTCCGCACCCGCATGGTGGTGGGCGCGCTGGCCTTGTCGCTCACGCCGGTGATCTTCCTGTTCCTCTTCGCCTACGGGCTGATGAACCGCTCCATCGACAAGTGGTTCTCACGGCCGGTAGAGGAGTTGCGCGAGGATTCCGGCGAGATCGCGCGCCAGCTCTCGACCTACGCCGCCGAGAACGCGCGCGCCGAAGCCGCATCCATTGCGGCGGTCCCGGAGACACAGCGCGCCTTCGCCACCGGGAACTTCTCGAGCGTCATCACCGAGTTTCGCCGGCGCGAAGGCACATTGCAGGGTGGATTCGCGCTTGCGACGTCCGACGATGCTGCGGTGGCCAGTTTCCACGCACCGGAAGCATGGGTGTTCCTGCGGCCGCAACTGCCGCCGCTCGCCCGGTTGGATCCGGCGCGCCCGGAGGCGCTCAAGCTGGGCGGACGCGAGTACATGCTGGGGAGTGCGCGCGTGGGTGACAACGGACGCATTCTCGTAGCTATGCCTCTGCCGCCGCAGTTCTCCGCCACCCTGCGCCAGATGGAGGCCAACCAGCGCATGTACTTCGAGCTGGCCCGGCAACGCAAGCTGGTACGCCGCACCTACATGGGTCTGCTGCTGCTCTTGACCGTACTGGTGCTGTTCGCGGCCACCTGGTTCGCGCTTTTCCTCTCGAAACTGGTGACCCGTCCGGTGGCGGCGCTGGCCGAGGCCATGCAGGAAGTCTCCCGCGGCCGGCTGGATTACCGGCTGGACATGGTGGCGCGCGACGAGTTGGGACAACTGGTGGCTTCCTTCAACCGCATGGCGACCGAGCTGGAGGCCAGCCGCCGCCAACTCGAAGCCTCCAGCCGCGAAGTGGCCGACGCCAACGTGGCGCTGGAACAGCGGCGCCGCCACATGGAGACTATCCTGGAGAGCATTCCCACCGGCGTGCTCTCGCTCGATGCCAACCGTCGCGTGACCCACACCAACGACGCCTTCTCTCGCATGTTCGCCCGTGGCAACGACCATGCGCCGGCACAGGGCACCGCCTTGCGCGACATCTTCAATCCCGAAGTGGCGGAAGACCTGCTCCACCTGCTGCGCAAGGCCGACCGCATGGGCACGACCACCAGCCAGACCGAGGTCACGGTGGAGCACACCGTGCTCACGCTGGCGGTGACCGCAGCCTCCCTCCATCACCGCGGCGAACGCCAGGGTTACGTGGTGGTGTTCGAGGATCTCTCCGATCTGTTGCACGCGCAGAAACAGGCGGCGTGGCGCGAGGTGGCGCGGCGCATCGCGCATGAGATCAAGAACCCGCTCACGCCCATCGCGCTCTCCGCCGAGCGCATCCGCCGGCACCTGGAGCGCGACGAGCAGCCCGATGCGGCTTCGCTGGCGGTGATCGAAGGCTGCGCACAGACCATCGCCGGAGCGGTGGAGACGGTACGCACGCTGGTGGACGAATTCTCCACCCTGGCGCGCTTCCCGGCCTCGCGGCCGCAGCCCGCCAACATCAACGCCATCGTGGAGAATGCGCTGGCCATGTTCAACGGCCGCCTGGACGGCATCCAGATCACAACCCTGCTCGCTCCCGACCTGCCACCGGTGATGGCCGATGCAGAGGCCATGAAGCGCGCCCTGGCCAATCTGGTGGACAACGCCGCCGAAGCCATGCAGGACTCGATGGTGAAGGAAGTCCAGATCTCGACCGCCCTCGCCGATGCGCGCGACTCGGTGGAGGTGGTCATCGCCGACACCGGGCACGGCGTCACCCCGGAGCTGAAGGAAAAGCTTTTCCTTCCCTATTTCTCCACCAAGGGGCGCGGCACCGGGCTGGGCCTGGCCATCGTCAGCCGCATTGTGGAGGACCATCACGGCTCCATCCGCGTGGAGGAGAACTCTCCCGTGGGCGCGCGGTTTATAGTGGAATTGCCGGTGGCCATGGGAGAGATGGCCGCCGTCCAGCATGCATAACATCCTCATCGTGGACGATGAACCCGGGATTCGCCAGTCGCTGAAAGGCGTGCTGGAGGACGAGGGCTACAAGACCGTTGCCGTCGAGAGCGGTGAGGCCTGTCTCCAGGCGCTGGAGAAGCACGGCTTCGACGTCGTTCTGCTCGACATCTGGCTGCCCGGCATCGATGGCCTCGAGGCGCTGGAAAGGATCAAACAAGCCGATGACGGGCCCGAGGTCATCATGATCTCCGGCCACGGCACCATCGAGACCGCCGTGCGCGCCACCAAGCTGGGCGCTTTCGACTTCCTGGAAAAGCCGCTGTCGCTGGAAAAGACGCTCATCCTGCTCAAGAACGCGATCGAAGCGCGCAAGCTGCGGGGCGAGAATCGCGACCTCAAGAAGCAGCTCCAGGCCAAGGGGGTCGTGGTCGGCGACAGCATCCCGATGAAGGCACTGCGCCAGCAGATCGCGCTGATGGCGCCCACCAACGGCCGCGTCCTCATCTATGGCGAGTCCGGCGCCGGCAAGGAGCTGGTGGCGCTGGCCATCCACGCGCAAAGCCTGCGCAAGGACGCCATGTTCGTCGAGGTCAACTGCGCCGCCATCCCCGAAGACTTGATCGAGAGCGAACTGTTCGGACATCGCAAAGGTTCTTTCGCCGGCGCCGAGCACGATAAGGTCGGAAAATTCCAAAAAGCGGACGGCGGCACGCTGTTTCTCGATGAAGTCGGTGACATGAGCCTGAAGACGCAATCCAAGGTGCTGCGCACGCTGGACGAGCAGCGCTTCACGCCCGTGGGCGGCGACGAGCCGGTGACCGTGGATGCGCGCGTCATCGCCGCCACCAACAAAGACCTGGAGGAAGAGATCTCGAAGGGCAACTTCCGCGAAGATTTGTTCTATCGTCTAAATGTGATTCCCTTCCACGTGCCGCCGCTGCGCGAACGGCACGAAGACATCCCGCTGCTCGCCCGCCATTTCCTGAAGGAGTTCTCGGCCGCCTACAGCCGACGCGCCAAGGAATTGACCGAGGACGCTATCGACACGTTGCTGCGCTACGCCTGGCCCGGGAACGTGAGGGAGCTGCGCAACGTCATCGAGCGCACGGTCATCATGAACCCCACCGCCACCAGGCTGGAACGCAAGCACCTGCCCCCGCTGGTGTACCGCGATGGCGGCCGCCGGTCCATCGGCGAGTTCTCCACCCTGCACCAGGCCCGCGCCGCCTATGAGCGCGATTACATCCTCAAGAAGCTGGATGAGAACCACGGCAACATCAGCCGCACCGCCGAGGTCCTGGGCCTGGAACGCTCTCACCTATACCGCAAGATGAAGGCGCTGGGGATAGCAGTGAAGGAATAGGAGGCAGGAAGCAGGAAGCGGGAGGACGCTTCGCGCGTTTAGGTCTGAGTTGAATTGATTAAGCCGTTCAGAATCCTTCCAAGCTCATCGCAAGCCTTCAAGAGTCGTGGAGCTTCACTGTCGGCAAAGTATTCCATGTCATTCGCTAGTTCGATCTGGGTCTCGAGTTCGTACAAGGAGCCGCGCGCCTGCATGAGGAAGCGGCAGAAATCTCGTTTCGTACCTCTGCCCTTTCCCTCAGCAATGTTGCTGGGAATCGATACTGCGGCACGCCGTAGTTGTGTGACCAGGCCGAACTGCTCCTCTCTGGGGAATCTTTTCGTAGTCATATAGATGTCACGTGCCAAGGTCCGGGCCTTTTGCCACGCGATCAGATTACGAAAAGTTTCGGTCACAAGCCTGCCTCCTGCTTTCCTGCCTCCTGCCTCCTCAAACAAAACGCGCCGGAACCTCTTTGTCGCGAGGACCTCCGGCGCGTTGATGTGGGCCCGACTAGACGTTTTCCTTCTTGTGACAATCCGCGCACTTCCCCGGGGCCGGCGCCTTCTTGCCTTTGGCGATTTCTGCCTTATGGCAATCGATGCACAGCCCGGCTTGCGCGGTCGGATTATGGAAGGCCGCCTGCAGTTTGGTCTTCATGGGTGGGGTAGCGGTCTTGGTATGGCAATCGGTGCAGGCCTGCTGCGCCGAAGTCAGCGGTTTCTCCGACTTCGACGCGTGGTGGCAGGTGTCGCACTTGATCTTCTGGTCGACGGCGTGCGCCTTGTGGGGGAACTTGACTCCTCCCATGGGCGCACCCTTCAGCACCACAGTCTCCGGCGCCTTCTTCTCGGCGGCGAATACGGCGCTGAAGCCGGCCAGCAGAAATGCCATAACCACGAGGGCGATGATCAATCGATGGACGTTCTTCACTCGACCTCCGTAGCTACTAGAGCCAGCATACACAACTACTGGGGTCACTCGAAACGAATGGACCGCAGCGGACGCATTCTAGGGAATGGAGCCTCGGCGAGACTGTGACCGCCGTCACTCACGCGGGTTTTCCGCGAGATCCCTCGCTCGCGTTCGGGATTTCGGCTGCGGCCCTTCGACTTCGCTCAGGGCTCGGCCTCGCGTTGCTCGGCCTCGGCTACTCACGCCCCCGAGACGCCTCAAGTTGCTTGCGCCAGTCCAGTTCCTCGACGAACTCTCTGGATTCGCGCCAGCCCGGCCGCACCTTCACAAACAGCTCCAGGAACACCTTCGTCCCCAGGATGCGCTCGATCTCGAGCCGGGCGGCGGTGCCGATCTTCTTCAGCATCTCGCCGCCCCGGCCGATGATGATCTTCTTCTGCCCGTCACGCTCGCAATAAATGACGGCCGCGATCGAGGTCAGCCGCGGCGACTCCTCCCAGCGCTCGACCAGCACGGTGCTGGCGTACGGCACCTCCTGCGCGGTCCCCAGCAGCACCTTCTCGCGCACGATCTCCGCCGCCAGGAAGCGCTCGGGCTGGTCCGTGATCTGGTCCTTGGGGAAATAGCGCGGGCCCTCGGGCAGCGCCGCCATGACGCGATCCAGCAATACCCCCAGCCCGTCGCCGGTCAAGGCGGAAATGGGAATGATCTCGCGGAAGTCGTGGAGCTGGCTGTACTCAGCGATCATGGGCAGCAGGCGCGCTTTCTCCAGACGGTCGATTTTGTTCAGCAGCAGGAACACCGGCCCCCCCACCTTCTTGACCAGGTCGAGCGTGAAGCGGTCGCCGGGGCCGAACTTCTGGGTGGCGTCCACGATAAGCAGGAGGGCGTCGCGGCCCTCCAGCGCCTCGTGCACTTCGCGCATCATCTTTTTGTTGAGCGAGCTGTCAGGCTTGTGCACGCCGGGCGTGTCGATGAGCACGATCTGTCCCGCGGGCCGGCCTTTGCGAGCGGCAACATTCACCATGCCGAGGATGCGATTGCGCGTGGTCTGCGGCTTGGGCGTGACGATGGCCACCTTCTCGCCCACCAGCTTGTTCAGCAGCGTGGACTTGCCGGCGTTGGGCCGTCCGATGATGGAGACGAATCCGGAGCGAAAAGGCATCGGAAGAAGTTTCCAGTTTCAGGTTGGTGGTTGTTTTCCACCGCTAACGGCTAGGGCGGTTTCACAGTTGCTGTGCCCCGCGCGGTTCGTGTCAGGGCACGACTTCAGTCGTGCCCTTCAAAAAAACTCCCAACACTGCTCGATACTTGGTGCTCAGTACTCCCTAGTCCCTGCTGGCTGCTTGGGGCATGGCGCTGACTCTCAGCCGCTCCACGCGCCGGTCAGTGGATTCCAGCACTTCGAAGCGCAGGCCGTTCTCCTCCACCACCTCGCCCTGCTCGGGGATACGTCCCAGAATCTCGCTCACCAATCCGGCAACGGTGGCCGCTTCGTGGCCGTTCGGCCGTATATGGAACAGTTCGTCGAGCCGGTCAACATCCATGTTGCCGGGAACGACGTAGGAATTCTCGTTCTCGCGGATGATGTCGGCCTTGGCCTCGTGCTCGTCGCGGATCTCGCCGACGATCTCTTCGACCAGGTCTTCGATGGTGACCACGCCCGCGGTGCCGCCGTACTCGTCAATGACGATGGCCATGTGCTGGTTCTCTTTCTGCATTTCGCGCATCAGCGCGCTCACCCGCTTGCTCTCGGGGACGAAGTCCACCGGCTTCATCAGCTCGCCGACGGTGTGGTTGCGCGCCTCGGTGTCCCGGATCTGGAGCACGTCGTGCGCAAAGACGATCCCCTTGATGTGGTCGATCGAGCCCTCGTACACTGGCACGCGCGAGTAGGGCTTGGTGCGCAGCAGCTCGATGAACTGCTCGACGGTAGCGTCGATGGGCACGGCTACGATCTCCGGACGCGGGGTCATCACCTCGCGCACCGTCTTGTCGCCGAACTCCACCACCGACTGGATCAGCTCGCGGTCGCTCTCTTCGAGAATGCCTTCCTCGCGTCCCGCTTCGATCAGCGCGTCGACGGCCTCGGAGGGATGCTCGGGCTGCTCCGGCGCGCGCTCCTCGGTGAGCGCCGCGACCGAGAGGCAGAACCCCAGCACCAGCGTGACCGGCAGGGTAAGGTAAACCAGGATGCGAAGCGGCCACACGAAATGCCGCAGCCACGCGCCTTGCGTGCGGGTGAAGAACACGAACGGCAGCAGGCGGTTGAAGACGATGACAATGAGCACGATCGAAATCGCCGCCTGCGCCATCTCCGACTTCGTCCAGGCGCGGTCCATGAAGGTCAGGAACCCGATCACCAGCGCAATGCCCGCCATGGTGATGGGCACCAGCACCGCCATCGAAAGCGATACCCGGCCACGGCTTACCTTCAGCCGCGGCTCGATCTGCTGCTCGTAGACCTCGATGTTCTCCTGGAATTCACGGGAGAGAAACTTGCCCATCTCGGCGTAGAGAGAGTCCACATAGGAGACCAGCGTCAGAATGCCGAGCAGCAAGACGAGAATCGCAATGGAAGCGGCGCTCATGATCGTCGCCTCTTGCCGACGGCTCCACGGGTTCCGTTCTGGCGGCCCACTCCGGTCGTCCGCTCTATCAGCGCCGTTGGAAGTCCGAGCGCTCGGCGCAGGCGCGCTTCCTTTCGGGCCATAGCTCCCCCGTCGGTTTCGTGGTCGTAGCCGGCCAGGTGTAGCAGCCCGTGCAGGATCAGGATCTTCAGCTCGTCAGCCGGGCTGTGTCCGAGACGGCGGGCATTGCGCGCGCCGAATTCGGCCGAGATGGCGATGTCGCC
>DASQGF010000093.1:0-18057 GCA_035632755.1 Terriglobales bacterium
GCTACTCTTGGGAAGATGTGGATTTGTCTTTAGCAATCGTTGCCACAGCGCGATTGCGCCGGCGGAGTCATCCTGTGCCTTCCAGCGGATCATACCCAGATTGAAAAGGATCTGAGCGCTATTGGGATCGTAGCGCAGAGCTTCTTCTAAAGTCGCAATCGACCTATCAACCTCACCCAAGTAGAACAAGCACGAGGCAAAGTCGGCCCGGACCCCGACATTCTTTGGATCAGTTTTCAAAGACCGTTCATAGTACGACACGGCTTCCTTGAATTGGTGTGCCGCAAAATAAACGTGCGCCACTTCGCCGAGGACGGCAGCATTGTCGGGTTGGGTCTTCAGCTGGTCAAAGAGAGGCTCGGCCTTCTTGTCTGCCATGTGCTTCAGCTGGTCCAAGGTAGGCACGTCTGGTCGGCCGGAGTTGTTCACCGAGTGAGGCTGCGTTGCCGTGTGTTCGCCGGCTTGGACGGGAGCGGGCCCCTTCAGTCTTCCGCGACCAAAGTATCCCATACCGATCCCAAGAGCCAAGGCAACCATCGCCAAGCTGTAGGCTTGGGTCGAACGCCATGTTCTTTTGGAGGTGGGCGCTGTACTGGGGACGTCTGTCACCTGGAGCTCCATTCTGTGTCTGCCCGAAACACCCTGGCGCGGAGAGCGTCAGGATGTCTCCATGGTAGCGGCGAATGCAGCGCCGGGCTGTGGCTATAATCACCTGATACTGTGACGGTTGTCACATATGGGAGAGTTTAGTGCTGTCGGTTGATAAATCCGGTAGGGAACGCTCACGATGTGGATGATGTGCTGCCTTCTCTGCTTTTTCATAAGGCCTGCCGGTCTGGCGGCCTCGCCAATATCCGCTTTTTGTAGCAAGTGAAATGTCCGGTTAAGTAATGCCCGCCGCCGCCGAGGCTGGGGGAAAGTGGAAAGGTCTGGTCCACGGAGCGTCTTTTCCACAGCCTGTCGCGCCGTGTTTTTTGTTTGTGTCGTGGCCACACCTTGGGCGGTTTAACGTCTCAGGCGATGTGGCCCATAGGTAATACTCAGAGTTCCATCCAGGTGCTAGTGAACGGTCACGTTGCAGCCCGCCAGCGTCGCTTTCCAGCGCACCGGCTGGATCTGCAGCGCTAGGCTCTCGAAGCTGACCATGTTATCCCGGTTCACGACCCTGGCATGGTACAGCGAGAAGATGCGGTCCAGGTCCTTGCCCGCCCTGGGTACAAAGGCACTGCCGCGTTCTGCCGCTCGCACTTGGAAAAGGCGATTGAACTCGGCCAGGTAGTGCTCGCGCAGGAAAGCGTTGGCTGCCTCGGCCGTCCGGATCCCGCACAGCCGGAGTTCCTGTGGCCGTCGTCCCTGCCAGGTGCCGATGGTGATCGAACAGTCCGTCATAGCCGGACTCCTCATAGCGCTCGCGCCAGCACCACATCTGTCGGTCGCTGATGCCGATGATCTCGGCCTCCTGCGACGGGTAATCCGTTTCGCCATCGCTCGCAAAATAACTTCCTGCACTTTCATCGCCCGCTCCACTGCGGCCTTGGGGTAAGGGAACATGCTTCCCGTCTTCCCTTGCCCCGCGCCGCCCGCTAAGCGGACATTTCATGTCCTAATGCGACCGGACGTTTGATGTGTAACGACATGGTATACAGCGGCAATTGCACAGATTCCGGATTACCGGTAACATGCCGATAAATTTCCTGGCATGCGGCGCGCTTTATTCGCGCTGCAGCAATCCAAGGTCTATGGGTGGCGTCGGCCAGGGACGACCGCCGGGGGAAACTCGAAAACCAGACGCAAGGGATATAGGTGTGCCCTGGGTGCGCACCCCTCGCAAGGAGGAGATCCATGCGCAGAACAGCGCTGGCGTTAGCATTGTGGCTGTTGGGGTTCGGCGCGGCTGCTGTCGCACAGCAGCAGGCGGCTCTTGAAGTTTTGAAGGCCTACTCAGGAACAACCGAGAAAGCGCCGTTCGTCCTCCGCAGCCAAGTGGCCGAAGTAGCGGTGCAGCTCGCGGTCACCGACCGAAGCGGCAAGCCAGTGATGGGACTCGCTCCCGACGACTTGCAAGTCCTGGACAACGGCATACCTGCAGCCGTCACGGAACTCCGCCGGGAAGACGAATTGCCGCTGCGGGTCGCCCTGGTGATCGACTGGAGCGACTCCCTGCAGAAAGATCTCGGGTTCGAGCGTAAGGTTGCGCTGGACTTCCTGCGCACGGTGCTCCGGCCGGATGTCGACCAAGCCATGGTGGTGGGGTTCCGGTATCGCGTGGAAGTCACGCAGCCGCTCACCGGCGACACCCGGAGTCTGGAGGCTGGGCTCCGGCCGGTCGCCGGCGTGTCGCTCAGTTCCGTATACGATGCGCTCATTGCCGCCACGGATGGATTGCGAAACGCCGATCCCTACCTTCCACAGCGCCGCGCCATCGTGCTGCTGAGCGACGGAGAGGACAACGTCAGCACCCACGGCCTGCTCGACGCGATCAAGGCTGCGCAGCGGGCCAATGTCACCATCTACACCATCGCTCCCCGGCGTCGCCAGGCCAGGTCCGTGGGTGACCACGTGCTGATGGAGCTGGCTATGGTGACCGGCGGCCGGGCGTTTTTCATCTCCCGCTCCACGGAGCAACCGGCGTTCGAGACGATCAGGCGGGACCTGAGGACGGGGTACGCCCTCTACTTCAAGCCCGGCCCGGGAGACGGCGACCATCTCCGCTCGCTGGCAATCACGGCCAAGGATCGGAACCTGCAGGTTTGGGCGCGGCACAGCTACTATGCCAGCCGGGAGTAGCCGGGATCGCCTGTTGAAGTCACGGCAGTGAACCCGGCGATCCGGCTGCTCGCGATCGATATTGACGGCGCTCTCCTCGAACCGCAATTCCAGGTCTCCAGCGCCAATCTTCGCGGTTTGACACGCGCGCGAGAGGCCGGCGTTAAAATCGTGCTGGTCACGGGACGGCGCCACCAGTTTGCCCTCCCTATCGCGCAGTCACTCGGCCTCGACCTCTGGCTCATCAGTTCGAATGGGCGGTAACCCGCTCGTTGAGCAGCGAAATCGTTCACCCTTAGAAAGCGTGCGCCCGGAATGTCAAATTTGCGGCCAGCCGGAGGGAGTTTCCGAAGCTACTTCGATGCTGCGCATGAGTAGATCTGGCGTCCCTGCGCTTCCTCTGTCAACTCGGTAAAGCTGAGTTCAGTGCAATGTTGCCGTCACTTGTTGAGTTACAGCATTGAGCACGCCGAGCTGAAAGACCTGGACGCGAACGTTCCCCGTATCAGCGACGTAGATATGGTTTGTCGAGTCGAGCCACAACCCAGTCGGGGAGTTGAATTCACCGATTCTGATGCCCTCATAGCCAAAGGAACTGAGCAGCGCAGCATCATGGTTGTAAACCCTGACCATGGATGCGCTGGCAAAACTCACATAAATGTTGCCGAAACTGTCCACGCCCAACCCGGTCTCTTGTGATCTGAGCACATTGGGAAGACTGAGTCTCCGCAGCAAGCGACACTGCAGATCCATGATCTCAACGCGCGACCCATCTGCATCCAGAACCAAGAGCTCGTCCGGGCTCAGCGCGATGTCTGTCGGATTCGTAAATTCTCCCGTGCCGCCCCGCGATCTCCCAATCCGATTGAGAAACTTGCCTTGCAGGTCGAGCATGAACAGACGCGGGCTATCGAGAACATACAAGTGACCTGCTTTGCGGTCTATCGCAATGCTGGTGGGATAGTGAAACAAACCTTCGCCGCCACCCAGATTCCCGATATGACGAAGGAAGCTTCCATCCGGGCCGTAAACGAAAACCATTCCCCGCTCCGAGTCGGCGACGTATATGTTGTCCTCGCCATCCACCGCCGCGCCACTCGGCAACCGGAGCCGGCGACCTGGTCCACCGACAATTCTAAAAGACCTCTTGCCCCTGGTATCCAGTACGTGTATGGCGGGCACTGCCGGATCGCTGATGATGAGGCGCTGCCTGGAGTCGGTGGTTACGTGACGTGGGGTCCGCAGGACGTTTTCTCGTCCGTAAACCAGCCTTATGAGTCCATCGCGAGCCTCCGCCAGGGCGGAGTGTCCTTTGGCCACATTCACCGCACGCCCGGGTGACTCGAAGTCCTCGACCAGCCGTTCGCTCGTACCAAGTTGTACGAAAGGCGGAACCTGTGGGGTCGCGGCTTGCGGCGTGGCCCGCGCCGCTCGGCCCAACAAGCGGTCCAGTTTCGACAGCGCTCTAAATTTACCGTCTGCGGAGTACGAGCCGACATATTTAAGCTGGCGCTGGCTTCCTAGATCCACTCTGGGGAAGGCCCGTACCGCTATCTCAGGCGCACGGGGACGCGGCGGCGTGGGAACGCCACTCGCAAGTGGGGCGGACTCCTTGAAGCTTTGGCTCAGGCCGGTAGCGACCATCAACATTGATAGGAGCGACAAAGCCACCGCGAACCGAATGGCGGATAGCAGCTTCATGGCATCGTTGCACGGAACTTTGCCACTGATCGCCGAGGGGGATGAGCAAAGTCTCGTGACTCCAACTGACGCTTTTCGAAACGACCTGGGTTTCAACTCGCCGGAGAAGCAGAAGAACGCGTCAGCCAGAGTCCCAGCGAGCTCGATCCCTGCCGGACGGGGTAAGTCCGACCTCGGGCCGGGGGAGATCGATCGGCGCGCACTTTCTTGTAACCCGAACTGTGGGCGCGATACGGTGATATGCGTCACGGCTCAACGTGACATCTCGACCGCTAGCTTCGGACTACCCGTACGCAAACTGCACTCAGGTGCGTCCCCGCTTACTGTCCACTTACTGTCCATGACCAGAGAAAACGAGAGCGACATACGTGGACGGGAAAGACATGAAAGAAAACCGGCACGATCCGTGAAAACCCTCGCCAATGCTGGGGATTTTAGGGGAGTGTAAGGGTTGGTAGCGCTACCGGGAATCGAACCCGGGTTTGAAGATTGAGAATCTTCCGTCCTAACCCCTAGACGATAGCGCCACCGGTGAGGACGTTCAGATTATAACAAAGGCACGCCGCGCCCCATCTCAGCGCGCTTCCGACCCCCGCGTCCCCAGGAGTGTGCGTGAGAACGACCCTCAGGCCGCAATCGAGGCCGGTCCCTTAACCCGCTGGTTTACGCCCCCTCCCCTGTAAGAATGAAGAGGTCAGCTCTCCTGGTGGTACAAGCGGCTCAAGTTGTAGCTAATCGCAGCCAACATGAACTCGATTCCCACTCGTTGCAAACCGCGCAGCCGGAACTGGCGCATTCCGCGTTGCCGTTTGAGAACTCCAAATACCGGCTCGACAATCGCCTTGCGTTGCTGATAGATGCGTTGGCCCTCCGGCCCACGCAGTTTCCACCGCATCCGCCGATGCTCGGGGTCCCGTAGATGTCGGCTTTTGCCGATCCCTTGTACCCTGCCCCTGCCTTTCAGTTCGTAACTTAAGTTGGCATCCGGCACATAACCATCGATGTTCCGCTCTCGCAAACCGTGCAAATTCGCCAGCGAGAAAAACCCACTGTCGGCGCTAACCCGCTGCGGCTTCCTTCGGCATTGCCGACTCACCTCATCCACCAGGGGCAGCAACGAAGTGTTGTCGCTGGCGTTCTGTGTCACTCGTTGGGCTACGATCAGATGATCCTCGCTGACCGCAATCTCGGCCGAGTGGCCCAGCTGCCAGCCTTCCCGGCTGCGCAGAAAACGACTCTCCAGATCGCGGCGGGAAATTTGCCGCAGCCCGCTTTTCCGCAACCGCTCCAGCCGCGGTCCAATCCCCGCCAACCGCCGCTCCAGTTCCGCCACCGATACCTGCATGCCGGCGTTCTCGTCCGGGTCTTCGGCGTTACACGCTTGCTGCCATCGCCGCACCTGCCGTCGTAGTCGTGCCCGTGCTCGGCGTAACTTCGTTTCCGTATCCATGCCCTCCCGCGAGGCTGCGGCTCGCACCCGCGTCGAATCCACCGCCACGTGCCCCAACCTCGCCATCCCCAGACTCTGCGCCCACTCCAGCACCTGCGTGAACACATCGTTGACCCCCCGCCCGTGCAGCCGCCGGAATGCACTCAGCGCCCAGTTGTCCGGCGTCGCCCCGCCCGCCAGATAGCGAAACGCCAAGTCTTCCCGAATCCGCTGCTCCAATCGCCGCCCCGAGGTCACTCCCACCACATAAGCGTACAGCCAAACCTTCAACATCAGCGCCGGCGCGTAGACCGCCCCGCCCCCGGCGCCATAGGCCTGCTCAAACTCTCGCAACTCCAACCGCTCCACCACGCGATGTACGAAAAACGCCAGGTGATCCTCCCCCAGCACGTCCTTCACGTTCGGCGGCAGCAGGTACGCTTGATCCGGGTTGTACGTATGCCGCCATCTACGTTCCCGATTTCCTGGTGGCGGCGGTGGTGCGCCTGAAGCCGTCGTGCGGGGGAAAGCGCCCGCGGCTTCGTCTTCCTCAGCCTGGAGGACGAGACCGGCATCGCCAACGCCATCATCACTCCTGACCTGTTCGAGCAGAACCGGCTGCTGCTGGTAGGGGAGCAGTTCCTGCTGGTGGAAGGTGTGCTCCAGAACCTGGACAACGTGGTCTCGGTGAAGGCCGAGCGCGTGCTACCGCTGGACATCACGCGCGCTGCCACCCGTTCGCATGATTTCCACTGAGTCCCGTTCTGGTTCGCGCGTGGAGAAATTCAACATCAGGAAAATTCCACAAGAAATTTTCGCGGGTGTCGCTTGTTGCCAAGCGCCGCAGAAAAAATTTGTTTATACTAAGTGTGCCCCCCTTCGTTGGGGGTGAGGCCGCTACTAATCGTGTACTTATAGAAGGAGTGCTGTTCCAATGCCGAGAGCTACATCCGTTAAGAGCAAGAAAACGTACACCGCCAACGGCGACAACTACGCCGGGTCATCTGTGACAGTGATATCGGCTCCCAACAGCCTGGAAGACGAAATCCGCACTCGCGCGTACCTGCTGTACGAACAGGAAGGACGGCAGGAGGGCCACGACGAGGAATACTGGCTCCGCGCCGAGTCGGAGATCCTGCAGCGCCTCGGCCTGCGCAGGAGTTAGTCCGGAATTGGCCGCGATCCTCCTCATCGACGACAATCCAGTGCAGTTGCGCGCGCGCGAGGCAGTGCTGCGCCACGCCGGGTTCGAAACCCACATTGCCACCACCCAGGAAAGCGCCTTGGCTCTGCTCCGCAGCAAGGTGTCGGACGGAATCGCGGCGATCCTCACTGACCACATCATGCCGGGCAGCAGTGGAGCGGAATTCGTGCGCGCCTTGCGCACCGCCAGGCCCGGCGTGCCGGTGATCGTGATCACCGGCCTGGCGGAGGCCGAAGACGACTACCGCGGCTTGGGCGTTACCTTCCGCCAGAAGCCCTGCCCGCCGGAAGAACTGATCGCGCTGGTGCGTTCCAGCGTCGTCGACAGAACGGGTCAGGACGGCCCAACTCCCGCGGCTATGCTGTAGTGCCTTAACTTCCGGCAGGCGCCCTTGGTTGCGCTAGTGGGGCGAACATGCCGGCTTCATCGCCGTGATGGATATAGATGTCATCGAAGTCAGAGTGGATCTCGCGAAAGGCGGCCAGCAACAGCGGGTCGAAATGTTGGGGGAGGGTTCGGCCGTCACCTTCGAGCATCACACGGCAGGCATCAGGATGGCTGAGCGCAGGCTTATAAGGGCGTTTGGTGCGCAGGGCGTCGTATTGGTCCACCAGCATCACGATGCGGCCCGCGAGGGGAATCTCCAGGCCCTTGAGCCGGTGCGGATAACCGCTGCCGTCCCAGCGCTCGTGATGGGTGAGCGCGATCTGCCGGGCCATTTCGATCAGGGGAGAACGGGAGCCGGATAGCACCTCGGCGCCGATCTCAGTGTGCCGCTTGAGCAGCTTCCATTCCTCGGCGGTCAAAGGGCCGGGCTTGTGGATGATGGCGTCGGGCACGCCGATCTTGCCGACGTCGTGCATGGGAGCGGCCTGGAACAGCAGTTCGGCGTCAGGCGCGGCCCAGCCGGTGGACAGCGCCAGCCGGCGGGCATAGTGGGCAATGCGCTCCACGTGCTCGCCGGTCTCGTGATCGCGGCAGCGGGTGGCGGTCAGCAGCCTCAGAACAGTGTCGTGGTAGGAGCGCTCCAGCTCCCGCGACTGCTGCCGCTCGTCGGACAACGCCGACTTCAGGTCCTGGGCATAAGCGTGCAACTGGCGGTTGGCCATCTCCAGTTGGCGCGTCCGCTCTTCCTCTTCCGCCAGCACCCGCTTCAGGTCGCGGGCATAAAGCTCGAGCTGCGGGCGCAGATCCGGGATGCGTTGTGGCGGCTCGACACAGGTCTCAACCCCGTTGCATCGGCTCATGGACGTCGTTCCTCTGCTGGCTTGCCAGCGCGTGCCGCACGCATTCCAGCAATTGCAGCGGGCTGAAAGGCTTGACTAGGTAGGCCCGAATGCCGAGCGCGAGTCCCCGCTGCCGGTCCTGTTCGTGGCCCATGGCGGTGAGCATGAGGATGGCGATATCGGCCGTGGCAGGTTCGCCGCGCAGCGCTTCCGCCACTTCGATGCCGGTCTTGCCCGGCATCATCCAGTCCAGCAGGATGAGGTCGGGGTGCTCCCGCCGCGCCACCTCCACCGCCTGGTCGCCATTGGCGGCATGCAAAACCCGCAGTCCCGGAGCTTCCAGTGTGGTTTCGATCAGCGTCCTCAGGCTTTCTTCATCATCGGCAATCAAGACGGTTTTCATTATGGCCCTTGGTCCTATATATCGGCCCAATTACGACGTTCGACAAGGGGGAGGGTGACTAATTGCATGCGCACTTCCAGCCAGTGAGCAAATCATGAGAATGGCGCTACCCCGCCCTCAAGTATGCAGTTGCATCCCGGCAGTCGGGGACGGGATGGCAACAGAAACGCCTCTCGTGTTGCCAATCTGGAAGAATCCGCAGTGTGCGTTTCAATTGGGGAAGCGGCCATCCACAGCGTTGTACGATTGGACCAGGATGAACCCCGACTCATGGCGCACACGTTGCTAAACGCGCGTTGCGCAACTTTTTCCTCTCTGAGAGAATGATGAGAATCCGTGGTGTGAACTGATGCCGCAATTTGGTAGTTATGGACTTCTGCTGGCACTCGCTCTGAGTGTCTATTCTCTGGTTGCGGGAGCCGTGGCTCTGCTACGCCGTGGCGTTTCCGCCGACCGTATCGGCGACACCGCGCGGCGGGCCGGCATGGCCGTGTTCATCGCTCTCACCGCTGCGGCCGTGGCGCTAGTGGCCGCCGCGTTCACCGACGATTTCTCCGTCGCCTACGTCTTTCACCACAGCAACCGTGATCTCGCCATCCCGTACAAGTTCTCCGTGCTGTGGTCGGGGCAGGAAGGCTCGTTGCTATTCTGGGCCTGGCTGCTCTCCTTGTACGGATTCGTTTTGCGTTGGCGGCACAAGGTGGACACACGCCTGGTCGCGTATGCCTCGGTGATCGTGGCGGCAGTGCAGGTGTTCTTCACCCTGCTCATCAACTTCGCCGCCAATCCCTTCGCCATGATGATCGGCGACATCCCGCCCGACGGCAACGGACTGAACCCGCTGTTGCAGTATCCGGAGATGGTGATCCATCCGCCCATGCTCTACCTCGGATACGTCGGCTTTTGCATACCCTTCGCCTTCGCCCTGGGCGCGCTGATCATGAAGTATCCCGGCGAGAAATGGATCCACATCACCCGCCGCTGGACCATGGTCACCTGGCTCTTTCTGAGCTGCGGCATTGCACTCGGCGCTCACTGGGCCTATTCGGTGCTGGGCTGGGGCGGGTATTGGGGTTGGGACCCGGTGGAGAACGCATCATTCATCCCGTGGCTGACCGGCACCGCCTTCCTGCACTCGGTGATGATGCAGGAGAAGCGCGGCATGCTGAAGATGTGGAACATGTGGCTTATCTTCGCCACTTTCATGCTCTCGATCCTGGGGACCTTCCTGACGCGCTCGGGCGTGGTCAGTTCGGTGCACGCGTTCGCGCAATCCTCGATCGGAACCTGGTTCCTCATCTTCCTGTCGCTCACCTTCGCCACCTGCGCGTATTTCTTCGTGCTCAATCGCGGTGAACTGAAGAGCGAGAACAAACTGGAATCGCTGGTCTCGCGCGAGTCCAGCTTCCTGTTCAACAATCTGGTGCTGCTGGCGGCCTGCTTCGCGGTGCTGTGGGGGACGCTGTTCCCCGTGCTCTCGGAATGGGTGCAGGGCACCAAGATCACCGTGGGGCCACCATTCTTCAACCGCGTGATGCTGCCCATCACCATGCTCCTGCTGCTGCTGACTGCGGTGGGACCGCTGCTGGCCTGGCGCAAGACGTCGCTGGAGAGTCTGCGGCGCAACTTCCTTTGGCCGGCCGTGGCGGCCGTGGGGACCGCCGTCCTGCTGATCGCCTTCGGCATGCGGCCGTGGCAGGACATGTCCATCTTCTACTCGCTGATGGCCATCTCGCTCTCGGTGCTGGTGACGGCCACGGTGGCTTCAGAATTCATCCGCGGCGGACGCGTGATCCGCGAGAAGACCGGGCAGAGCCTGTTGGCCTCCATGGTGCAACTGACGCGCCGCAACACCCGGCGCTACGGCGGATACATCGTGCACTTCGGCGTCGTGGTGGCCGTAGTCGGCATCGCCGGCGCCGCTTTCAACCAGCAGAACGAAGCTCCACTAGGGATGGGCGACCGCATGAGCATCGGCCCGTACACTCTGGTGGGGCGTTCTTATACCCAGGACGACAATCCGAACTACGGCAGCGAGTTAGCCGTCGTGGACGTGTACAAGGGCACCGACAAGATCGACACCATGTACCCTGAGCGGCGGATATTCAAGGCCAGCGGCCAGACCGCTACCATCGTCGCTAACCGTTCCACGCTGAAGGAAGATCTCTACCTGGTCTATGCCGGTCGCAACGAAGAAAATGGTCCGCCCATCATCCGCGCTCACCTTAACCCGCTGGTCATGTGGCTGTGGTTGGGAGTGTACGTCGTGATCTTCGGCACGCTGGTGGCGCTGGTACCCAACGCCGCCGCAGTCACCTTGCGGCAACCGGTGCGCGCCCACGCCACAGCAACGGTGGAGGCGGGTGACTGATGCGGCGCAAACACTTTCAGCTGTCATCCCGAGCGAAGCGCGACCGACCAACGGGAGGGAGCGCGAGTCGAGGGGCCCCTACCCTGCTCCGCGCACTCCAAATTGCCGCCGTCTTCGTCGCGGCCACGTTCCTCCTGGGCGCCGATCCCAGCGGCGCACGCTTCGAAAACCTCGGCCACAAGCTGATGTGCCGCTGCGGTTGCAACCAGATCCTGCTGGAGTGCAACCATGTCGGCTGCGCGTACTCCGAGAAGATGCGGCAGGAATTGATGGCGGGCTTGCAAGGTCCGGACAGCGACGATCTGGTCCTGCAGCGCTTCGTGCAGGAGTATGGCGGCGTGGTGCTGGCTGCGCCCCCCGCCACCGGCTTCAACCGCGTGGCGTGGATCACGCCGTTCGCGGCCTTGGGCGCGGGGATCTTTGCCGTGGTGTGGGTCGTCCGGCGCTGGAAATCGAGCCCGCCACCGCCGCCCCCTGCCGCGCCCCCTGGCGGTGCGGTAGAGATCGACGCCTTCCGCGAGCGCGCCCGCAAGGAGACGGAGCTATGATCATCGTCCTCTGCGTGCTGTTTACCATGATCCTCTTCTTCTATGTTTTCTACATGGAAGAGGAGGTTTGGGTGGGCGAGGAGAAGACGCGGCTGGCTTACCTCTACGAACGCAAAGAAGTGATCTACGACAACCTCCGCGACCTGAACTTCGAGTACAAAGCGGGAAAGTTCCCGGACGCCGACTTCCAGGCCATGCGCTCGACGCTCGAAGCGGAGGCGGCGCAGGTGCTGGCCGAGATCGAGTTGCTGGAAAGCGCGCCCGGCCCCGCCCCTGCCGTTCCCGGGAAACCCCGCAAAGGAGCCCGCAGTTGAAAATCCCGAAGATACTGTGCGTGCTGATGGCCGTCATGGCGCTGAGCGCGTTGTCCGCGGCCACCAATCTGAAAGGCACGGTGAAGAACGGCACCACCGGCAAGCCCGCCGCCGGCGACGACGTGGTTCTGCTGGATATGTCGCAGGGCATGACGGAAGCCGCCCGCACCAAATCCGATGCCCAGGGGCACTTCAGCGTCAACTACGAGGAGACCGGCGGGCCACACATGGTCCGCGTGCTGCACCAGGGCGTAAATTACTTTCCCCAGGGCGGCATCATCCCGCCGGGGACCAGCACGGCCGAGGTCACGGTGTACGACGCTGCCGCGAAAGTCCAGGGCATCGGCCTGACCGTGGACATGCTGCGCGCGCAGTCGGAAGGCAATAATTTACAGGTGACCGAACTCTGGGTGGTGAAGAATACCTCCAGCCCTCCGCGTACCCAGATGAGCGACAACGCCTTCGAGCTCATGCTTCCCCCGGACGCGCAAGTGGATTCCTCGATGGCCTCCGGTCCCGGCGGGCAGCCGGTCAACTCTGCACCGGTGCCGCAATCGGAAAAGAACAAGTATGCGTTCGTGTTCCCGCTGCGGCCGGGGGAGACCCGTTTCCAGGTGAGCTACCACCTGCCTTACTCGGGCAAGATCAAGATCGGGCCCAGGCCGCTCTATGCCACCGACCACGTGGTGGTCATGCTGCCCAAGTCAATGCAGTTCGCCGGCGGCGGGGCAGGATATCAGACCATGGAGGGCGGCGACCCCAATGCCAACATTCAGGTGATCACCAACGTGAACCCCGGCCAGGATTTGAGTTTCAACCTCTCGGGCACCGGCACCATCCAGGAGGGACAGCAGACAGCAACTGCCAGCGGCGGTGGCGGCGGAATGGGGCAGCGCCGCGGAGGGCCCGGCGGCGGACTGGGCGCTCCGGAAGAGACTCCCGATCCGCTGCATCGTTATCGCGGATTCATTCTGGGCGGGCTGGCCGTGGCATTGGCGCTGGGAGTGTTCTACGTAATGACGCGACCGAAGCCGGCAATGGCGAGCGGTGCTTTTGTGTCACAGCAGCCCGCGCCCGCTGTAACCGCAACCAAGCTCGCGGAAGCTAAGCGGACTGCAGTGCCGCCGCAACCGCAATCTTCGAATCGGGTGCTCGATGCGCTGAAAGAGGAACTGTTCCAGCTCGAACTCGAACGCCACCAGGGGAAGATCTCCGCCGCGGAATACGAGAAAGCCAAGGCAGCTCTCGACACCACGCTGGCGCGTGCAGCGAAGCGGGCAAGTTCGTAGCTTGGGTTGTTCATGATGTCGGACCGGTCTGGGTGGAGCAGGGCTTCAGCCCTGCATGATGGCACCGTCGCTAAGTGTCCGGCTTTAGCCGCTGAGGTACCCATTGCAGTGCCAATGTCGCTGCGTTCATTGAAGTACCTCAGGGGTTGAAGCCCACACTTCAGGGCGCCGCATGAATGCAGGCCTAAATAAAGGCCTGCTCCACCCTGGTGATAATTTGGGGGGGCCTGGTTGCGGGCTCCTTCGCCGGAACCGCTCGTAATTCTCTGACGTATAAGCCACAGTAGGCCCGCATCCGCAGGCTCCGCCCGACATCTATATTGTCAGGTACTTTCTATATGGGTAACGCACTGAAAACCGCATTGCTGCTGGGACTGCTGACCGGCTTCATGATTCTGGTAGGCGACTGGCTCGGCGGCCAGCGAGGCATGGTCATGGCCCTGGGGCTCGCCGCGGTCATGAACTTCGTCTCCTATTTCTTCTCCGACAAGATCGCGCTCATGAGTTATCGCGCGCAGCCGGTCACGCGCGAACAACTGCCCCGCGTGTACGAGGTGGTGGAGCGCATCACGCAGCGACAGGGTCTGCCCATGCCCAAGATCTACGTGATCCCGACGGAATCGCCCAACGCCTTCGCCACCGGGCGCAACCCCAGCCATGCCTCGGTCGCCGTGACCCAGGGCATCCTCAATCTGCTGGACGACGAGGAACTCGAGGGCGTGCTGGCCCACGAACTGGGACACGTGCGTAACCGCGACATCCTGATCAGCTCCATCGCCGCCACCCTGGCCGGCGCCATCACGATTCTCGCGCGCATGGCCTACTGGGGCGCGTTGTTCGGCGGCTTCGGCGGTCGTGACCGCGAAGATCGTGGCGGAGGCGGCATCGGCGCACTGTTCATGCTGATCCTGGCACCTTTTGCGGCCATGCTTATCCAGCTTGCGGTCTCGCGCTCGCGCGAGTATCAGGCCGACGAAACCGGCGCGCACTTCACCGGCAATCCCTACGCGCTGGCGCGCGCCCTGCAGAAACTGGACGCCTATTCGAAACGGATCCCCATGGTCGCCTCGCCTTCGACGGCGCATCTGTTCATCGTGCAGCCGCTGATTGGCATGGATTTCGCCAGCCTGTTCTCAACGCATCCGCCCATCCGCAAGCGCATCGAGCGTCTCACCGGCCGTCCGCCGGAGTTTTTGGAGCAGTAGTCAGGAGTCAGTGGAATGCCGTCAGCCCGCCGGAATCGGCGGACTTCGCATTTGGTAGAGGCTTGTAAGAGGCCCTAGGCCACCAGCTTGCTGAGCAGGGTCTGGAACCGTGGATGGTTGCGCACGGAATCCAGGTCGGTGTCGTGCAGGATCCATTCCTTGTGACCGAACCCGTTCTCCAGTGCCCGCTCCAAGCAGTAAATCGCCTGCTCGGTCTCGCCCAGTAAGGCATAGGCGCAACCCACGTTGTAGAGCACGCCGGCATCGGAGGGATCGATAGCCAGCGCGCGGCCCACCCATTCCAACCCGCGTTGCCGCTGGCCGAGTGCGGTCAGCGCCCCGGCCCCCAGATAAAGCGCGCGGGCGTCGTCAGGATGGAGTTCGAGGTGCTTTTCGGCGAGTTCCAGGCAGCGCCGGGAGCAGCTCATGGCTTCAGCCTGCTTGCCGAGCCCGCTGTAGGCGCTGGCCAGCAAGGCAGATGTCTGGTAGTCGTCGGGGTTGACGCGCGACGCCGCTTCGAACATGTCGATCGCCTGCTCAGTCTTTCCTTGTGCGAACAGGGCCCGGGCGTAAAAGTAATAGGGCTCGAACAGTTTGGGATTGAGCTGGATGGCGGTCTCGAACTCCTTGCCGGCATCGGCGTAGTTCTTCCGCAGTGAGATGGCCAGCCCGCGCGAGGCATGAGCTTCGGCGGAATCCGGGTCGAGTTCCAGCGCTTTGCGGCTGGCCTCTTCTGCGGCGTCCAGGATCTCGGGCGTGCCATGCCAGTAGGTGTAAAGAAAGGAGCAGCAATCGGCGATGCCGGCGTAGGCGCGCGCATACCGGGGATCGATCTCGATGGCACGCTGGAACATCTGCCGCGCGAACTCGAAGCCCTTGCGCCGGAACTGGTGGAAGTACTGCCGGCCCCGCAGGTAATAGTCGTAGGCCCGCACGTCCATGGTGGGGACCTTCTCGATCACGCGCTTTTCGCTGTCGCTCATCATCACCTGCAAGGCCCCGGCGATGCTCTGCGCGATCTCGTCCTGCACCTCGAAGACGTCCTGCAACTCACGGTCGTAGCGCTTCGCCCACACGGAGGTGCCGCTGCGGGACTCGATGAGCTGGGTGGTGATGCGCAGGCGGCTGCCGGCGCGCCGCAGCGTACCGCCCAGCACGTAAGCAGCGTGGAGTTGGTGCCCGACTTCGGCGGCGGCCACCGCCTGGTCGCGAAAAGCCAGCACGGCCGAGCGGGGGAACACGCGTAGATCTTTGAGGCTGGACAGTTCGGTGATGATGTCCTCGGTCATGCCGTCGCGGAAGTACTCATCTTCCTTGCTGCCGCTGAGGTTCTCGAAGTAGAGCACGGCGACCGACTTCTCCACCGGCTTGGCGGCTGCCGAAGCTACTTGCGAGAGGTCCGCGGTGGCCGCGCGCTCTTTGCCGGAGTCGCGATCACGCTTGAGCCGTTGCAGGTCGGAGCGGATATCCGCCGCGCTCTGGTAGCGCAGCTTGCGGTCTTTCTCCAGGCTCTTGGCGATGATCTGCTCCAGCTTCACGGCAACATCGCTGTTGATGCGCGACGGAGCCTTGGGGGCATTGTGGAGGATTCCATCGAAGATTGCGGCCGAGGTCGTCCCTGGAAACGGCAGCGCTCCCGTGGCCATCTCGTAAAGCACGGCGCCGAACGAGTACAGGTCGCTGCGCGCATCTAGCATGTCTCCGAGCGCCTGTTCCGGTGACATGTAGGCGATGGTCCCCAGCGCCGTCCCCGGACTGGTGAGGTCGGCCGCGGAGGCGCCGACGGTCGCTACCGTCGCGGCGGCGCGGCCCACTTCCTGCACCTTGGGCATCAGCTTGGCCAGGCCAAAGTCCAGGATTTTCGCCTGTCTCCGCGCGGTGACGAACAGGTTGGCGGGCTTGATATCACGGTGGATGATGCCCTTGGCATGGGCAGCGTCGAGAGCGTCGGCGATCTGGATGGCCAGTTCCACCAGTTCGTCCATTCCCAGCGGCTTGCTGCCGATGTGGTGCTTGAGAGTCTCGCCCTCCAGCAGTTCCATGGCGATGAAGTGCTGGCCCTCGTCCTCATCGACTTCGTAGATGGTGCAGATGTTGGGGTGGTTCAGAGCGGAGGCGGCGCGAGCTTCGCGCTGGAAGCGCTCCACCGCCTGCGTGTCGCGCGAATACTCTTCAGGGAGAAACTTCAAGGCGACGCTACGTCCCAATTTGGTATCTTCCGCGCGGTACACAATGCCCATGCCACCACCGCCTAACTGTTCCAGGATGCGGTAGTGGGAGATTTTCCGCCCGATCATCGACTTACCCCCGGATGGCGAGCGCCATGCTATTTCCCCGCGGGCGGCGTGTCAAACCGCGCCCGTGCTGGCTTTTCCACAACGGCCGCGGGGCAACGACCCAGAAGAGGAAGTCAGACGGCGAGAGGGTCGGCCTAACGGACGCACCCGGCGACCGGGGTCCCCGGCGAACCCGCCTTTGGTTCGCTGGGGTGGTGCTACGCTGACGAGGGGTCGCGATTTCGCTTACAATCCGAGACAGCATGGCTTCGCGCGCAGTTTCGGAACCTGTGCAGCGCGCAATGCAGCTCGAGAGCGCGCTGCGCCGCGTGATTCGCGGCACGGACGAGGTGGTGCGCCTCGCGCTGGTTGCGCTGTTCGCGCGCGGGCACCTGCTGATCGAGGGCGTCCCCGGCGTGGGCAAGACCACGCTGGCGCACGCGCTGGCCCGCGGCCTGGACTGCTCCTTCCAGCGCATCCAGTTCACCAGCGACATGCTGCCCAGCGATGTGGTGGGCATCTCCATCTACTCCGCCATCGAGCAGCGCTTCGAGTTCAAGCCCGGGCCGGTATTCACCAACGTCTTGCTCGCCGACGAGATCAACCGTACCACTCCCAAGACGCAGTCGGCGCTGCTTGAAGCCATGAATGAAGGCCAGGTGACCGTGGACAGCCACTCGCATCGCCTGCCGCAGCCTTTCCTGGTGATCGCGACGCAGAATCCGGTCGAGCACCACGGCACCTATCCGCTGCCGGAGTCGCAATTGGACCGCTTCCTGGTGCGGGCCCGCATGGGATACCCCAAAGGCGAAGGCGAGCGCGAGATCCTGCGTTCGGAAGCCGGCGCTGCGCGGCTCGACGAGGTGCTGCCCACGCTCAGCGCCGCCGATGTGGTCGCCATCCAGGAAGAGGTCGCCAAGGTGCGGGTGGACGACTCGCTGCTCGACTACACGCTGGAAATCGTGCGCAAGACGCGCGACTCCGAGTTCCTTTCCCTCGGCGTCTCGCCACGCGGGTCGCTCATGCTCTATCGCGCCGCGCAGGCCATGGCTTACGTGGATGGCCGCGACTTCGCCGTGCCCGAAGATTTCAAGTCGCTGGCCGTTCCGGTCTTCGCGCATCGCGTGGTGGTCAATGCTCGCTACTCCTCGATGCTGAAGAAATCGGAACAGGCGGAACAGGTCCTGCGCGAGATCGTGGAGAGCGTGCCCGTCCCGGTGTAGCGCCCGGACCCCTTCGATTAAGATAGCTGCATGTCCATCCTGCGCTTCCTCATGCTGCTGGCGCTGGTGGTCTGGATCGGCGGGATCATCTTCTTCGCCGCA
>DASQGF010000094.1:0-3629 GCA_035632755.1 Terriglobales bacterium
TCTTCGGCCATGCGTTCGATGCCAGACTTTGCGGCGGGCAGCGACGCGGGTAACGGCTTCGACGGCATGGGCGATGCGGATTGCGTTTCCTGTGCACCGACCACCGGCCGCTGCGCACGCCGTTTCTCCAGTTCTCTCAGAGCGCGGGCTTTGGCGCGGGCCATCCGCCAGTCCTTGAAGCGCTCCAGCGCGGCAAAGACGAAGGTGAACCGCGTCTGTGCCCAGGTTTGCAGCGTGCCGAAGGAGAAGGTAGTCGAGAGATAGAGTCCGATGGCCAGCACCGCTGCGCACACGATGTAGGCGCCCGCCAAATTGAACCAGTGGATGAGCGCGTCGCCCACGATCCTGCCCAGCAGCCCTTCAATGGGGATGGCATGTCGCCAGCGCAGGTGCCCCGGCAGCAGGCCTAGCATTCCCGGGGCGAATACCAGCAGCATCAGCGCGCCCGCGAACTTAGCTCCCGGCGAACCGACGGTGCGCGAGCGGAACCAGCGCGCGCCTAGGAATGCGAGCATTACCGGCACGAGGAAGGCCGCGATGCCGGCGGCTTGCAGCATCAGGTCGCTGCCATAGGCGCCGAGAATGCCCACCCAGTTGCGCGCCGGGTGCGACCCCGGAGGAGGCCCCGCGGTGTTCAGCGAGGGGTCGGCCGGGGAATACGACACCAGGGCGAGGAAAAGGAGGATCGCGGCAACGAACAGCAGGAACCCGACGAGTTCGTTGAGCCGCCGGTTGCTCGTGGGGGTGTAAGCCCTGGAGAATGGATTCATCGTGGCGTCTTCGCACTTCCCAGACACACCCACACCCGCACGGCCAGATGCCGACTGCCGAGTGCCGTTAGGCACACTTAAGCGTGGTTGCTGGAAAAATGCGCGAATCGCGCCAGAGCAAAGGGATTATGACAAATACGCGCCGCCCACACCAACTGGAATTTGGCGGGAGTCCCTTGCTGGATACGGGTCTCAGCGCACCGCCGACATCGCCCAGGCCAGCACTGCGATCCCCACCACGATGCGGTACACCGCGAAGGGAGCGAACCCATGCTTCCGCACCCAGTGCATGAACCAGGCCACCACGGCGTAGGCGACGATGAAGGAAACCACGAACCCGATCGCCAGAATGATCCACCCGTGCAAGTCGGCCGGCGCCATGCCGATCTCGCTGCCCCCACCTTTGTGATGGAGCGATTTGAACAGATCATAGCCGGTGGCCGCGATCATCGTCGGTATGGAGAGAAAGAACGAGAACTCCAGCGCTGCCGGCCGCGACATCCCCACGAGCTGCCCGCCGGCGATGGTGGACATCGAGCGTGAAGTCCCGGGGAATACGGCGGAGGTGATCTGGCACGCTCCGATCCAGATGGCCTGCCCCAGGGTCATTTCCTCCATGTCGTTGGTCTTGTACTCGGCAGTAGCGTCGGCGGCGGCCGCGCCGACCGATTTAGCAGCGATCGCATGCGGCGTGCCGTAGATGGCATCCACCACCCACATCACTACCCCGCCGATCAGCAGCGCGGCTCCCATCACATAAATGCTCTCCAGGTTCTTGCCGATCACTTTGGTCAGCAGCAGCGCCGGTACCGCGGTGACGACGAATGCGATCGCGGTCAAGCTCAGCGGATGATCCAATACCGTTCGGCGGCCGTTGCGCCCGTTCGGGAACGTCGAGAGGAATTCGCTGATGCGCGTCCGGAAGTAGATGGGCAGGCACAGGATCGCGCCCAGCTGGATCACGATGCTGTACATCTTCCAGTAGCCGTTCGCGAGATCCAGGCCCAGCAGCTTCTCCGCCAGCCGCAGATGCGCCGTTGAGCTGACGGGCAGGAATTCGGTGAGACCTTCAACGATGCCGAGAAGCACCGACAGAAGATAATCGTTCAACCCACGCTCTCCATATCACCCTGCTGAGGGCCGGTCATTGTATGGTATTGCCGTACATCGGAACGTCTTGCTCGATCAGGTAGACGAGCGCCTGAGCGCGCGCGCCCCAATCTGTCTGTGCATACTGGCTGGCGACCTGTCGTGCCAGCCCGACGGCCTTATTCTTGGCGCCGCTTGAGCGGCTGGCATTGCCATCATCTTTATACATCTGGATCAGCGCCGCCTGTCGCCACGCCGCTTGGTACAGAGCCTCGGCCGCCTTGGGAGACCGCGGGTGCTCGCGCACGTACTTCTCGTAATGCTCCGACTCCTTCTCCGGGCACTTGGTGTCGCCCGCCCAATCGCCGCACACCTTATTCTCGATCAGATGATACGCCGCCAGGTCGGCCCACTTGGTGCCAGGAAACTTCTTGATTACCTCGCGCATCCAGTCTTCCTCGATCTGCGCCCGCAGCAGGGGATTGCGCTCCTTGGCCGAGGGACGCGTGTTCACGTCGAGCGCGTCCAGTTGCCAACGGATGTCGGCCGCGCGGTAGAGCGACTCGCCCGCCAGCGGCGACTTGGGGAAGTATTCCACCATGCGATAGTAAAGGCGCATGGCATCCTTGTCCGCGCCTTTGCGGCCGTAGCGCCGGCTGGCTTCGGCTTCCGAATCCGCCGCCGCGCCGAAGACGATCCGGTCTCCCTCCGGAGTGGAAGTGTGGACTACGCCCTTGTCCAGGATCCAGCCGGTGACGTTACCGTCCACCTGCGTGATGTGCAGCCATTCGCGGCTCTTTTCCAGGATCGCGACCTCGCGCCCGCGCGCCAGGTTTGCCATTCGGGTCGAGGTCTCGTCGGGAGAGAGATAGATATAGGCTTCCCGCACCATAAGGGCACGCTCGGCCTGCGCCGCATGAAGCTTCGGGACACAGCACCCCGCGAGCAGAGCGAGAGCCGGAACCGCCCAAAGATTCGATTTTCTGATCAAGATCTCTCGTCACTTCCCAAGGTTGCTGTCATCCTGAGCTTGCGACCGCGTGGTTTCTTGTTTGCGACCCGTTTTTCAGGGTCGTGCAGTCGCAAGCGAAGGATCTTGATTCTGCCATTTCCCGCTCATGAAGCTTGCTGGGCCTCGTCTGACAGCATGGGCTCGCGTGAAAATGCATAGATCCTTCGCTTGCCCTCGCTCGCTGCGCTCGTTCGGCGGCGCTCAGGATGACAATTGTTATTCCTTCTTTCCGGCGCGGCTCAAAGCCGCGCCCCTCCGAAACACAACCGAGCCTCACTTCAACCCCGGGATGGCGCTGGTCTCGAACATCTGCTCCGCCTTGACGATGGTGATGTTCTCACGCGGGATGTTCAGCTTGTACGCCTTCCACTGGTCGTCCTGGGCCAGCATCTTCCGCTTCTCGGGCGGCACCGGCTCGGAGATGTGGTAGTCCTCCCGCGTCTTGGACACAACGTTGGTGTCGCCGGCGATGTCGTCGGCCAATTTCTGCGCCTGGCTCTCGTTGGTCACGATAACGTACTTCAGATTCGCGACCTGAAGATATTTCTTGATCGCCGCATTCACCTGCTCGGCCGTCAGCTTGTCGATGTTGGCCAGCATCTCCGCCAGGTAGCCGTGGTCCTTCATGCCTTAGAACATGTCGTCGATGCGATAGCCGAGTTGACGCCCCTTGCTATCCGCATAATAAAGGTAGAGCGTGCGCGCCTTCTGCTTGGTGGCCTCCACCTGCTCCGGCGTCATGCCGTTCTTGATGAAGT
>DASQGF010000095.1:0-10421 GCA_035632755.1 Terriglobales bacterium
TTTCTCCTGACAAACCTGTCGGGACGCGTACTGTGATCCTCTCCAAAGAATACGTGGGCTACATGGCCCGTGAGGTCACCAAGCAACTGATCAAAGGCGAGTTCATCGAGACCACGGACGAGCCGGCGACGCTGCAGCGGGTCCACGCCGCGCTGCTGGAAGAGATGAGCTTGGAGGACCGCATCAACGACGAAGTGCGCGCCATCCTCGAGCAGTACTCCGAAGAAATGCGCAAGAGCGGCGCCAGCTACCAGGAGATGTTCAAGAAGGTGAAAGGCGAACTGGTGCGCAAGTACAAGGCCGTGCTGTAGCAGATTGGGTCATTGAGCCATTGAGTCATTGGGTCATTGAAAACCGGCGGCCTAATGGCTCAATGACTCAATGGCCCAATCCTCCGCCTACTGCCCGGTGCTGGCCCCGAGCGCGGCGACTACCTTGCCCCGCTTGGCCGCCGCGATGTAACGGGCGATGCCGCGATAGAGGGCATCCGCGACCGCCTCCTGGCCATCTGCTGTGCTCAACTTGTGCTCGTCGGCGGGACTGGTGACGAATGCCACTTCGGCCAGGATGGAAGGCATTTCGGCGTCGAGCAGCACCACGAAGGGCGCCTGTTTCACGCCGCGGTTCAGCACTCCCTTCTCTCCGCCGTAGGCGTGATAAAGCGCCTGCTGTACTTCAGTGGCGAGTTTGTGAGATTCGACCAGCTTGTGATCCTCCGCTACCGGTTTCAGCGCGCCCCCCTTGGCAGCGTCCTCACGCCCTGAGAAGGAGGCCGCGACCGGCGAAGGACTATTGGTCACGTAGTAGGTTTCCACCCCACGCGCGCCGGGATCGTCGCTCGAATTCGCGTGGATGGAGATGAACAGGTCGGCGGCGGCCTGGTTGGCGATCGCCGCCCGGGCGTCGAGCGGGACGGTGAGGTCGCTGGTGCGGGTGTAGATGACTTCCGCCCCCAGGCGGTTGGCCAGCAGGTCGCCCAGCCGCTTCCCAATCTCCAGCGTCAGGTCTTTCTCCTTTAGGCCGCCGTGGCCGATGGCGCCGTCCTCGGCGCCGCCATGGCCGGGATCGATGACGATCTTCGGGTGGTGGCTAAGGGCGGCGTGTGGCGCAGGCGAGCGGACCTCCGCGCTCGGAACTTTCCTCGACGGCGCCGGTTCCGGATTCGCGGGCGCGGCGTTGGGCGCCTGCGTGCCGCGAATCACGATCATCAGCCGGTAGGGCTCGGTGGGGGAAAGCACGGCGGAGTATTCGGTGGGCGCTGCCAGATCGATCACAACACGCACCGCAGAAGGCTCGCGCAGGCCGACCCGCACACGGTTCACCAGCGCGTCGTTCACCTGGATGGCGAGGCCTTCGCGCGATCTCCCCAACATGTCCGGGGCCAATTGCGTGTTCTCAAGGTCGAAGTAGATGCGCTCGGGACCGTGCAGCACTCCCGACTGCCACCGCGCCGGCGCCTGCAGGAAAAGGGCGATGGTGGTGCCCTCCGGCTTCGACCAAGAGCGGATGGAAAGCAGTTGCGACGGGCCGGCGGGCACGGGAGCGGATGAGGCCTCGGGAGCGGCCTTGGCGGCCGGCTCTACAATCGGCGCCGGGCTGGGCGTCTCCAGCGCTGGAGACACGCCGGGAGCGGGCGGTGCCGCGCGTGGCGCAACCGCGGCTGCTCTGCGATGGACAATCTCTCGGAGGTGCACCCCGCGCCAGAGCACCGCCTCCGTGGCCCCCGCGAGCACAGCCAGCGCGAGAGCGATGGTCCCCACTGTCCGCCCCAGCCGCCGAGGTTCGGCGCTTCCCAGTACGGCGAAGTCTGGAGCCGCCAACTCGCCTTCCGCCGCCGCCGCGGTCTCCGCCGGAGCGGGGACTGCTGCGATCTCCGGCGCCGGAACGGCGCGCTCCGGCTGAACGTATGCGGCAAGCGCTTCCGTAATATCTTCCAGCTCGGCCGAGGTGTCCTCGAACACCGGCGCAGAAGCTTGCCGCCCGTGGACTTCGTGCGACCACAGCGCCTCGATGACCAAACCCGCAAGCAGCTTGAGGGCGCGTATGTCGCGCTCGCTGAAGACGCCGGCCCATCCCGAGAAGACCACGATGATGCCGAGCACGTCCTGCTGACGGCGCAACGGCACGGCCAGGATGGAGCGCATGCCCAGGTTGCGGCACACCCAAACGTCCACCCGCGGGTCGTGCTCGGTATCGTCGCAGAGCTGGACTTCGCCGGTGCGGAGGCACTCGCCGGAAATTCCGGAATGCGGATTCAGACCGGCGCCCAGTTCCGGCGCGATCAGGCCGGAGCGTCCGCGACAGACCACCCTCTGGCCCTCGCACAGGGCGATGGCGGCGCCACCGGCGCCGGTGAGGCGCCGCGCCCCCTCGGCGATGAACTCCAGCGATTGCTCCAGGTCGAGGTGCGCGGCCGCGATCTGGCCCTGGGCTGCCAGCACCGCCGACAAGGTATCGGCGTCCTTCCGCAGATCCTCCCCGGCTTCTCGTTGGGTCTTCTGCGCCTGCAGGTAGGCGAAAGCCAACAATCGTTGGACGGGATCCTGTTCGGCAGAGTAAGGCTGGGGAGGTTCGGGCACACGGCGACGCCGGCCCGGCAGCCCCGCGTCGGGAGTGGACCCGTGTCTCATCAGTGTAAAAGCTGTCCTATTGTTATCCGGATTGGCAGTGGAACGAAAGGGCCAAGCGGCCAAGGGGAGCACTGCGCGAGTACACCTTCGGGGTTGCACCTTCGGGGGGGCGGTTCCGGGACATCCAGCCACAGGAAAACGCCGGGGCGGGCGTGCTATCATCGCAGCCCGCACATGGTGAGATTGCCGGAGATCGAGCGCAACTCGGGGCTGCGGCTCAGCCGCGACAAGGTGAACAAGCTGGCACACACCGTCACCGACGCGCTGACCGCGCTGGAAGCGGTTGAGTTCATCGAGGACCGCAACACCATCCGCCTGGAGGTCCGCCGCATCCTGGAAGAGGTGCTCAAGGCAGAAGCCAGGATCGACGCCGCCGCCCGCCAGAAGATCGAGAGCCAGAAACGCACCATTCTGGAAGGCACCCAAGAATGGGACATCCTCTACCGCAAGTACTACAACGAGGAAGTCAAGAAGCTGGGCATTTAAAGCCTGTAACAAAATCCCTCCCGCTACAGCCTGCGTAAGCGAAAGCGCCGTGGAACTCACGGCCACAATCGCGCATTCCCGATTTGGCCCAACGCAGAAGATTTCCTATTCTTGTCATTGACAAAGCCTATCGGGGGAGGAAAATTAGATTAAGGTCGTCGTCTCTCCGAAGAGCAGTTTCCACCTACGGAAGCGCACCACCCCCTGGGGCGAAAAAACCCGGTTCTCGGGAGCGGCCGCAATCCACAGGACGAGCGAAAGCCAGACCTTGCGTGAGCGAGGGACGGAAAGCAAGGGCTCTCTTAATTGCGTGTGCGCCGCTCAACGCACACGCTACGCTGGGTGTGGACGCAACGCAATTTTTCGAGTGAGATCATAGGAACCAGCCCTTACAGGCTCGGGGAGAAGTCCAATGACGACTTCAACGGAAGGCGTTCTCGCGGGCCTTTCAGAACTGGTTTTTGGGAGGACGCCATGAAGAGCACGGTTGCCAGGAAATACAGGGAAGGATATGAAGCCGTCGAAGCAGTTGCTGAGAGAGATGCTTGGGACATTGCCGTCCGAATCTGGGACGGTAAAGCGACAAATCGGACAAGTAGCGGCAAGGTCCTGATGATGGAAAAGAAGGAAAGTGTAGCCAAGCCGATTCTGAAGACGACGCCTCCGAAGAGGAAGGTCATAGGGAAGAGAGCCATTAGGTAGCCAAATAAACCCAAGCCGTAAAATCCCGATTGGTAACAATGGTGAGCCCCAAAAAGAACCGAGGTGATGCTGACGAAGCATCCCCCCCGGTAAGCTCGGGAAAGAAAACGCGGTGACGGGTTCTTTACAGTCCTTCCGCCCACCGCGCTTTCATCATCCCGGACATGCGCTTGCTACGATTTGGCCGTCACAACGCGGTTGGCCCGAAGGACATCTCATGGTCTTGAAGGGGATCACGGCCTCGATGGCAAGAGGAGATGTACGTACACGAGCAGTCGGTCCAGCCGCCTGATCGGCGAGCCGAGGTCGAATCCTGCGCCATGGATGCTGTAGCCCTATTTCCCGCTGCGTTCTTTCACCTGCTCAAGTTAGCCAGCGGGCTGCCGGCGTTGATTTCTGTGCTGACGACGCGTGCTCCGACGGGCTGCACTCCGAGGCGCCTGATTTGGTCGCTAAATAAAGCGAGGGAGTATGGCTACGAACCAGTGCTGCCTGCGGAGAAAAGGCATCGGGTTCCGCTGCTGCTCGTTTACGCTCCGATCGGCCGACCCGCGATTCTGGATCTCTGTCCCGGACACAGCTTTGTGGACTGGATGCGGCGGAGCGGGTTCGACGTGTTCCTTCTCGACTGGGGGTACCCCGGTCCCGAGGATCAATCGCTCGGGTTGAGCGGCTACGTTCAGGAATACCTTCCGCGGGCGATCCGCAAGATGAAAAGCGTTGTAAGAACCGCGGAGTACAGCATGCTCGGATGGTCGATCGGTGGTGTGTTCGCCGCAATCTACGCGGCACTGTTTCCGAACGACGGCTTACGCAATCTTATTCTGCTCACAGCGCCGCTCGATTACTCCGCCAAACATGCGATTGCGCTGGCGCGACTCGTGGACGATCGATGGTTCGCGCTGGAACGGCTCTTATGCGCTTTCGAGAACATCCCCGGCGAAATGATTGCTCTCGGCGGCGCCGCGACCGCCGGTCCGGTTGAAAGCTTTATCCGCCCGTTCTTGCAGCTCTGCGACCACTTGGATAACCCGGAATTCGTTCGCCACTGGCAGGCTCGACGTACCTGGGCTGCCGATCTGGTCCCGTTGACCGGCGCGCTCTTCCGTGACTTGGTGGTGGAACTGTACCGCAATGACCGGCTCATGCGTGGCGAACTGCTGATGGGAAATCGGCACGTCGACCTAGGGCTGATTCGCGCGAATCTACTAAACGTCATCGCAACGGATGATTACGTTTCGCCACCCTGTCAGTCCGAGGGCTTGCTGCGGGTCGTGGGCAGCAGCGACAAACAGGATCTGAGGGTGCCGGGTACCCACGTGGACAGCATGGCTGGTATTAAGGCCCCCCAGAACACTTGGCCCAGCATTCAGGCCTGGCTGGCCGGGCGGTCTGACTAATAACTCTCCTCGGTCCCCCACTCGCACGGTTGACCGTCTGCCCTGCTGCGGCATTGCCTCATCGATTCACTCTCGCAGTTCCTCGACCTGCGATGCCCAGTTAGCGCCTCTTCCGAAGACCCGTATCACGTAGGAACACGGGAAGGTTGAAATACATGGTCTTCGTCAGGTCTCTGTAGTTCTTGTAAGGGAGGTTCAATATGTGGCTCAGATCAGACGGCACTCCAAGTCTGTTGCCTTGGTAATTCGCCAGGATAAACGGTTTTTCTAGCACATACGCAATGCCGGCTTCGATGTAGACGTTGGGCTTCTCGCTCGCGGATCGGTTGTCGAAGATACAAAAATCTGCCTTTCGTATCTTTTGTATAATTTCGTCGAAGAAACCAGACGCGTTCAAATCAATGCCGGACCAGTCCAATTGCACATTTGACGGTTCAAGAACGTGACGCAGGTTGTGCCTGAGCGAACGGGTAATCGCTTTGGTAAATCTGTGACCCAAAAAACACCGGAGCTTGGGCGGCAGCCCTTTGCGTCGGGACCGTCGTCGTAGCCAGCGAATCTCGAAAAGATTGAACTTGCCAGTGGACGGATCTCGGCCCTCTCTCAAGAACAGAGCCAACGTTGCTTGGCCCACTCGGCATTGGGCAGCGCCGGAAGCGTTTAGCGCCGCAACCAGCGCCCGAAGACGCTGAATCGTAGAGCGTAGAGCCTGTTCTCTAGTCCTGACGCTCACAAGCCCGTTCGCAAACGCTGTATCCAGCCAATCCTCGAAGTAGCTTCTGAGTTCCTTTCCCGTAGTTGTTCGTCGTGCGGGCATGATTTACTTCAATAGAAATCCGAAAGTTCTTCGAATGTGGCTTCGAAGGCATCCAACTTCGGCTTTGGCTGCTTGGCGACAGCGCCCCTTAGCTCGCCACCGGCAGTGAACCTAGCGACTCTCTTCGCGGCTATTTTGATCGGTCGGCCGGTCTGGGGGTTGCGGCTCGTGCGAGCCTTTCGCTGAGATGTAGCGAAGGTGCCGAATCCGACCAAGGTCACGCGCTCACCCTTCTTCAAGGCGGAGGTGACGCTGTTCAGGGTCGCATCGAGAGCCGCTGAAGCCTGTTTTTTGGAGATGCCGGCTTCGCTGGCGACCTTCGTAACTAATTGAGATTTCTTCATTATTTTGAGATTTCTTCATTCCCAACATACAATAATACCTCGCAAGAATCCACCCAGCTGTTTACTGTGCGGTAATTACTCCTAGAATTTCTTTAACATCGGGACGCGGGCTCTGTACGACACAGGGGGTGGACGGGGGGATGGACGGCGTTCTCTGGGGGTGCTTGCGCCCCCACCCATCCCGCATAACTCCCGTCGATCCGGACTCGCCTCGTCGCCTGAGAGCGGCTGCTGGCGGACCAGAAACCGCGTTGTACAGGGATGTCGACTTCTGTTGCCCAACTCGAAGCCCTGGTCAAGGAAGCGGCGACCGAAGCCGGCTTCGATCTTGCCGGCATCGCCCCGGCGCGGCTCGGCGAATCGCGCGAACTGCGATTCTTCTCCGACTGGATCGCCGGCGGCAGGGCCGGCGAGATGGCCTACCTCGAATCGCGCGACAACCAGGGGCGTCTCAAGCGCGCAGCGCTCGAGCACGTCGCTCCCTGGGCGCGCTCGGTGATCGTCTGCGCGCTGAACTACAACACGGCGCCTCCTCGCTCAGCCGAATGCCATGATGCGAAGCGCGGATGGATTTCGCGCTATGCCTGGGGAGACACCGACTACCACGAAGTGGTCATGGAACGCCTGCGTCGCGTAGAAGCGCGTCTGCGGGAGACAGTCGCCGATCCGGGACTTGAGACCCGCTGCTACGTCGATACCGGACCGGTGGTCGAACGCGTCTTTGCCGCCTACGCCGGCGTGGGATGGATCGGAAAGAATACCTGCCTGATCAACCAGCGCCTAGGCTCATGGCTGTTTCTAGGCGTGATCCTCACGTCGCTGGAACTGACGCCTGACTTGCCGGCTCCGGACCGCTGCGGTTCCTGTACCCGCTGCCTGGATGCCTGCCCGACCCAGGCCTTTGTCGCTCCCCGCGAACTGGATGCCACTCGCTGCATCTCCTATCTCACCATCGAAAAGCGCGGCGCTATCCCCGAAGCGCTCCGCCCGGGCATGGGAAACCACGTCTTCGGCTGCGATATCTGCCAGGACGTCTGCCCTTGGAACCGCAAGGCTCCCGCTTCCTCTGGCCCCGAATTCCAACCGCTCCCGGAGCGATTCCATCCCGCGCTGACTTGGCTGGCGAACCTGTCTGAGGAGGATTTCCGCAGTGCCTTCCGCGGCTCCCCCATCCGACGCTCCAAGCGAACAGGACTGCGGCGGAATGCTGCGGTGGCCATGGGCAACAGCGGCGAGCAAGGCTTCGTGCCGCTGCTCCAGCAGCTAGCCCGCGATCCGGATCCCGTGGTGGCGGAACACGCGGAATGGGCGCTCCGCCAGATTCAAATTCGTAATTTGTAGAGTTTGCGTCGCAAACATGCTCTGACCTCGCCATCAACTTCAAGACTTGCAAATCACAAATCACAAATATTTAAAATTACAAATCTCACATCAACCTTCTTCTCACCAGGTCCAAGGCCTGCCGCATCGCCCACCGGCGCACGCGCTCGCGGTCGCCGATGAACTTGCGCTCCACGACCTCGGTCTGGACGCCGTCGGCGACGGCGTGGAACACCAGCCCGACGGGCTTCTCCTCAGTGCCGCCCGTGGGGCCGGCGACTCCGGTGACGCCCACGCCGAGGGTGGAATTCGCGCGGCGGCGGATGCCCTCCGCCAGCGCCGCCGCCACCTGCTTGCTGACGGCGCCGTGCTGCGCAATCAGCAGCGCCGGCACATCCGCCATCGCCGTCTTCAGCTCGTTCGAATACACCACAGCGCCACCCAGAAAGTACCGCGAGCTGCCGCTGATCGAGGTCAGGTGCTCGGCGATCATGCCGCCGGTGCAGGATTCGGCGACGGCGATAGTGGCGCCGCGCATCTCCAGGTAATAGGCGACGATCTGCTCCAGCGATTCGCCGCCGGTCGAGAAGACGCTGTCGCCCAGCTCGTCTTCGATTTCATCGGCGAGCGCATCCACGCGCTGCTGCGCTGCGGCGAGCGAGCCGGCGCGCGAGCGCAGGTGGATCTGGATCTCGCCCGCATCCGCCAGAATCGTGGTCTGCACGTCGGCGTACTTCTTGTAGATGGGAGCGATGCGCGCGTCGCAGGTGGATTCCGGCACCATCGCCACCTTGATGACGCGCGTGGCGATGAATGCCGGCGGCAGCGCCGCCCGTAGGCGATCGAGCACCTGTTTCTCGAACATCAATTTCAGTTCCCAGGGCGGGCCGGGCAGCAGCAGGATGATCTTCTTCCTGCCCTCGTAGTTGCCTTCGATCCACTGGCCGGGGGCGGTGCCTTTCTCGTTGGGCAGGACGGCAGCCCCGGCAATCACGTCGCACTGGCGCTCGTTGTTCTCCGGCATCTTGCGGCGGAGCGCGGCGAAGCGCGCATAGAGCGCCGCCACCAGTTCGGGATCGCGCCGCAACTCCAGGCCGAGCGCGGCGGCCACGGCTTCCCGCGTCAGGTCGTCCTCGGTCGGTCCGAGCCCGCCCATAAAGATGATGAGGTCGGCGCGGCCGAGCGCGATCTTCGCCACCTGGGTAAGGTGCTGGCGCGTGTCGCCAACCACCGTCTTGAACGCGACCTCCACGCCAAGCTGGTTGAGGTGCTCAGTGAGGTAAAGGGAATTGGTGTCCTGGCGGAAGGGAGTCAGCAGCTCCGAGCCAATGGCGATGATCTCGGCGTCCACGAGGAAAGTCTAGCATTTAGCATTTGGCACTTAGCACTTAGCCAGCCAGTGCTTCTTGCCATCCGCGAGGCGGTCCGGGGCTAAGTGCTAATTGCTAATTGCCAAGTGCTCGTTCTACTCCAGCAGCGCCTTTCCCTGAATGCCCCACGACAGGTGATGGACGGCGCTCTGGGTGGCGAGGATGGCGGAGCGTCCTGGCGCGAAAGCGAGTCCCACCACGCCATGTCCGGAGACGACCAGCGACGCCTTGTGGTCGGGTGTGATGCGCACGATGCCGCGTTTGCCGCCCAGCGACGCCGCCAGGTAGAGATTGCCTTCCACATCGAAGGCCAGTCCCTGCGGGCGTCCCAGGCCGCGGTAGAACACCGTGACCGTGCCATGGGAGTCGACGGAATATACGACGTCGTAGCTGGAAGTGGTGGGGCCGGTGACGTGCAGCACTCCCGCCGGGCTGAACGCGAGGTGATACGCAGACACGCTGGGCTCCAGGGTGGCGTAGACATAGATCTGGCGGTCGCGGCCGATCTTGAAGATGGTCCCGGTGCGATCGCCGACGTAGAGATTCTCCTCGCGGTCGAAGGCGATGCCGGTAGCGACACCCATGCCTTCGGCGTAGGACGACATGGTGCCGTTGGGAGCCACTTTGTACACGGTGCCGTCGTGCCGCGAGGAAACGTAGAGCTGGCCGGCGCGGTCGAAGGCGATGGCGGTGGCGTTCATCATGTCGGAAAGGAAGGGCTTCACCGCGTAGTTGGTGTCGATCTTGTAGATGGAGACCGGGACTTTCTGCCCGCGTGAGCCGGAAAAAGTGACGTAAATGTTGCCTTCCGCGTCCAGCGCGGGATTGGCCACGGGATGCAGGTTTTCGGCGATCGGCGCCGCCACTCGGACCTCGTGCCCGTTGGACACGGAGCCGTTGGTCGAGACCACTACCGGGCCGGTGACGGCGCCATCGGGCACGCGGGCGATCACGAAGTCATCGGCGGCGATGACCACTGCCCCCTCGACCTCGCCGAACTGCACCCGCGGGCGGCGCAGTTCAGGCGGCTTCAGCCCGCTGCCGATGATCCGCACTTCGCCGCCGGGCAGAGCAGCGGCCGGCACCACCGTCTCGATGTGGGGCTTGCCGTTGACGTTCTTCTTTCCGAGCAGTCGGTCCGAGATGCCCATATCTCCAGCTACTTGGATGCCACAGCCGAACCCCTGTACGCTGTTTAGCCCAGGATGCGCCAATAAACCAGCGCCTGGACGATGGCCAGCGCATACAGGCCGGCGCCCACGTCGTCGAGCACGATACCGGCGCCGCCTTCGATCCTCTCCAGCCGGCGCAGTGGTGGCGGCTTCAAAATGTCGAAAACCCGGAAAAGTATA
>DASQGF010000096.1:0-5418 GCA_035632755.1 Terriglobales bacterium
CGTCCCGGCTCGCCGCGCTCCACGATCAGCACGCTGGCGCCATGCTTGCGCAGTTCACGCGCCAACGACACACCCACGATGCCGCCCCCGGCGATCACCACGTCCCAGCTTTTCACGCGAGTATTCTAGCGGAGGGCGGCGCTGCCCCGGTTACTCACCGGCATCGCCTTTCCATTTCCGTCTTGAACTCACCTGCCAGCCGCGTCAGAATTGGTTTTCAGGAGGATACGCGGACCAGCAGAAAGGATTGCTTTATGGCGAAATGCCCACGGTGCGCGGCCCCGGTACCAGCCTACACGCGCTGTGACGGCTGCGGCCTGGTTCTCGGCTTCGACGGCATCACCGTGCTGATCGAGTTCGAGGATTCCGCTCATTTCCGCCGCGTCTCGCGCATCGCCCACCGCCAGGACTCCTGCTCCGAGTGGACGGAGGAGAACGGCTGTCACTTCCTGCGCGTTACCTACTCGCTGGCGGAGCTGGGGATCTTCTGCGAGCTGGCGGCAGCCGCCGTCAGTCTCTCCCGCAAGCACAGCTTCCTCAACGGTCTCGAGATCCGCTGGCCTGCGCCGGAGAATGGCGACGGCTTCAGCCCTGAATTCCCGCGCCCCGTGCCGGCTTCCATGCACCAGAACGGCCGGTCCGCCAGCCCCTCGCATTGACACTCCCGCAATTCTGCTGAAACAATGGGCCCCACGGAGTCTATCCGCGAGGCACACCATGTTGTCTGAGCAAGAGCCTGCCGTCCCGCAGAGCAGCGGGGGCACATTGAGGAATGTCCTGCTGGCGGTCGCCGCCGTTTACGTCATTGTCTCCCTTTACCTGATGTTTGATATGAACGGCCGGCTGGCCAAGGTAGAGAGCGCGCAGGCCACGGCCGCGATCAATTATGACAAGCTCGCTCGTCGCGTCAACGAGGACGAAGCCAACGCCAAGGCCTCGCAGCAGGCCATCGCCAAGCAGGTGGGGATGACGGAGGAGCAGTTGGCGCGCCGCACCGCCGAACTCCAGCGCCAGCAGCGCGCCGCCGAATCCCGCCTGACGGAGCAGGGGCAGGAGATCGGCAAGGTCAGCGGCGAAGTCGCCGGCGTCAAGGGTGAGGTCGCCGGAGTCAAGGGCGACGTGGGCAACGTCAGGACCGATCTCGAGACCACCAAGGGCAAGCTCGAGCGCGCCATCGGCGACCTGGGACAGCAGAGCGGCCTCATCGCCCGGACCCGCGACGACCTCGAGGTTCTCAAGCACAGGGGCGACCGCAACTACTACGAGTTCACGCTGACCAAGTCCAAGGGCAGCACGCCGGTCTCCACCGTCAGCCTACAGCTTAAGAAGGCCGATCCCAGGCGCGGCAAGTTCACACTCAATGTGATTGCTGACGACCGCACCATCGAGAAGAAAGACCGGACCATCTACGAGCCGCTGCAGTTCTACACCGGCCGCGACCGCATGCTGTACGAACTGGTGGTGTTCACGGTGGGCAAGGACAGGGTGTCCGGCTATATCTCCACTCCCAAGAACGCGCCGTCACCGCCCACCGGCAACTGACAGCGGCGCTTCTGGTAGAGACGCAGCATGCTGCGTCTCTCCGTGTCTCTTACCCCACTTATCACTTTTCACTTTCCCCTTTTGACTTTAACGTGATCCTATGCACGCCAGCGCGCGCGTTCTCGCGGAGATCTTCATCCGCACCGCCAGCATTTACCTGGTTATCCTCATCGGTGTCCGGCTGAGCGGCAAACGCGAGGTCGGCCAGATGACGCCGTTCGACCTCACCCTTCTGCTCCTGCTCTCGAATGCAGTGCAGAATGCCATGACCGGTCCCGACACCTCGCTCTGGGGCGGCGTGGTCGCCGCCTGCACCCTGCTGCTGATGAATTACCTGGTCGCGGAACTCAGCGGGGTGAACCGGCGCTTCCGCCGCTTCGTGCAGGGCTCGCCCACCTTGCTCATCCATGACGGCCAGTTACTGCCCTCGAATCTGGCGCGTGAGCACCTGACGGTAGACGAGGTCGAGCGCGCCCTGCGCGAGCACGGCATCGCCAGCGTCAAGGACGTCTCGCTCGCGGTGCTGGAAGTGGACGGCTCCATCAGCGCCCTCAAGTATGACGACATCATTCCCGGCCACCAGCCGCACCCGCGCCTGCGCTTTCTGCAAAAACACCAGTAAGTTTCTTGGGGAACGGCACGGCTTTGGAGCCTGCGGGAAAACTTCCTCGGTTCCAGAACACGTGTCAGGGCACGACTTCAGTCGTGCCGAAAGAGGCTCAATGAAATTGTCATCCCCAGCGAGCGCGACGTGAGCGTGCGAACGGAGCGAGAGTCGAGGGATCTTGGGGTCGTGGTTTTGAAACCATGTCTTTTCCCTTTTTCTGAAACTGCTCCAGGCGAACAGAACCCAAGATTCCTCGCCTAGCCCTCACTCGCAAAGCTCGCTCGGGCGGGCTCGGAATGACAATACAACAACGTTGCAGACGGCACCCTTCGACTTCGCTCAGGGCAGGCTATTGAAGTCGTGCCCTGACACGTGTTCCCGCCGGGGAGCGTTCTTATTGAGCTTCTGAAGCGATGTCCTGCCACTGACAACTGCCTACTGCTTTTCCGCGATCACCATCGGCCGCCGATCGTAATTCTCCAGGGTGACGGTCAGCGACTTGCGCTTGTCGAACGCGTCCTTGCCGACGGGGAACGACACCAGCACCATGCCTTCGGCCTGCTCGCCGGGAGCGATCTTAATCTCCGGTTTCAAGGGCGGCGTCTGGTGCAGGCCGAGGGCAGGGAAGGCCTTGAAGTAACGGGCGAAGTCCACCGGCGAAGCGGCATCGTCCGTCCACTCTCCCTGATCGGTCTTGAGCTGCGCCTTGATCTCGCGCACCCACATAGGCTTGTTACCGATGTTGCTGACGCTCACCTGCATAAGAACCATGGTGCTGCTCTTGTCCGGCGTTTCCGCCGCATAGACGCCGGTGATGGCGCCCGACGCGCCGGGCTTGGCCCGCAGCAGGTACGCCCCCGCAGCCACGATCGCCGCCAGCACCACCAGCACGATGACCACCGGCATCGCCGGCGGCAGCGTCCACTTGGCGCTGTCCATTTCCTCGGTGATGGGGATGTGCCCCGCGTCCGGCGCCGACTGGTTGCTCTTCGGCTGGGTTGCTCCATTAGGCATAGCTGCTCTCCTCGATTAGTTCAGATGCCGGATTCACTGGGTGCGCGCCGCCGACTCCTGACTCCTACCATTGTTTCTTCATCGCCCTGGCAAACTTCTCCACCGGCAGCGCATTCAGCACATCGGCTTTGGTCAGCCACGCGCGTCGCGCTTGCAGCACGCCGTACTTGATCTTCTCCAAATGCGAGGTGTGGTGGGAATCGGTGTTGATCACTATCTTCACCCCGCGCTCCTTGGCCATGCGCAGGTGCAAGTCTGAGAGGTCCAGCCGGTCAGGATAGGAATTCAGCTCCATGGCGACGCGATGTTTGGCCGCCGACTTCAGCACCGCGTCCATGGCGAAATCGTAGGCGTCGCGGCGCAGCAGGAGGCGCCCCGTGGGATGTCCCACAATCGACACGTGCGGGTTCGCGATCGCCCGCAGCAGCCGCTCCGTCATCTTCTGCGGCTCCTGGTTGAAGTGCGAGTGCACGCTGGCGATCACCACGTCCATCTGCTCCAGCACCGAGTCCGATAGGTCGAGGTCGCCGTCGGCCAGGATGTCCACTTCGATTCCGGCGAAAATCCTGATCCCCTCCACCTTGGTGGCGCGGATTTTCTTCGTGTGCTCCAGCGCCCGCTGGTCGTCGAGACCGAAGGTCATGGCCAGGCTCTTGGAATGATCGGTGATGGCCATGTATTTGTACCCGCGATCGCGCGCCGCCTGCGCCATTTCTTCGATAGTGCAGCGCCCGTCGGTCGTGTTGGTGTGCATGTGCACGTCACCCTGCAGGTCCTTCTCGGTGATCAGCGTGGGGATGGCGTGCTTCTCCGCCAGCTCGATCTCGCCCAGGTTCTCGCGCATCTCCGGCGGGATGAAGTCCAGGCCCAGCTTGCCGTAGATCTCTGCCTCGGTCCGACCAGCCACCGGCTTTTCGTCCTTCAGCCGAGCCAGCGAGTACTCGCTCAGGGTGTAGCCCAGCTTCAGCGCCCGCTGCCGCAGCGCGATGTTGTGTGCCTTCGAGCCCGTGAAGTAACACATGGCCGCGCCGAACGACTCCGGCGCCAGCAGGCGCACGTCCACCTGCATGCCGCTGCGGAGCTTGAAGCTGACCTTGTTCTCGCCGCGCGCGATGGTCTCCAGGATGCCGGGGAAGGCGAGGATGCGCTCGATCACCGCCTCGCGCGGCTTGTCGGTGGTGCAACATTTGCCGGTGACCAGGATGTCCAGATCGCCCACGGTTTCGCGCCCGCGCCGCAGCGAACCCGCCGGGGTGACAGCATCCATTCCCTTGATCCCGTCGAGGTGCTCGATCAGCTTTTGCGCGGTGCGGTCGGCCTCGTCCAGCAGGAAGCGCCCGGAGATCCGGCGGTATTGCTCGATCGCCTTCAAAATCTTCTGCTCCTGCTTCTCGCCCAGGCGCGGCAGCTCTCGCAACTTGCCTTCGCGCGCCAGCTTCTCCACGGCGGCCGGGTCGCAGACCTGGAACGTGTCCCAGATGAGCGCCACCGTCTTCGGTCCCAGGCCCTGGATCTTCAGCAGATCCAGCATCGCCGGCTGATACTTCGCGAGCAGCTCGCTGTGCATCGTGAGCATGCCCTCACGGAACAGCTCCTGAATGTGGCTCGCCATGCTCTTGCCGATGCCGGGGATCTCCAGCAGCTTTTTGGTCTCGCCCACCAGCTCGGCGATGGGCGTGGGCAGCGACTCCAGCGCCTGCGCCGCATTGCGGTAGGAGCGGATGCGGAAGGAATCGTCGCCCCGCACCTCCATCAGATCGGCGGTTTCATAGAGGATGGAGGCGACGCTCTTGTTGTCGAAGGTCGGCATTCTCTTGCTTCTAGATTCTATTCCTGCTGGCCCTCTCCTTCACGCTCCGGCCAACGACCGACGGCGAAATAAAAAAGGCCCAGCCTTTCTGGCTGGGCGGTGAGAGAAGGTACGGCGTAGTTCTTACGAAGCGACTCTGGTCACCTTGTCGGCCTGCGGGCCTCTCTGCCCCTGGACGATCTCGAACTCGACTTCGTCGCCTTCCTGCAGGCTCTTGTAGCCTTCCGTCTCGATGGCGCTGTAGTGGACGAACACGTCGGGGCCGTCGTCGCGTCCGATGAATCCATAGCCTTTGGCGTTATTAAACCACTTCACTTTTCCTTTCATGCGTGCCAACTATCTCTCCATTGCGTTCGGCGCCCCGTACCGTTGGCGCGCTGTGCCTTGGCGGCGGTCTCACCCGTGCTGAGTTCTGGCCGCAACCGGTGTGCCGACGGCGCTGCTT
>DASQGF010000097.1:0-11386 GCA_035632755.1 Terriglobales bacterium
GGGGCGACCATCTGCTACACCACCAACGGGACCCCGCCGGCGGCTACCACACCGGGTACCTGCTCCACGGGCACCACGCTGGCGAACGGGGGAACGGTCACGGTGAGCGCCTCGGAAACTCTGGAAGCCATCGGCACCGAAAGCGGCCTCACCAACAGCGGCGTGGGCAGCGCTGCATACGTCATCACGGTAGCGACGCCGACCTTCAGCCCTGGGGCGGGGACATACAGTTCTGCGCAACCGGTGACCATCACGTCTGCGACCAGCGGGGCGACCATCTGCTACACCACCAACGGGACCCCGCCGGCGGCTACCACACCGGGTACCTGCTCCACGGGCACCACGCTGGCGAACGGGGGAACGGTCACGGTGAGCGCCTCGGAAACTCTGGAAGCCATCGGCACCAAAAGCGGTCTCGCCAACAGCGCGGTGGCCAGTGGGACCTACACCATTGGAACGGTTCCGATCGCATTTGTGCAAGTGGCCGCGGCCACACCGCAGTCGTCGCAGTCGACGGTATCGGTCGCGTATCCGGCGGCGCAGACGGCCGGCGACCTGAATGTGGTGGTGGTGGGGTGGAACGACACCACCTCTAACGTAACCCAGGTTACAGACAGTCAGGGGAACGCGTACTCGCTGGCCATCGGGCCGACGCGCAGCACTAACGAGAGCCAGTCGATCTACTATGCGCCGAATGTCAAGGGTGGCAGTAACACGGTAACCGTGACCTTCAACCCGGCGGCGGCTGCGGTCGACCTCCGGGTGCTGGAGTACAAAGGTGTGAACACCCTCGATGTGACGGCGGGAGCCAGCGGCTCGGGCACCACTTCGAACAGCGGTTCGGCCACGATCACGACGGCAAGGGAGTTGATCTTCGGCGCCAACACGATTGCCAAGAGCACCAAGGGACCTGGGACTAACTTTACCTCCCGCATTATCACCAAGCCGGACGCGGATATCGCGGAAGACCGCATTGTGTCGGCGACCGGAAGTTACAGCGCCACGGCCGCCCTGACTGGGGGTGCCTGGGTGATGCAGATGGTGACATTCAAGTAGTCTAGTGTCTCCGAGAAGTCCCGGGCTGTAAACCGATGGCACTTGCAGTAATCTATCTGCGATAGCCCACAGAGCAGATGGTCCCCGCGCGCACCCGAACCGGCACTGCCGTGCCGCGGATAGCCTAAATTCTGGGCTGCACAGTAGGAATGCTGATGAAGACATCGGTGGTGATACCCGTTTACAACGAGTTCAACTACATCGACGAGATCGTCCGACGGACCATGGCTTCTCCGATCGAAAAGGAGATCATCATCATCGACGATTATTCGACCGATGGAACGCGCGTGCGGTTGCAGGAGCTCGCCGGCGGCGCGCCCGACGGTCCCCTACGCATTTTGTTCCACGAGAAAAACCGCGGGAAGGGCGCAGCGCTGCGCACCGGTTTTGCCGCGGCCACCGGGGAAATCGTCATCGTCCAGGATGCCGATCTGGAATATGATCCCAGCGAATATCCCAAACTGATCGGCCCTATTCTCGAGGGCAAAGCCGACGTGGTCTACGGATCTCGTTTCGCGGGCGGAGAATCGCACCGCGTTCTTTACTTCTGGCATTACGTGGGCAACAGGTTCCTCACCCTGCTCTCGAACATGCTCAGCAATCTTAACTTGACGGACATGGAGACCTGCTACAAAGTCTTTCGCCGGGAGATCATCCAGCAGGTGAAGCTGGCCGAAGACCGCTTCGGGTTTGAACCTGAAGTGACCGCCCGCATCGCTGCCCTCAAGTGTCGTGTATACGAGGTTGGCATCTCCTATTCAGGCCGTACTTACGAGGAAGGGAAGAAGATCGGTTGGAAAGACGGATTTCGCACTCTGTGGTGCATCCTGAAGTACAACCTCTTCATTTGACGACGACCGGATCCTCAGTGCGCGGGATTTACCATCACCACCGCTCCGATCGCGTTGAGCACCGCGAGAGCCCGTAGGGCCTGCTCAACGACCACCCCCGCCGCTGCCGCGATCTGTTCCGGTGTCCTTGAACCGTCCACCGCGAGGAAGATGTTCTCCAACTGCGGTTCCACTTCGACCACGTAGATCCTGCCCTCCCGCGTGCGCGAGAACAGCAGTGTCGCCTCCTGCTGCAATTCGTCCCCGATCGCTACGCCTGCGCGCAAGCGGAGCAGCATCTGCGGCAGCCGCCAGGTGAACCGCAGGCACACAGCGCTCACGCCGCGGGTCGGCTGCTCCAGCCTAGGGCTCGGCTCCGATGTCGCTGCCTGGAGGAAGTACGCGTATTCGTAGTCCAGCAGTTCCGGCCACCAAGGGCCCGGTTGTGGCGCCGCAGCCAAGTGCGCACGCGCCATTTCTCCGACGCGTTGCGCCGACTCCAGAGACCCCATCACACACTCCGTCAGGAATCGGTCGAACTCTGTCCCGTCCACCACCTCTTCTGCGATCCGCCCGGTCTGCATCCGCAAACGATGCGAATAGCGGAACGACCGCGCCAAACGGTCGCGATAATAACGCCGCGCCAGGAAATGGGCGAACTGCGCCGCCTTCGCCGCCTCGCCGGAGGAGATCGGCGCCCCGCGCGGCCTCTGCGCCCGCACACTCGCATCCGCCAGGTAGCGGATCACCTCGTCCTGTACCGCCCGATTAGTCACGTTGAAACCTTGAAACGAAACTATGCTGTTTTCCGCGCCGCTGCCCTCACCCCAAAAGCCTCCCTTGTCATCTCCACCGACTCGAACATGACGTCCGCGGTGAGGGCTGGCGAGAACTGGTCCACGGTCACGGCTCGCAGCCGGGGCGCGCGCTCGACGATCCAAACCCCCAGTTCGAGGATCTCGCGCGTCGGCCGTGTAGGTGCTACCCACGGTCCGCCCAGGTCGCGGTCATCTTCCACGCCGCCTACGTGGATCTCCACGACCTTGTCCAGCGGGAATTCACCGATATACTCGCGCGGGTTGCGCCGCTGGTAGTGGGCGGCCAGCCAGAGGTGCGGCACGTCGATGAGGAATCCGCATCCCGTCTCCTCGAAGAAGCGCCGCAGGAACTCCGGTTCGCTCATCTGCGCGTGCTCCACCGAGAAGAAGCCGGGGATGTTCTCCATCACCAGCGGCGCACCCACAAACTCGGCGAGCCGCCGCGTGTTGGCGACAAACCGCCGCAGGAAGTCCTCCGTGTACAGGGGAGGGAAGACGTAGTCCAGCGTGTACTTGCCGTCTTCCGTGTGCAGGCACTGGAAGTGTTCCGCGATCCACGGCCCGCGATAGAGCTGCTGCAGGTTACGCGCACGCTCGAGCGCGTGGTCGCTCAGGGGATCGGCGAGCTGTCCCAGGTAATCGTGCAGCAGCAGCGGGAATTTTTCTCGGATCGTGGGGAAAAACGTGTCGTCGGCCGCAGGAGGGTCGGCCATTGAGAGGTGATCGACCCCATCGCCCTCTGACAGAAGCGCCTCTGCCAGATGCGGGTTATAGAAAGTTCCGATCGAAAGCCGTTCTGCGATGAATGACGGCATAAGTGCGCTGGCACCCCAGCGCGCTAACAGCGGGCGCGCCGGGGACCCCGGCTCCCGCGGCATGCCTTCTGCCTGCTGCGGGAGCAAACAACGGCTGGGAGCCTCAGTGGCAGGTCGGCGCGACTTCCGTCGTCTCCACCACGCTGAAGTTGTGACAGGTTGGGGCGACCTCCGCTGTCTCTACCAGCTGGTAGCCGGCGTGACAGGTGGGAGCCATTTCAGCAGTTTCTACGATCTTCATCTGGGCAAGCCTCCTTGTGTGACTGCCAATCCCCTACTAGATGCAGGCCGTTCCCCCAGGTGACAGCAAAATTTTGACCCCATATATTTAAACATCCGCCCGTATGGCCGCTACCGCCAACCCGCTCCCTATCTCGGTGCTGCTCACCGAGCACGAGATCGCGGCCCAGTTCGCCGACGCCCTTGCCCGCGGGTACCTGGGCGAGCAGTTCTTCTACTGGCTGCCCCTCTCGGTCGAAGCCTGGGTGGCGCTCTGCCGCTCGCCCGAATACCGCAACGCCGATCGCGCTCTGACGCTGCTTTCCCGGGCTGCTCCCCGCCTGGCCGGGCTCTGGCCGGGGGTCGACACCCTCTGTGGCGTCGGCTGCGGTGAGGGGTCGAAGGATCGCGTCCTGCTCGATGCCTTCCCGCGTCTTCTATATATAGGCAGTGATTTCAGCCAAGGGGTACTCGAACTCGCGCTGGCCCGCGCCGCCCCAGCCGCCCGCGCCGTCCACGGCTTCAAGCTTGACATTGGCTCGGACCAGCACCTGGCCGCCCTGGCGGCGGCGGTCCGCGACTCAGGTAGTTCTGCCGTCTACACCGTGCTCGGCAATACGCTGGGAGCGTTCGACCCGGACCGTTTCCCGTCGCGCCTGCGCCGGCTGATGCGTCCCGGGGACCGCGTTCTTTTCGACGGCGAGATTTTCGCCGGTGCCGAGACTCTCCGCGGGTACGACCACCCGACGAACCGCCGTTTCGCCTTCGCGCCGCTGGCCGCTCTCGGCCTGACGGAATCGGATGGAGAGCTGCGCTTCGAGCTGCGTCCCGGCACCGCTGGCCTGCACGAGGTGGTGAAGTACTTCGTCCCGGCGGGTGATTTGGATCTGAAGGTCGCTGGCCATGAATTGCGCCTGCGCAAAGATGAGCCTCTGCGCATGAGCAGCTCGCTCAAGTATGACGAGCCGGCCTTCTTCGAGCGCATCGAGCACGGTGGCTTCCGCGTCGAGTTTTCCGACAAGAGCGACGACGGGCGCTTCCTCCTCGCCGCCGCCGCCCCAGCTGACCCCTGATTCCCGAGTCCTGCTTCCGGCTCAATGGTGCCGATTTCCTTCTGCATCCCCAGCAGCGGGAGCTTACGCTGACAATTTGCCCTCACTTCTTCCGCGGCACTGCCTCCATAAGGAGCGTGAGGGCCTTCTTAAAGCTCTGGCCCCCGGCTTCACTGCCCTTGTAGTGCCCCAGGCGTACTACAACGAGGTCATGAGAGGGGATGATGAGAGTGGTCTGGCCACCCGCACCCGACATGTAGAACGCCTCCTCGGGCACGGGAAACCTGCCGTCGCCATTGATCCAGAAGAAGCCGCCATAAATGGGGCGCTTGTCAGCTTCCCAGGCAGGCGCCAGCGTACTGACGAATTTCACATACTCCTCGGGCAGAATTCGCTCACCATTCCAGACTCCATCCTGAAGATAGAGATTGCCAAGCCGAGCCCAGTCTCGTCCGGACGCCAGCTCATACCCTTGCGTGAGGAAGTCTCCAAAAGGGTCCGTTTCCAGCACCATCGTCCGGATGCCGATCTTGTCGAAGAGAGCGCGCTGCGGGAAGGACAAATACTCCTCCCCCCGCTTCTCGACGGCCAGGCGAATGAGATAGTTGATCAATACCGGGTCGGTGTTGTGATAACGGCCCACCGTGTTGGGCGGCCACTGTAGCGGGCGAGTGGCAGCATAGTGGAAGGAGTCAACGCTACCGGTGTAGAGATACAGGTGGTCAGGATACGTGCCCGACGGGTCGTAATCTGGATCCTGGGGTGCCTTGATCCGCAACCCGCTCGACATATGCAGGATGTCGGCAATCCGGATTTTGGCCCGCGGATCGCCCGCACCCTGCCACTCAGGTATAGGCGCTGGCTGCCACAGGCTGTAGACGCCTTGCTTGATGAGGATGCCCATCAGCGTGGCCGTCACGCTCTTTCCCATCGACCAGCCTTCGAGCGGCGTGTGTACAGAGATGCCTTCGCCGTACCGCTCGGCAATCAGGCGTCCTCTCCAGGTCACCACGAAGGCGGCAGTCATGGCGGCGGCCGGCTCGAAGGCTGCGTCCACTGCTTGCTTCACCTTGGCCGCATCGAGCTCCGGCGGCAGCGGGTCCTTGGGCAGAGCATCTCCCATCAGCCATAGTTGTGTGGCGGGGTCGGGCAGACGGCTCTTGATTTTGACTGGCTTGAAATTTACTGAGTTCTTGCCAACGGGGAGCGTTACGCACCCCTGATCACCGAGGTATATGGCAGTGCGCGTGACGCCACTTGGGAGCGTGATGTGCACGGCCTTGTTGGCTCGATCGATAACAGGTTTTCCAACCTTTGCACGCTCGGCGTAAGGGCTGGTGAAGTATCCGACGTTCTCGGCGGCGAAGTCTGGATCGAGGCCGGTAATGAACACCGCCGAGCACATGATCTTCGCAAAACCCGACGTGTGATGTTCGAGCGGATCGCCTGGAGGCGGCACGTATGGAGTGTTGAGCTCAAGCGATTTGGCGCGGGCAATGAGGGCGTCGCGGCTTGAGGCGGGCGCCTGCGGCGGTGCCGGGGCGCCCGCCTTCACTGTGGGGGTCTGAGCCTGACATCCCAAGGTGGCCGTGCAGACGAATGTCAGCACGAGTGCCGTTGCAATTGCATGCTTCATGTCTTCCTCCGAGAGGGGCGGCTTCCGCGTCGAGTTTTCTGACACGAGCGACGACGGGCGCTTCCTCCTTGCCGCCGCCGCGCCCGCTAACTCCTGACTCCCGACTCCTGACTACTGTTTCTTGTAAACCACGCCGCCCTTCATCACGAAGTCCACGTGCTCCAGCACGGAGATGTCGGCCAGCGGATCGCCCTTCACCGCCACCATGTCCGCCAGCTTGCCCGGCTCGATGGTGCCGATGTCTTTCTGCATCCCCAGCAACTCCGACGCGGTCACCGTGGCCGAGCGCAGCGCCTCCGCCGGCGTCTGGCCGTACTTCACCCGTAACCCGAACTCCACCGCCGGATTGATGTTCCAGTCGAACCCGCCGGCATCGGTGCCGAACGCGATCTTAACCCCGGCTTTCAGCGCGCGTCGGAAGGTGTCGGCGCTGATCTTCACCATGTCCAGCCACACTGGCGCTCCCGCCTTGGCGCGTCCCTCGGCCACGTACTCGCCGACGTAGAGCGTAGGCACGAAGTACGTGCCCTTCTGGATCATCGTTTTCATGTCGGCGTCGGAGATGTAATCGCCGTGCTCGATGGTGTCTACGCCGGCCTCGACCGAGTTGTGTACGCCGTTCAGCGCCGTGGCGTGCGACGCCACCCTGTGCCGCTGGCGGTGCGCTTCGTCCACCATCGCCCGGATTTCGTCCAGGGTGAAGGTGGGGATATCATTGAGCACGGGCGGCGGCCCGATGCCCGGCGGCGGGTTGGGATCGATGTAGTAGCTGCGGTCCGAGTACACCTTGATCCAATCGGCGCCGTACATGATCTGCTCGCGCACCGCCTTGCGGCACCCGTCCGCACCATCGCACACCTGCACCCCGTGCGGCACCGGTACGTTGGGTGCGTAACCCAGCAGCGGATACGCTCCCGTGACATCCAGGGAACGCGTCGCCACCTGCATCCGCGGACCGGGGATCACGCCCGCGTTGATCGCCTTCTTGATGTCCACATCGGCGTAGCCTGCGCCCTCGGTCTCGAGATCGCGGATGGTTGTGAACCCATACTCCAGCGCCTTGCGCGCCGATTGTGTCCCCAGGATGGTGCGGTACTCTGGCGACCACTTCAGCAATTGCCGGTCGTAATCTTCCGCGGTGATGTCGCCTTGCAGCAGTACGTGCGTGTGCGTGTCGATCAGACCGGGGAGGCAGGTCTCGTTGGAGAGATCGATCACCTTTGTTCCTCCCGGCATAAATTGGTCGTGAACAGCCGGTCGCACCTCCTTGATTCTTGCTCCTTCCAGCACGATCTGGATGTCCTTCCGCGGCTCTGATTTTTCGTCGATCAGCGTGCCGCACCGAATCAACGTATTCGTCGCCGGCTCCAGCACATTCGCGAAATCGCCGATCTTCCGCCCCTGCGCTCCAGGCGGCGTCTGCCCCACCGTGCTCACCACAGCCGAAAACAACATGAGAACCACAATCGCTGCTCTCTTCATGATTGCCGCTCCACCAACTCGAAACTCGAAACTTGAAACTTTTTCCGGCCCGCGAGTCTACCACGCGGAACCTCGCGCCATCCGCGTCTCCCCACGCTCCCGCCTTTTCCACACTTCGCAAGATTTGCACAATTCAAAGCTCCCCTCGGCGCGTGCTACATTGCGCGTACCGCATGATCCCATCCAGCCGAGATTAGCCGCCGTCCAGCCTGCGGCCCCAGGGATAAAACCAGGGAGAAGTCAGCCGTGGATGACTGGAAGCTCTACCGCACCCGTTTTCTGGCCAAGGCCAGACGTCTCGATCAGCCCTGCACCCTCACCGACGCCTGCGGCCGCGAGCAGCAAGGCGGGCCGGGCGATTATCTGGTCGAAGCTCCGGACGGCTCCCAGCGCATCGCACCGGCGCGAGTCTTCGAGGACATCTACGTCGAATTCGAGGCCGCCGGGATTCCCCCGGGAGCTTTACCGCGCCAGGGGCTCTCCCAGGGTGTAAAATAACCATATGTACAATATCTTGTGGGTCAGTCTTGACAGACACCATATACAGGTATATTGTGCCTTTCGCCGGTGTCGAGGTGACCGCCGGCGGTTGTACGCGGTGACGCCGCCTGCGCCTCCCCAGGCGTCAGCTTGAGATTGTGCAGGCGTCGGCTTCTTGCCCGGAGGGGACGAACATGGGAACGAACTCGGTCGGCACGGCGGTTGCTCCTGATGGCGTGGCCAGTGTCCCGATCCAGGCGCCTTTGGCCTGGTCATCCTGGTCGCGCTGTCAGTCAAGCTTCAGCCTGGCGCTGACGCCGTATCTCCCCGGCGTCTTCGCCCTCGCCGAAGAGATCGTAGCAGCGGACGATTCACTGCCGGATGCTCGCAAGCGCATGCTGGCTCTGCTCCAGGTCTCTGCCACCGACGACCTGGCGCAGGCACTGGACCGCCTGTTCCTCCCCTCCAGCCCTTTACGCGCGCGCCTGGAATCCGGACGTTGCTTCGTCCGCTTCGCCGTGGTTCCCGACCGCGCCCAGCGCGAGGCGGTTTACGTCGCCTTGCTGCACTGGCTGGCGGCTTCGTCGGAGGTCGCTTCCGGCCTGGGGCCGGACACGATCACGCCGGAGATCGAGGCTTCCGCCGACACGCAGGCGCAAGTTCCGGCTCCGAATCGCGACATCAAAGAAAGTAGTCTCGGCCCTCCCCCACCGCTTCCGGCCGGTTTTTAGCCGGAGTTGATACCCGGATTCCGACAGCTAGCCTGCCGGACTCCGTTTTGAATTGGATTTCGCCAGCGCCCCTGCCGGCGACTGGCAACTGACAACTGGAGACTAGTCATGGCTGACGTTACCGACAAGATCGCTGGCACGACTGCCGCGTCCGCTTCCAACACCCGCCAGGCGCGCAAGGCTCCCGGCCTGACCTTCCGTCGTTTTTTCACCAAGCCCGGGGTTTCGCCCTATGACGAGGTGGAGTGGGAGAGGCGCGCGGCGCTGATCACCGACGCCGCCGGCAACGTCATCTTCGAGCAGAAGGACGTGGAGGTCCCCAAGGACTGGTCCATGACCGCCACCAACATCGTGGCCAGCAAGTATCTCCACGGCAAGATGGAGACGCCCGAGCGCGAGACCGGCGTGCGCCAGCTCGTCAGCCGCGTCGCCGAGACCATACAGGACTGGGGCCTGGCCGGCGGATACTTCCGCTCCGCCGAAGACGCCGCCATCTTCCACGATGAACTCGTGCACATCCTGCTGCACCAGATGGCCGCGTTCAATTCGCCTGTCTGGTTCAACGTGGGTTGCGACCGCATCGAGCCCAACTCCGACGCCCAGAACTGGCACTGGAACCCCGAAGTCGGCCGCGTCGAGTTTGGCATGACCGGCTACCGCAACCCGCAGTGCTCGGCTTGCTTCATCAATTCGGTGAAGGACTCGCTCGATTCCATCCTCACTCTGGCCAAGACCGAAGGCATGCTGTTCAAGTGGGGATCGGGCACGGGCACGAACCTCTCGCCGCTGCGCAGCTCCACCGAAGGCCTCTCCGGCGGCGGCATCGCCTCCGGCCCGCTCAGCTTCATGAAAGGCTTCGACGCCTTCGCCGGCGTCATCAAGTCGGGCGGCAAGACCCGCCGCGCCGCCAAGATGGTCATCCTCAACATTGACCATCCCGACATCGTCGACTTCATCGACTGCAAGGCCAAGGAAGAAGCCAAGGCCTGGACCCTGGTGCAGTCCGGCTACGACGGCTCCTCGCCCGACTCCGAAGCCTACTCCTCCATCTTCTTCCAGAACGCCAACAACTCGGTGCGCGTTACGGATGAGTTCATGCTGGCGGTCGAGCGCGACGGCGACTTCTCCACCCGCGCCATCCTCGGCGGCCGCGTGGTCACCACCTACAAGGCGCGCGACCTGCTGGAGAAGATCGCCAAGGCCACCTGGCAGTGCGGCGATCCCGGCATGCAGTTCGATACCACCGTCAACCGCTGGCACACGTCGAAGAACACGGCGCGCATCAACGCCTCGAATCCCTGCTCGGAGTACATGTTCCTCGACGACTCCGCTTGCAACCTGGCCTCGCTCAACCTAATGAAGTTCGCGCCCAACGGCGCCTTCGACATCGACGCCTACTGCTACGCCGTGGACATAGTGATCACCGCGCAAGAGATCCTGGTGGACAACTCCGGCTATCCGACCGAGTCGATCGGCAAGAACTCGCACGACTACCGTCCGCTCGGCCTGGGCTACGCGAATCTCGGCGCGCTGCTCATGGCCGCGGGACTGCCCTACGATTCTGAAGCCGGACGCGATTACGCCGCCTGCGTGACCGCGATCATGTGCGGCGAAGCGTATCTGCAATCGTCGCGCATCGCAGAGCTGGCGCCTTATCTCGAACCGGCTAGCGAATTCGTGAAGGCCAACGACCGACAGCCGACGACCGACGACAAGCGCGGCGGAGCCGCGCCAGGCTTCTACGTCAACCGCGAGCCCTTCCTCGACGTCATCCGCATGCACCGCGCCTCGGTCAACAGCATTGGCAGCTCGTTCAGCGCGACCGGCGCCACTCCCGCCGGCTTCACGTCCATGCTCAAGTCCCTGATCGACGCCTCCAAAGACTGCTGGGACGAAGCTCTCTCCCACGGCGAGAAGTTCGGCTACCGCAACTCGCAGGTGACGGTGCTGGCGCCCACCGGCACCATCGGCTTCATGATGGATTGCGACACCACCGGCGTCGAGCCCGACCTGGCGCTGGTGAAGTACAAGAAGCTGGTGGGCGGCGGCATGATCAAGATCGTCAACCAGACCGTGCCCACGGCGCTGTTCAAGCTCGGCTACTCCAGCGACCAGGCCAGCGCCATCGTCAGCTACATCGACGCCACCGGCACCATCGAAGGCGCGCCCCACGTCAAGGACGAGCACCTGCCCGTCTTCGATTGCTCCTTCAAGCCGGCCAAGGGCAACCGCTCCATCCACTACATGGGACACCTGCGCATGATGGC
>DASQGF010000098.1:0-3767 GCA_035632755.1 Terriglobales bacterium
TCGCGCCAGACTGCGTCCAGCAACTGGTCACGCGTGAACACGCGTCCGACGTGCCGCGCCAGGTAGTCCAGCAGGCGGAACTCGGTGGCCGTGGTGGCGATCGGCTTGCCGCGGACCGTCAGAGTCATGGCGCCGCTGTCGATCTCGATCTCGCCGATCTTCACCAGCGAGGGAGTCAGCGCCTTCTCGAAACGCCGCAACACGGCGCGGGTGCGCGCCACCAGTTCCCGCGGGCTGAAGGGCTTGGTGATGTAGTCGTCGGCGCCCAGGTCGAGGCCGAGTACCCGGTCGGATTCGGCGGTCTTGGCGGTCAGGAAGATGACTGGGGTCATGCCCAGCACGGGCATCTGGCGGATGCGGCGGCAGAGGTCGAGGCCATCTCCACCCGGCACCATGATGTCGAGCAGGAACAGCGAGGGACGCTCTTTCTCGGCTTCCCCCAGCACCGTACCGGCAGCAGGGAAAGCCCGCACAGCATAGCCCGCCGCCTCCAGATGGTGGCGCACCAGGCGGCTGATGTCGGCATCGTCCTCGACCAGGAAGATGAGCGGCTTCACACCGGTATTGTAACGGGCGGAGGGAAATCCCGGCGTGCCGAGGCCAGGGGAATGCCGTGATCGTGTACTCTGCCCCGGCCGGGGAGCGATCTCTGCTTTCCTATCGCGGGCGGGTAATCATCCCTGTCCAAACCAGGTACATGCAGAAAAGCACCGTCACCGCCAGCATGACGACGATGATGGATCGTCCGACTGTGGACCACCAGGACGGTCTGCGCCAGAATTTCTTACGCCGGCGGATGCGGACGTGGTGCCTGTGGTGTTGGTGCGGTGTAGGAATCGCCTGTTCCGGCCCTGCCAACCTCTCCTCCTGTGGAACCATTTGAGCAAGTGACCTGAGATGGTTCCGCAAGTCCTTTCTGCCATTCTGCGATGGAATGCCTGTGCAGCGCAACGAGAAATCGTAACGGTACTTTTCCAGCCATCGGCTCTTGTGTCGGCGCGATTGCGGCGCCTCCGAGCGCCTTGTTCTGATTCTGGAACAAGACCGATTTTTTTCTTCCCGTCCAAAGTCGGCCTGCTACACTGCGCGGCTGTTTTCAGGGCGACACACCTCGGGATCCAGAACCTTGTCGCCCGCAAGGTCGCGCATGAACTGCCGATTGGTTACCCTCTGGTTGGGCATCGTTGTCACCCTCGCGCTGTGGCCGCCTGCTGTGCGGGCGCAGACTGACTGCGATAAGGGCGCAGGCCCCCTCCGCCCAGAGCAGCCTCAGGGTCTGGCTCCGCAAGAGATCATTCAAAAATTCACCGCCAAGGAATCCGCATTCAAGACCGCACGCAAGAGCTATACCTTCACCCAGGATGTGATCATCCAGACGCTTCGCGCCGGCATCCTCCCCGGCGACTTCAGGGTTGACGGCGAGTACCGGCAGGTCATGGAGGTCTCCTTCGACCCGAAGGGCAGGCGTCTGGAACACGTGACCTTCGCGCCGCAGTCCAGCTTGCGGCTGATCACCCTGAGTCCGGAGGATCTGGAGGACATCCGCGAACGCATGTCCTTCAATCTCGGCGCCGAAGACCTGCCACTCTACACCTTGCTCTACGCCGGTCAGCAGCACGTGGACCAACTGGACACCTACGTCTTTGACGTGGCGCCCAAAGCCATGCAACACGACAGACGCTATTTCCAGGGCCGCATCTGGGTGGAGAGTGCCGACCTGGTTGTGGTGAAGACCTGCGGCAAGACCGTTCCCGACGTGGTCCGCCCCAAGAAGAAAAAGAGGGGCGACGAGAACATCCATCCCAGGTTCGTGACCTATCGCGAACAGATCGACGGCCAGTACTGGTTCCCCACCTATACCCGCTCCGACGATGTTCTGAGCTTCAGCGGCGGGAACACCGTCCGCGTTCGCGAGACCATCAAGTACACCGGTTACCAGCGTTCCGACCCGAAGCCGCGCGAGGTTCGCGGCGAGGCGTTATCCGGTCAGAAGCCCACGCGGTGAGGAGGGCCGGCTTCTGCCGGTTGGGCCCAAATCGCCCTTAGCTTCAGGGGCGACGCACGGGCAGGGATCTCGGGCAGTCACTGCGAACAGAAAAATCGCGCCCCGCGGGGCGCGATCCTGGAGACCGGCTAGCGTTTACTGTGGCGCGGCCGCGGCTTTCAATTCCTTGTTCTTCAGTACTTGGATGGAGCGCCGCAACTGCTCATCCTGTTTCTGGCGTTCCTCTTTGCGGAATTCCTGCTCGGCGCCGTTGTCCTGATCCTCGTCCGGCAGGACGACATCCGACTCATCCGCATCGGCCACCAGGATGTTGGGGGTGATGGCCGTGTCCTGGATGGCCTTGCCGCCGGGCGTGTAGTACTTGGCCACGGTCAGGATCAGGGCTGAGCCGTCGGGGATCTCAATCACCTTCTGCACTCCGCCGGTGCCGAAGGTCTTGTCGCCCACAACGTCGCCGCGCGCGTTCTCCATCACCGCAGCGGCCACGATCTCGGACGGCCCGGCAGTGCCGCGGTTCACCATCACCACCAGCGGCACGTCGGTGACGTCCTTTTGCGGATCGGCGTTGAAAGTCTCTTTGGCGAACTTCTGCCCCTGCAGATAGCTGATCATGCCGTGGTTGAGGAACAGGTTGGCGGCGGCGACACCCTCACTCGCCTCGCCCACCGAGCAGTCCCGCAGGTCTAGGATGAGCTTGCGCGCGCCCTGCTTCTGCAGCGCCTTGATGTCCGCGGCGATCTCCTGCGCCCGGCCCTTGGTCAGCGCGTAGGGACGCACGTAGCCGACGCCGTCCTCCAGCATCCTTTCGCTGACCGGCGGGAGCGTGATCAGGTCGCGGGTCACGGTCACTTTCTGCGGCTCGGCGCGCCGTGCCCGCACGATAGAGAAGGTGACATTCGACCCCGGCTGACCCGTGAGCATGGCGTTGACCTCGGCCAGCGACATCTCGTGCGTGCTCTTGCCCTCGATGGCCTCGATGATGTCGGCGTTCTCGATGCCGGCCTTATCCGCCGGCCCGCCCGGCACCACCGAGATCACGGCCGCGTAGCCGAAGCGCTTGGAGATGGTGGCGCCGATCTCGCCCTTGCCGTCCGCTTTGCGCTGCTTGTAGACCTTATACTCGGCCGGGCTTAGGTAGCTGGAGTTGGCGTCCAGCGATTCCAGCAACCCGTGCAGGGAGCCGTCGGTGACGGTCTGGATATTGGGCTCCTCCACGTACTCGCTGCGGATGCGGGAGAGCACTTCGCTGTACACGCCGAGCTGGCGGTAAGCGCCGTCGTTGGTGGAAGCCTTCACTCCCAGGCCACCGGCGACGGCGAACAGAATGATTCCCAGGGATACGGTGACGATCAGGACCTTCAATGCCTTGGACATAGATAAGTAGTCTTCTTCTCTGGTGAGCTCACTTTTTTTTGTGAGGATTTGCCCGATTATAACCCTTTTGCTGCGCTCCCAGGAACGGCCTGTCTGCCTCACTTAAGTACTAAGACGCTTCCGGAGGTGATTCCGTTTCACCGGATGGCGGGAATTCTCGTGCCTTGGGGCCGGCATCTCCCTGAAATCCTGATTCTATAAATCTGGATTATGGTACCCAAATAAGTATCAATTGGACTTATCATCAATACGACGTAAGCTAACTACTCCCCCCAGCCAGCGGTGGCCTGGGCCGGGGGAAGCACCAGGAAACGACGAAGGGATCAGCCATCTTCAAATGATGGCTGTTTGTGTCTATGGCGGCGGATAAACGGCGGTCCAGCGCGGC